>JBCDHX010000076.1:0-27767 GCA_038749535.1 Bacteroidota bacterium
AAAACGAATCAAAAGGTCTAGAAATGGCAAACTCCTCCGTCGAACCTGCCCTTTCGCCATCCGCCACCTAAGTAAAACGTGTTCCACACTTGCTCCATACGACAACTATTACTTATCATACTTTTGATGCGTTTGCCCTAAGCAAAAAGCAATCCGTTATTATAAGTGTAGGTTTGTAATAGGTCGTTGTCAGTTGAGATGCCATCATGGCTTTCGATGGATTTGACTCTTAACTCTCCCACAGTGATTTCAGCAGGCACATCTGCCACAGAAAAAACACTGAATCTTCCGTAAAATTCAGTGAAAATGAGTCTGAACTTATAAGTCTGCCCAGATTGTACAGGTGCTAGATCAGTGATGGGAACATTGACTAACTCATTACTTTCCGATAGATTTCCATTTCCGTCCATCTCTAACCCGAATGTTTGCTAGCCTAGTATATTGTCTTGTAAGTCTAGTATTTCTATTCGTACAGATGGACTGTCAGTGTTTCCCATACAATCCATTTTGGAGCTAATATCAATGAAGAGATTGAAGAAGGTTTTACTGACATTTCCGATAGGATCGCTTTCCATGGAAGTGACCGTATTGGTATTACAACAATTTATTCCATAAGGTCCCACGCAACTTCTTAGCATCCCTTCCATTAGGGTAGAAATATCGTTACAGTTAAGATGGGTATAAAACTTTGCTCAAGCGGGGTGAACAGTATAATATTACCTTTCTCCTATCTTGGTTATCTTTTCTGAAAAGAATCTGTCCTTTGTCTTTACAAACAAAAAATATACTCCGGAGGGCTTATTAGTAAGATCGATAACAGGAAGCTTTTGAGGTGGTAAAATATCCTTTTCCACCATTGCCTTTTGCATCACATCCTATTTGTTAGACAATAAATACATGATATATTTTTAATTTGTCTAATTTTCATACATCTTTTGCTAAAAATACTACATCCATCAGCGCACCTGCTTATACAAAATCACCTCCACCCCAAACCGCTCAAATCGCTGCCGAACGCGCCATTCTCGCTCCAACTCCTCCAACTCCACATCACTGAAATCATTCATGACACTCGCATAGAAAATATATCGGTCTGTAGCTAAGTTTGCTTGTTTGAAGCCTTCTGCTCGCCCATTCAGTTCGCGGAACTTTCTCGCTCCGACTTCTGGAAAAACTGTTCCTATCATCGTCAGTGGAATTTGCTCATGGTCGATATAGTCTATCATTTCTTTTCGCAATCCATCATAGGGTAGAAAAGCCAAATTCGCATCCCAACCTTGCGCGATCTGCTTTGGGTACATCCAGAAATTGCCGCTAAAAAGAACTGTTACCCAGGCTACAAAAATCCATTTCGCCCACTTTTCTTTTACAAGTTCAAATAGTAGATAAATCGTCAATAAATGGAAACTGAAATAGATAGGTAGAAAATAGCGGTGAGCAGATAGATATTTGTAGAGGAGTAAGCTCGGAGAAAGGAAAATCAAAGAAGCCAAAAGCAAAAGAGCTATTTTTTTAAGTTTTTCATTTGCGAGAAAATTTTGAAGGAGTAATTTTTTATTCAAAAAAAGTAATAAAGCTAATAATAGCAGTCCAGAAAATCGCCCAAAATCAAGCAATCGCCATCCGTAGACGGCAACATTGTGAATAAAGCCACTAAAATCAGCTCTTTGAAAACTCTCCGCCCAAGGTGAATCTTCATGATACCCAATCCATCCAGTTTCATGATAATGATAGCTCAAGAAAGCAAGTGCGAATAAGCCCGAGGGCACAAATGGCAATGCTTTTTGCCACATAGTCTTCCAGAAAAATTGCCTTTCGGAATACAGCAATTGCCAAACATAGAGCACCACCACTACCATCATCCCACGCATACTGATCGCGGCTAGTCCAAGCGCAGCGACTGCCAAAAGAATTTTCTTTTCAAAAAGCACAGCGTATACACCAGTTAGAAAAAACGCCATCAAACAAGCATCGGGACTAATGAGGAGATTCTGAGCAGCGAAAGTGGGATCGGCGAGTAATAAAATGACTAGAAATATTCCTTTTCGGTCGCCTAAAAAAAACTGACCGATCCGGTAGAGAAAAAAAATACTCGCCAAAGTGAATGGTAGTATTGCAAAATGACTGACTGTGAGCGACTGCCCAAACCATTGCCAACAGATAGCTAGATACATCCCAAAGAAAGGTGGATGACCACTATCCATAGACTCCGGCAGCAAAAAGTATTGAAAATTCTGCTCGAAGTACCAGTGTGCATGCTTTGACCCCAACTGTACGGTATCCCAAAAGAAACCTTGCTGACTGACTAAAAAGTAAGCAAAAACGACGATGCAGTAGCAAAGATAAAGCGGAAGCGATGGTATAAGCGTCTTTTTCAAATTCATCTCTGCGATACAAGTATTGGGTAGATGAGGGAACAAATATATGACATGACTCGTATTTCAGCAATTGTAATAGGAGAACACCGACAAAGAACTTTCCCTAAATTAATCACGAGGTCTTTGCTCGTACTTAAAACTAAATGCTTTAATTTGCATTTTGAAGGAATATAAAACAAACACATAGGTTAGCCACAAACTCGACCGCCGGAACAGTTATTGTATACTATTTGGCATGATAAAACCGATTACATAGACAGGCTACCCTTAATTATTGAACATCTATACAAGAAAACCGTGAATCGTAACATTACCTTTTTAGAGCTCAAATACGGAAACATCTACGGCGGCTATCCAAATTTTTACGCGATCAGCGACGCTTCCCTATTGATATATGAAATTGAAACCGAACGCATCTTCATCGAAAGTTGGGAAAACAATGCCGATGTAGATGTCGTAGATGTCTTCTCCAAAACCAATGAACTTGGGCATACCATCAGTCGAAACAAAGAAGTGGTCAATATGCGGACACGTCGTCGCAAACCTTTCGACGAAGAGTTTCGGATGGAAGAAAATGCCATTAACTACGCCTTTCAAAAAGTGAATCCAAGTCGTATGCACATCAAGCGATTCTTCATGAAGAATTTCCGCAAGTATGCTGTGCGTGACATCGTCGTTTTTGATGGCCGTCGTGACATATTCTTGCTAGAAAAGTGCGGTGTTGATTTTCGCCCTTCTCGTATCAAGGATTTGCAAAAAGAACTGAATCAGTCGACAAACTATTTATTCTCCTTGAATAAATTGGCAAAAGTCATCAATTTTGGTATCGACTCGCATTTGCGTTCCAACAACTTGCAATACTGGCTACACCCCATTGCAGCGCGACAAGTTGTTCCGGGTTCTGCTTCCTTCGATGCAGCGCGTTTGTTGATGGTACATAATGAATTCAAGTTTCATAACGATGATTTCTTGTTGAATGCACAGCGACTGCTCTTCAAAATACAGCAGCAGATCGATCAGGAAAGCTAGCATTTCATGATTAAAAAATATAAATCGAAGCCCATGATGTACTTGTCATGGGCTTTGTGATTTTATTCATTGTATTCAAACCAGTATCATGGCATTTAAAATATATACCAAAACAGGCGATAAAGGCGAAACGAGTTTATTTGGAGGCAAGCGACTCCCTAAGCATCACGTCCGCATCGACGCTTATGGTACGGTAGACGAATTGAACTCCTATATTGGTCTGCTCAGTGATCTCATTGAGCAAGTTGAGGTCAAAAAAATCCTAAAAGAAATACAGGATCGCTTATTTACCATCGGGTCTAACTTGGCGAGTGATCCCGATAAAGATATGCCTGTGCCAGATGTCCTAGCAAGCGATGTAGAGCTGCTAGAAAGAGAAATAGACAAAATGGATGAGACACTACCGACTTTGAAACATTTCGTTTTGCCAGGTGGTCATCCTACCGTTTCTCACTGCCATGTGGCACGCTGTGTGTGTCGTCGTGCCGAGCGATTGGTCAGCGAATTGCGAGACTCTTCTCCCGTAGAGCTTATCTTAGTCCAATATCTCAATCGTCTATCTGATTACCTCTTCACTTTGGCTCGCTATCAGGCATACACGCTAGGGATCGAAGAAGTGAAATGGGAAGCTAGAAAATAGTCATTTTCGCTCTTCATTTAGACTGAATGACACTTCAAAACGTTTTGTCTCCAGAGAAAACTAAACTACTCCTATGCTTACTAGATTAATGTTTGTTTGTGTGTTGATAAGCTTTGTTCAACTTTCCTTCGCTCAACGAAAAGTACTCCACAAAACGGTGGAGACCAAAGAAGCGGCTGAGATCAATTTGGACTTAGTCGGCAATGTCAAAGTAGAAGCTTGGGCGGGCAATGTGGTTATGACAGAAACGACTGTTCTACTCGAAAATGCGGCTGCCTCCGTCCTCCAACATTTCATCGACAATGGTCGCTATGATATCGCTGCTTCAGATCCTGATTCTAGCGTGGTTTTAGTATTGACTTCTTTAAATAAAGATAGAGAAGCTGTCAGTATCCGAAGGTGGATAGAAGGCGAACAAGTACAAGTCGATGTCATCGAGAACGTGGAGACAACAGTCTTCATTCCTGAAGAATTTGTGCCGCAAGATGACGAAAAAACAGTCTGGAAGCTCAAACCTGAATTTCTAAAAGATACTCCTACCCCCATCGACACGACCATGACTTCAAAATCAGGTACTCCATGAAGCAAATCGTAGAACTCAAGCTACTACCATACGAAGCTGTCGATGAGCAAAAAGTCAAAAGTAAGGCAGCCAATAAATGTGGCATCTCTCTTACAGAAATTACTGATTTTCAGCTACTGAAACGCTCAATAGATGCGCGTGGTAGTCGACCATTTGTCAGACTAAGAACGGCAGTCTCTACCGTAGAATCATTTGAAAGTGAAGCGGCTATTCTTTCCAGTTTCAATGATGTAGCTGATCGCCCTGAAGTGCTCGTCATCGGTGCAGGTCCAGCGGGTTATTTTGCAGCTTTGGAATTGATCGAATTGGGGTATCGTCCTATCGTTTTGGATAGAGGGAAACCAGTGCGTGAGCGGCGGAGGGATTTGAGAGCCATTCAGCAATTTGGGCAAGTACACCCGGATTCCAATTACTGCTTTGGAGAAGGTGGTGCGGGTACTTATTCGGATGGAAAACTATATACGCGTTCGCACAAAAGAGGCAAAATCGACAAAGTACTTCGACTGCTGGTAGAACACGGTGCGAAGGAAGATATCCTGATTGACGCTCATCCACATATTGGTTCTAATAAGCTCCCAAAAATTGTCGCCAATATCCGTACGACCATCGAAAAATATGGTGGTGAAATTCGATTTGGACAGCGAGTGACCGATTTTATCATTCGGAACAATCAAATGAAAGGTGTCGTCGTCAACGACCGTGAAACTTATTATGCTGATACCGTCATTCTAGCTACCGGTCATTCCGCTCGCGATATTTACAAAATCCTACATCAACAAAATGTGTATATCGAAGCCAAACCTTTTGCCTTAGGTGTCCGCATCGAGCATCCACAAGCACTGATCGACGAAATCCAATACAATCAGCGACCACGCGAAGAACATCTGCCAGCTTCTAGTTATAAGCTAGTGACACAAGTCAAAAAGCGAGGTGTCTTCTCCTTTTGTATGTGCCCCGGTGGATTGATCGTACCCGCAGCGACTGCGCCCGGCGAGTTGGTCGTCAATGGGATGTCCCTATCACGTCGAGATTCTCCTTTCGCCAATTCGGGGACGGTCGTCGGTGTAGAGCTAGAGGATCTAGCATCGTTCCAAGAAAAATATGGTATTTTTGCTGCTCTGGAATTTCAAAAATCTGTCGAACAAACCGTTTTCCAATACGGCGATGGCTCACAACAAGCTCCAGCACAACGTCTCGCCGATTTTGTCAGTCAAAAGGTCTCCTCTACCCTACCGGACACCTCTTATATTCCAGGTATCTATGCCGCACCACTCCATCAATTACTCCCCAAACCAATCTATCAAAGATTACAAAAAGGTGTACAGGATTTCGGGAAGAAAATGAAAGGCTATTATACAGAAGAAGCCGTCGTTGTCGGTACAGAAAGTCGGACGAGTGCGCCGATTCGTATTCCGCGTGATCGAGCGACTTTTATGCACGAGCAAGTGGAAGGTCTGTTTCCTTGTGGTGAAGGTGCTGGTTATGCTGGAGGTATTCTTTCGGCAGCTATGGATGGACAGAATGTGGCAAAGGCGGTGAAGCGATGGAAAGTGAACTGATCTCCTACACCACCCCCGAAAACTGCCCCATTAGGCGCACATCATTCTCAAATAGGTACCGAATATCGCTGATGCCATACTTTTGCAAAGCCGTCCGCTCTATGCCGATGCCAAAGGCAAAGCCGCTGTAAACAGCGCTATCAATGCCGCAATTATCCAAAACAGCAGGATCGACCATACCACAGCCCAGAACTTCTAGCCAGCCTGTACCTTTCGTCAGTCGGTAAGCTTCCGGTGTATCTGTCCCCATCCAGACATCCATCTCTGCACTTGGCTCTGTGAATGGAAAATAGGAAGGACGTAAACGAATTTCGGTCTGCTCACCGTACATTTCTTTGGCAAAATAGAGCAGCGTTTGCTTCATGTCTGCAAAAGAAACGCCTTCGTCGATATACAATCCTTCTACTTGATGAAACTGACAATGAGAGCGAGCAGAAATGGTTTCGTTTCTATAGACGCGACCTGGCGCAATGATGCGAATGGGTGGTTTTTGCGTCGTCATCGTACGCGCTTGTACGGAAGACGTATGCGTACGCAAAAGCATATCTTTGGCATTGCGGACATAGAAAGTGTCTTGCATATCACGCGCCGGATGGTCTTCGGGCGTATTCATCGCCGTGAAGTTATACCAATCTTCTTCGATCTCTCGCTCTTCGGCTACTGTAAACCCAATGCGTGCAAATATCTCAATGAAGCGATTCATCACAATCGAAATGGGATGACGCGACCCAAGTGTCAATGGCTCTGCAGGGGCCGTCAAATCCAATTGTGCTGCTTTGGCTTGATCGCCTGCTGAGGCAATCTCACTTTGCAGTTGCTTGAATTTCTCCTCCGCTCTCCCTTTGGTTTGATTAATTAACTGCCCAAATTCTCGCTTTTGCTCATTCGGAATATTCCGAATCTCTCCCATCAACGGTTTGATGGTATTTTTTGATCCCAAATAGCGAATGCGAAATTGCTCCAGTTCTTCGGCTGTGCTTGGTTGAGCTTGGTCGATTTCTACTAAAAGAGCTTCTATTTTTTCGAATGCAGTCATATTTTAGCTATTAGCCTTTAGCTATTAGCTGTTAGCTATTCAGTGGTAAACTGTTTTGCCTCAGCTGTAGCTACTATTGTGTTTTTTATTATGTACAAGTTCAGTAACCTAATTATTGAGATACTGAATTTGAGCTATGCGGCACTGAAGAAGCTAAAAGCTAACGGCTAATAGCTCACAGCTCATCAAATGTGCAACGCCCGATCTCCCGTCGCTGCCAAAGCTGCTTCTTTCACTGCTTCCGCATAAGTCGGATGCGCGTGGCTCATACGAGCGATGTCCTCAGCAGATGCGCGGAACTCCATCAAAGCCACCGCCTCTGCAATCAAATCAGCAGTACGTGCGCCCACCATGTGGATGCCTAAAACTTCGTCTGTCTCTGCATCGGAAAGCACTTTAACCATTCCTTCTGTATCCGTACTCGCGCGAGAGCGTCCCAGTGCTTTGAACGGAAACTTGCCGGATCTGTAAGCTTTTCCGCTTTCTTTGAGTGCTTGCTCTGTATGACCAACACCTGCTACTTCTGGCCAAGTGTAAACCACACCAGGAATCAGGTTGTAGTCGATATGTGGATGTTGTCCTGCCATAGATTCTACGGCAAAGATGCCTTCTTCTTCGGCTTTATGTGCCAGCATCGCACCTTTGATGACATCACCGATGGCGTAGATGTTGTCAACATTCGTGCGTAGATGTCCATCGACTTTGATGCGTCCGCGCTCGTCCATATCTACGCCTACCTTTTCCAGTCCCAATCCTTTGGTGAACGGAATACGACCAATCGCGACCAAGCAATAGTCTGCTTCCAGTTCAAAATTGTTTTCTGTATCGCGTTTGTTGACAGTTACTTTGACGCCTTTGCTAGAAGCTTTGACGCCAGTTACGCCATGCTTCAAGTGAAATTTGACACCTAGCTTTTTCAGTGCCCGCATCAATTCTTTGCTACAATCAACGTCCATGCCAGGAATGATGCGATCCATATACTCGACCACATCGACTTGTGTACCTAAACGAGCATAAACTGACCCCAGTTCCAATCCAATGACGCCACCACCGACAATGACCATTTTTTTAGGTACTTCGGTGATTTCTAAAGCTTCTGTGGAGCTGATGACCCGTTTACCATCGAAATTGAACATTTCAGGTAAATTAGGAACTGAACCTGTGGCGATGATGACCTTATCGGTTTCGATCTGCTCTTTTGAACCGTCTTCTTTTTCGATCTGTAGAGTGCGCGCATCAATAAATGAACCCATTCCATAATGAACGTCGATCTTGTTTTTCTTCATCAAGAACTCAACGCCTTTTACTGTCTGATCGACTACTTCTTGTTTCCGCTTTATCATCTGTGGCATGTTGACTTTCAGATCAGAAATGTCGATGCCGTGTAGCTCAAATTTATCTTTGGCGTTGTGGTAGTGCTCGGAAGAATCAAGCAAAGCTTTGGAAGGAATGCAACCTACGTTTAAGCAAGTGCCACCCAAAGAGGATTCTTTTTCTATGATGGCTGTCCTCATGCCCAGTTGTGCTGCACGAATGGCTGCCACATATCCGCCAGGTCCTGAACCAATGACTGTTATATCGTATTTCATTTTTCTCTATTAATTTAGGGGCTGCAAATGTAAGGTCTTGAGGTAACTTTTAGTTGATGAAAGAAGGTATTTCTCTTCCTTGTTTTCTAAAAATTGACGCTAAGTAAAGTGAAATAAACAAATTTATATTGTTCGGTTTTGACTGAAAGCAGATATGCAGAATAAGTAGCTAACTTCAGCCAAAATCGAACACTCAAAGATGTAAATTTATTATTGAACTCAGACTAAGACAAAACAAGGTTTCGCTGAACAGCGAAACCTTGTTTGTTCTAAGATTTTTTATCATCACGTGGTGGCTTGTTCGAGTTGCGATTTTTATTTCGATTTCTCGAGCGATTGTTGCGCGACTTGCCACCTTCTCCGGGTTTATTGTTGTCCTCAGATTTGTTTTGATTTCTGGATTTATTGCGCCGATGATTGTTGCTGCGTCCTTCTTCGGAGTTGCTTTTATCGGCTTTATCATCATTGCTCCTACCCTCTTTTCTGCTATCGGTGCGTCGTTCATTATTGCCACCTCTATTGCGGTTGCGATTTCGATTTTTGCGACGTTTTTTCTTACGCTTCTCAATCGGTAATTCTACGACACCTGTTACATCTTCGTAGTCCATAAATGGCTCTGCTTCCGGCGTGCTCGGCTGGAAAGAATGCAAATCTTCCGGCTTCTCACCATTCTTGTTCATCACCAAAATATCTTTGACATCTTCTACATCAAGCGCAAATAGACGCCCGCGTAGCTCTGCTTTTTCGTAGGCATAGTACATCAATCGCTTAAAGATATTGGTTTTAATCAACATCGCTCGCCCGGCTTCTGTATAGATTTTATCGGCATGTTTTGGAAAGTCCTCCAGCGCTTCCATATAGGTGTCTAGCTCGAAGTTGAGGCAGCATTTGAGTCGTCCACATTGACCAGAGAGTTTGGCTTGATTGATGGCTAGATTCTGGTAGCGTGCCGCTGTCGTAGAGACAGACTTGAAGTCCGTCAACCAAGTGGAACAGCACAATTCTCGACCACAAGATCCCAATCCACCGATCAATGCAGACTCTTGTCGCGCACCGATCTGCCGCATCTCAATTTTGATGCGAAACTCTCTCGCAAAGTGCCTGATTAGTTCTCGAAAATCGACGCGTCCGTCTGCGGTATAGTAAAACGTAGCTTTGCGTTTGTCACCTTGATACTCGACCTCGCCTATCTTCATTTGGATGTCTAGTGATCGCGCGATGGCTCTCGCTTTCACCATTGTTCCTTTCTCTGCGCTCCGTGCTTCTGCTAGTTTCTCTAGATCGCGCTCATTGGCGACACGTAAGACTTTATGCTTGACGGAGTCTTCTTTGACGCGCTTTTTCTTCATTTGTGCTCGTACCAGCTCACCAGACAATGAGATCCGTCCAACATCATAGCCGTTGGAAGATTCTACTGCTACCTGATCGCCTGTGACCGCATAGGTATGCAATTGATTTTTGTAGAACTCTTTGCGCGTTCCGTTCTTGAAACTTACCTCGACGATGTCGTATGCACTAGGGTCATAGTATTCTTCTTTCGCTAGCCAATCGTAAGTATTCAAACGATTGCAGCCTCCTGTACTACAACTCCCATTGCTTTTGCAGCCATTCGGCTTTCCGTTATCTGATGTTGAGCATCCTTGACAGCCCATATTTTATTATTTATCGCATCCGCTTTTTATGGATTATGAGTTATGGGTCATAAGCTATAATTTATAACTCATAATTCATGCCGTAGCGGTTGGTTTTAAAAATTGATGTATGCTGAGGCTTGCATCCAAGAAGAGCACTTTAGGATTGGCATTGCGCTCTACGTAGTAGATGAGGTCGTTAAATAAGGTAACCAAATCTTCTATTCGATGAAAGCCGATGATTTTTCTGAATTTTTGGGCGACGACTTTTTCCGCCTCGCTCAATCGAACGTTCGATAGGTCGTCTGTGGTACTATAAAATAGATATTCACGCATAAAATGTAGGGCATACTGCAAAAAGAACTTCTGCTGCTCGCGCCCGGCTTTGGCAAATTCGTTGACCCATTTCACCAATTCTACGGTATTTCCTTGATAGCAGAGTCGCATCCAGCCGATGAAGAGCTGAACATGATCGCGATCCTCGTCAGTAATGAGTTGTTGCGCTAGGAAATAGTTACCATTGGAGAGTTGAGCGGCTTGTTTGGCTTTTGCAGGATCTTCCCCTTTTTCCATCAATGCCTTTTCCACGGAGTCGATAGATAGGGGCGGTACTTTCACGATTTGACAGCGCGAAAGAATGGTGTTGAGAATTTGATCGCTTTGCTCGGCGACGAAAATAAAGTAGGTATCCGCAGGTGGTTCTTCAACCAATTTGAGTAGGCGATTGCCTTCTTTTCCCAAATATTCTGGTCGCCACATGACCAGTACTTTGCGTTGATTCTCAAAGGTTTTTAGGTTGAGCTTTCGGGTGATATTGACACATTCTTCTTTGTTGATATTGCCTTGTTTGTTTTCTGCACCAATGAACTGTAACCAATGCTGCACAGAAGCATAAGGCTGTTCTGCCAATAGCTGACGCCACTGTTCTAGTAAGTCGTCACTTCGGACATTTTTGCCGACTGTCGGAAAAGAAAAATGTAAATCAGGATGAATCCAACGTTGTGCTTTGAGACAGGCAGGACAGACACCACAACTATCGCCATCAGTCAGCTGCTGACACAACAAATACTGCGCCATTGCCAGTGCAAGTGGCAGTTTTCCACAACCTTCTCCACCCAATAATATCAAAGCATGCGGATAGCGTCCAGCTTGTAGCGCAGTGCGTAAATTTTGCCCAACTTGGTGTTGTCCGATTAAGTCTTTAAATAACATAGTTCTCCTTGCATTCGACAAGAAGAGATGCGATAGGAATCGCTAAATAGAAAGGTCTAAATGTTAAGCTTATTTTATAATCTGTTGTCTATCAAAGATGTATATAACTATAAATTTCGCTTTTAACCGAAAAAGTAAAGCTGAGAATAACTAATTTGAGTAGTTTAAGGATTTTGGATTATTTATATTTATCACTGATTCGATCTAAAAATCAGCCGAATCCCGATTCCGATAGCTATTGGGATTAGGACAAGCTCTTTAACATCTATCTGCTACAATCTATCTCTGCATCTCTATCCGTCATCTACAAAGTAAGCAAGCTTTCCCTACAATTACAATTTATTCCTATGCTTTCTGAAAACAAAAGGCGCAACTTCCGGAGAAGCTGCGCCTGTGTCTGTGTTTTCGTCCTCGCTAGGCACTCATCAACAAAAAATTCAGTACGAATACGATGAGTAGGTAGAAGACGATTCTGAATCGTTTCATGTTCATGGAAATTTTAAAAACACGAGATGATAGAGCCTATTGATCGCTCGACCGTAGTTTTATGCCTTAATCCTTGCAACAGTCATCGGCATGGTCGTGAACCAATTATCGTCTTCACCTCAAAAACATAGGATAAATTGATATGTATACGAGACATTAGGTGAAGGTGTTTCGTAGATTGAAGATTGTTTAATAATAAAAGCTCATTTTTTTTGGTATTGCCGCCGTCCGTTTTAGTTTACTCCCGTCTCAAGAAGAATTTGATTTTCAGTTTGCCGTACCAAGCCGGTTTATCTCCACTTGGATAAGTCTCGTCAAACATCGTCAGCGTCAATTGCTCGCCACTTTCTCCGATTTGGTAATACTGTTTTCCATCTTCAAAACCAGGTACTTTGGCAATGTCAGGCGTATTGGTGATGACATCATCATCTAGTTCATAGCTACCACTATTGAAGACGATGGAGCGAAAGGCTTGTATGGTTTCTGCGTCGCTAGGCTGTGATAAGTTTTGGAAAGAGGTGCGTTGATTCATTAGTGGATTATAGAGCACCACATATTTATCCTCCGTGAATAGAAATCGACCATAGTCTAGCGAATCGACCACGTAAGTCGTATCAGTATATTCATAATGAATAGCAGTGACTTTCCAGCTGCCGAGTAGCGGATTTTGAGTGCTGCGCAAATCAGTGGAATCAGCAGAAACACTTACGGTTAGTGCTTCTTTTTCTGCTGATTGTGTTCCACTTTTAACAAAATATACTAATTCAGACGCTTTGGTCGGTGCGAGACTTGATGAATCAAAGCTTATTTGCGCTAACAACTCGCTTTGCCAAAGACAGAACACAGCAATTGCCGCATGACTGTGCATATTTTTTTGGTTGAAGTGGGGCGTGCCTACTTTGCCGGCTATCAGAAAAGTAGGAAGTAGTATCAAAAAAGGGAGCAAGCGTATTTTTGTAGCAGTCATTCGGTTTCATTTTACCAACTAGAGCAACAAATATGTTATTTCTTTGAGCTAAAACCGACAAAAAGAAAGCGGTAAAGCGTTAATAAAAATTATTCTTTACGGATTGATCTATACCCAATGATAAGCGGACGCGCTCAACAGTTGCCATGTGCTTATTTTACTTTGATTTTTCTGTACTTAGAAGGTGTGGTATGCGTAAATTTAGAAAAGGCTTTGTAGAATGTGACTTTATTATTGAAGCCGGCTGCCAAAGCGATTGCTTCTATCTTGTAGTGAGCGTAAGCAGGATTGGTCAATAGTTGTTTGGCATATTCAATTCGATACTCGTTGGTGTAGTCATTGAAATTGGACTGAAAAAGAGTGGTAAAGGTCTGCGACAAATAAGGCGGTTTTTCATCAATAGCTACTGCCAATTTTTGGATAGATAGTTGATTGTCCAAGTACAGTTGTTCCTCTTGGAAAGCATGCTCTATCTTTTGTCGAATCCGCCGCTGATCTTTCTCATTTAAGTTAGACTGCTCATACTTTTTCTTCCATCGTTGAAAGAAATCGGGATTTTGATACAGTACATAAGCAATCAGAAAAACGATGCTATTGCTCAGTACATAATACCAAGAAAAGTCGCGCCAGCTGTTCGCAAAAGCAACCAAAAATGACACCAGTACAACTGCCAATAAATAGATGATGGCAATCCCGCTGAGATAAGTTTTTCGACGAGTGGACAAGTGAGGTTGCTGTTGATTGACCAATCGAATCAGCGCAATGGCATAAATTAGCTGATGAGCAGTCCGGGCTACATTAAAATAGATAACGGTACTGAAAAAGTTGGCTTCGCTAGCATAAAAAGCTAGACGGTCAGTATCAGATAAGATAGTAATCGGGAAGGCAAATATATTGAAGACTAATGCTGGTACTAAATGCCAAATCGCTTGCCAGCTGATCTTGAATTTTATGTCTGTAATTGACTGAAAATGAAACCATAATAGCGGTCCATACAGCAAGCCCATCGTAAAATAAAAACGTCCTATCAGCTGTGGATAAAGTGCTACAACCTCAGTCGTTGTCCCATATAAAAAGTATAGCAACTCCAGCGCATACAGCAGCGTAAATCCAGCAATGGTGCTGTTTTTAAGCGATCTATTTTTGAAGAAAAGACCACCTGAAAGAAAGAGGGTGAATAGAGCTTGAAAGAGCAGGAAGAAGCGAAGCAAAGGCGGATGTTTTTGTTATTGGTAAACGCAAAAGATAGCTTGTTTGCTGTTTTGTAGAAAAAGAGACGTTGAGAATATGGAGTCATATATGCTACTTGCCCTCTATACTTTCAGACTCAAAAAAACCACCCTCCGGATGGAAAGGTGGTGATTAGAATGACAATATATAAAGGTAGGAAAAGTCGTTAATGAGTTCAATAATAAGCTGCTCTCTTTAGTGTTTTGCTGAACTCCATCCATCATTCTTTGCAAGCAATCCTGATGAATTAATTTCAGCAAAACAGAGTATCTTAGTTATTTCACATTGCTATTCGATAATAATTTTTTGGACGCTGACTCGATCGGCTGTTTTGAGTTCCAGAAAGTAAATACCTTTTGCAGCATCAATCTCCAATGTGTTATTTGTTTGTTCTACCTCTTTTGCGAGTATCAATTTTCCAGTCATATCTAGTAAACGAATGCGCATCCGTTGCGGCTCATCTTGCTCGATTTGAATCAGACCATTGGATGGATTTGGGTAGACGTTGATGGTCTTGTCGATGATGGTCGTCGCTGTATTTGTTGTGATGTTGTCGCAAGCTAAGGTATAATTGAAAGCTTCTGACACATTGATGGTGTCACGGATGATCGTGCCATCGCATTGATAAGATACCTCGTAAAGTCCTTTGAAAACACGGGCTGTGGCTGCTCCGCTTGCATTGGTCGCTAGGCTTTCTTCTGACCACCACTTATCGAATAGCAGGTCAACAAAAGCAGCGTGGGCAGGTGTTTCACTCCAATCGTTTCGGTACAAGTTGGATCCGGCATTCATATAGGTTTGTCCATCCCAAAAACTCCAAAACAAAAAGCCATCTGTGCTTTCATGGCTATAAACGGCAGTCATAAAATCACGTAAATAGTTAGCTGCCAGCTCCTCATCAATGAAAGAAGGCAAATCAAATTCGGTGATCTTTGCTTTCAGTCCAAAGCTGTCATAAAAATCATCCAATGTCCCCAGCACATCATAAATACCATACGGAAATCCACCAATATGTCCCTGAAAACCGATACCATCGATATGCTCAGACGCTTCTACTAGCTCTGCGGTATAGCTTTTCAGTCGTTCGTACAACTCATCGCCAGCTGTGTTGCCGAGCGTCATGGTGACATAGTCATTGAGCCAAAGTCCTTTGGTGGAGTCTACTTCGTGCACTTTTTGAAAGATTTCAGGGTACAGTTCTCTTCCAGTGGTATAATCCGGCGACGAGCGGAAAGCATTGGCTAGAGATTCGTTGAGCGTCACTTCATTCAGTACATCCCAATCATGGATGGCTTCCCCGATACCAGGATAAGTCATGATCTCTTCGATATGTCCGCACACTCTGTTACGGATATAGTCGAGGTCGTTATAGTTTTGTACAATGTCATCAGGTAGATATGGCGTGCCAGGCCATACTAAGACGTGACCTCGGATTTTGATGTCGTTATCAACTAGCCAAGCGACTGATTTCTGTAATTCAGATTTATTGACTAACCATTCTTCTTCCCAACCATCCCATTTCAGATCATTTTCAAAAACGACCGTATTGAAACCATGTCTTTTCCCATCCAAATCACGAATCTTGTTCTCATAGATGCGATTGTAAGCATTATTTCCAGCGATGCGAGATGCCAAAATAGCAGACCCAAAATCAAACTGGTGCCGAATCATATTCAATTCAATAACTGCATCTTCGACTGGTTCGCCTGCACTATTGGTCACTTGAATTTGTACATCTGCCTTTCGGATACGGTCAATGCGATCATCCGCCGCACTTCGCCATGCTGCATCTTCCTCATAGCCACCGTAAAACTGATTATTGACACGGCTAGGTAGTGCGCTCAACTCGACAGCTCTTTTATAATTCAGCGCCGTAAATCCACCAATCTCGATGGTTTGTGCCTTGTTAGCGAGATGAAATCCCCAATTACAACTGCCTACAGTATAATTAGCCATGCTCGAAAACGGTATGATATACCAACGCCATTCTTCAGATACTGGAAGTTGTAAATAGACCTCCTTGGCAAAAGTGGTATTGTTCTCTACTAAAAAATTGACTTCGCCACTACCGCCTACAGATCGCAGATAAAACACAGCGAGCATTCGATCACCTGTGCGCATGGCATTGCTATTTGATATGACCCAACCAGCATCCCAAGGATTGGAGCCTGCCCTACTGATAGTCGCTTTTACGGTTCTGTCAAAAGATTGGTCGTCTGCTGCTGCTTGTACACTGTAGTTGCCACCGTAGCCGGTCGCTATTTGGTAAATAATGCTTTCTGTATTTGAGAACACCCATTCGCCTTCGGGAAGACTATACTCAGTTTGGAGCATCGTTTGGAGTGACGTATGATAAGCGTCTTGGGCGTGTAGTTGCCCTAGAAAAATGAGGGTTATGCTATAAATGAAAAGATTCTTCATGGCAGATTTCTTTTTTATCACTAAAAGGACGCCGAATGTTCTGTATCCGACGTCCGAAACTACTGTGTTTACTTATTTGGATTAGTCTTTATCTATTTTACAATGGTCACGTATCCTGATGACACACTATCCACAATGACTTGTACTTGATACAAACCTTTTGCCAGTTCGCTGACATCAATCGCCGAAATCACTTGGTTGCCATTGACGTGACCTACATTCTTGGTAGATACCAATTGCCCGACCGCATTGAATAATCGCAATTCTAATGTGCCAGCTTGTCGTGTTTTCAATAAGATATTCAACTCATTCTGTACTGGATTCGGGAAAGCTTTTAGTTGGCTCAGACGATTGATGTTGGTGACATTTACTAGCGGCGAACCAAAGGCGATATAATCAATCTCAATCGTGCCTGTATAACCACCACTCGCATCATTCGCGAAAAGCTGAATCATCGAAATGCGCTGCCCATCGACTGGACAGGGTCCTGCATCACATGGCGTACCACCAAAACCACCATCGTTGTACGCGCCTGCATAGTTCATTTCGTAGACCTCAAACTCATCAGTCAAGTCTACAGCACGAGAACTAGCATTGGTCACAAAACCTCTAGTATCTTGTAAATCGACGCGCAGGCTGACTGGATTGGTCGCACGCGCACGGATATACATCAAATCGCTGCTACCGACGACATCCGCCGAAATCATTTCACCAGTTTCATCATGCAACGCATACGTCAATGGCGTAAACGCACCTGTGCTACCATCTGCGACAATCGTCCAAGTTTCGCCAGTCGTAGACGTATAGCCAGTATTATCTGTGATGAATGGCAATGTATTTTCATCAAATTCTTCTTGATAGTTGATGACGCCAGTAGGCCCTAGATCTTCCGGCAATGGCTCACCAAATGCGACCCAGTCGATCGTTACTGTACCATCGAACATACCGACGCCAGGATTGATGAAGAACTGCAAATTGCCAATGCGAGAACCATCAACTGGACAAGGTCCTGACTCACAAGGAGAACCACCAAAACCACCATCATTGTACCTATCGGAATAGTCAATTTCGTAGACTGCATATTCCTCTGTCAAAGCATTGGAAACGGCTGCGGCATTGGTGACGAACATATTAACATCTTGTAAATCGACACGCAATTCTGTCCCTGCGACACTCGTTTTGGCACGCACGAATAGTTTATCGTTGCTGGCTACGGCATCCGCCAGGGTAGGTTCGCCTGCTTCGTCGTGAATGGTATAGACCAAAGGAGAAAATGCGCCGCTCGTCCCGTTCCCCGTGATCGTCCATTCGCTATTTTCATAAGTAGAAACAAGTCCATCGACATCTGAAATGAACAAGGATGTATTGTCGCCGATGTCTTCTGAATAATTGACAATACCATTGGGATCAACTCCGCCACCATCGTCGTCTCCGGCTGGCTGACCAATGGAAACATAGTCGATATAGACTGTGCCTTCGTAGTTGCCTTGCACTGGATCTAAGTAGAGCAATAGCTGATCGATGATCGTTCCGTCTACTTCGCAAGGACCGCCATCACAAGGTGTACCACCAAATCCGCCGTCAAAATAGTTGCCTGTGAAGTTGTACTCAAAAGTTTGGAACTCTTCGCCAATGATTTTGGTCAAACTGGCTTGATTGGTGATGAATCCTAGCGTGTCAATCAAGTCCAATCGCAACGGCACTGAACCTGACTCGGTACGCGCTCTGATGAAGACTTTATTTAGTGCCGGCGTCAAATCCAACACAATCGAATCCATGCTTTCTTTATCGTGTAGCAAGTAAGAAACAGAAGAGAATGGAGGAGCTGTTCCGTTGGCAGTAATCACCAAATCGCTACCCACTTCTAATACCACAAAGCCTTCGCCTCCGGAGGTATATTCCAATGTCTCATCCCCAAAATGGTCTTCATAGATAAACTCAGCAGGCGGTCCGGCAGGCTCTAGCGGTGTGCCGAAAGAGATGTAATCTATAGTCAATTCGCCTAAAAACTCACCCACACCTGGCTCAATGAAGATGTTCAATTGAGATATACGCTCGCCATTGACTGGACAAGGTGCAGTTTCCATCGTACAGGGTGTACCACCAAATCCTAAATCAATATAAGTTCCTGCATAGTCAAATTCGAGAACTGAAAAGTCTGTACCTACCAATTTGGTGATCGATCCTTGCGTATTCGCAAATCCATCAATGTCAATCACATCAAAACGAATAGTTGTATTTGGGACGGTCGATTTGATTTTGACGTACATCTTATTGTTGCCAGTCACGTCGATGTCGATTGTCTCATAAGTCGTTTGATTCCGAATCAAATACGCCAATGGATCCCACATGGGATTCGTACCGTCTCCTTTGACGATGAGTTCAGAATTGTCATTGACAGATAGATCATAAGTTGCCAAATTAATGAAGGACGTAACTGAGCTATCACTTTCAAAATGATCTTGGAAAACATCGGACATGATGACACCAGACGGCTCTTCGCCAAAAGCAATGTAGTCGATGACGACTGTTCCATTGAAACCTCCTATACCTGGTTCGGTGAAGAAAACCAAACTTGTCAAGTTCGTTCCATCAACCGGACAAGGACCTGAATCACAAGACGTTCCACCAAATCCACCGTCGATATACAAGTCTGTAAAATCAAATTCCAAGACCTGAAAATCCGTCGTCAATATCCTACTCAAGCCTGCCTGAGAAGTCACAAAACCACCAGCATCTTGCAAATCCATCCGTAAAGTGACACCGATATTGCTCGCTTTTGCTCTGACAAAAACTTTGTTGTTTGCTGTGGCATTTACGCTGACTGCTTCTCCAGTTTCAGTATTGTGAAAGCCATAGGTAAAAACGTCAAACGGTGCAGGACCGGCAGCAGTAATGCTCAGTTCACCATTGGCTTCTGAAAAACTGTAGGTGGCAGACCCGCCCATGTAGGCAGCATCGCCATTTTCAAACTGATCGACATAGACCTGTCCGAACACCGTCGTCGCAGCGATAAACAGACTACAAAAAAGAGTATAGATTCGTATCATCGTTTAATGAATTTTAAGAATGAGTCAGCAACGTCTAGTATTGTTGGACTCACTATTTGAGAAAAGTTGTTTCGTTTTCTTTGATTTGTATTTTTGAACCATTCAAGGGCACCGAAGAACATTTAAGAAGGTCTTACAGCTGCTAGCACAAGATTTCAATATCTACCATCCAATATTTTTAAATTGAGGATTAACTAAAGCATAATGGGTTGCCTATCTCTCTGACTTTCGGAGCGATCTGAGTATTGAGGATATCAAGTTCCTTTGCAAATAGCTCGACATCCGAAATCATTAAAGTATCTCCACAAATCGAATATTATCCACATTGGCTTCTAGCGGCTGATCGGAGTTATCTTTATCAGTCAGATGTACTTTGATCAGTTTGATTTTCGTAGGATCAACGATGCGTCCTTCAAAGTTGGAGAAACGGTTGAGGGGAATGGATAGCCGCTGCCAACCAGATTTTTTGAGACGGACTTCATGGACAAAGTCGCTAGTTTCTCCGTCATGCTCCAGCAGAATCAAGGAGAGGAAAGTGTTGTCTTTGCCATTGTTATTGACATCCATTTCTAACAGGGTATTATTGATGCCAGTCTTGATACCAAATGTGGTAAAATCGTCGCCGGGAAAGCCGAAATGACTTTGTGTGCCACCTATCCATGTGATGTCCAGTGCGTCTGTACCTGTTAACTTCAAAAAGTTGCCGTCTATGGGTTCAGGATTGCTGCTTTGAATAGCCGTTTGGGCATTTTGATCGACTTGCCCGACAAAGCCCCATTTGTTAGTTTCGTTGCGCATGCCATTGCCATCAAAGTCATTGACCAAGATTTGCAGGATGGAAAAGAAATCAACTGGCGAGATCGCCACCCCACCATTTGCATCGACGGTGACACGCCCTTTTTGAATGCCTTCAGGTACGATAATTTCCATAGAATCTGGGAACAAAGTCACGATCTCGGTCTGAATACTATCGAAGAAATAGACACTAATCGGCTCGTAAAAATTCTTACCGATGACGGTCACTACATCACCAGGAGACGCAAATTCAGGATTGATGCTAAACACAGCAGGTGGCTCTAACGTAATTCTAAATTCTGTCAACGCCGTGCCACCTTCCGTTATCAGTGCCACTTCATGTTCGCCTAATGGAATATTATTAGGTATGCGAAATAATAAAGCCACCTCGGAGTTATAAGCCGTATTGAAATTGACGGACTGTCCGCTAAAAGTGACTTGCTTGATCGCTCCTAAATTTTGTCCTTGAATGGTCACTAAAGTTTCCGCCGATCCAAAAGCTGGTTCTATCGACTCGATGACTGGAGGTGCTTGCTCTTTTTCGCAACTCCACAATAAGGCTATGCTTAGAATGAAAAATAGGTATGTCTTGCCGTTCACGTTTTTTGTTTTTTATTGATGTCGCACGTGTAAATGAGTTCATGTGCGTTATTTATTTCATATTGTGTAAGTGAATAAGTAAATCCACATGCTGTATGTGATTCGTATTCTAGCCCGTTTTACGCTCTCTTCTTCTCACACCCTCACTTTCTCATTCTCTCCTAATAGCCTGGATTTTGTTCCAAATTCGGATTGATCTGTAGCTCACCAGAAGGAATTGGAAACAACAGATTGTGTAGATCAGGATTCTTGCCATGAATGCTCATGATTTCTATCGTCTTTCCGCTGCGTAGCAAATCAAACCAACGGTGTCCTTCAAATGCAAACTCGACACGACGCTCGTGCAGCATGACTTCCTTATCGATTTGTGTTAATGGCTCTAGTCCAGCACGAGTACGCACGGCATTGAAAGCTGCTAAAGCTTCGGGATTACTGCTGATACCACCTTCGATTTCCATGATGCTTTCTGCGTAGGTCAGCAACACATCCGAATAGCGAATGACGTGTGCATTTTGAGGTGTACTCATAAAGCAGACATTTGAGGCACTACCGACGACGTATTTCTTGATGTTGCCAGCACTAGCAGACGCACCCGTTGTTGGATAAGTGTAGCCACCATCTTCGGGATTGATGGACGGATAAAATTCACCAGCCGTCATGACTGTCCATTTTTTGCGTAAGTCGCCTTCCTCAAACACATCCATGATGGTCGTATTGGGCGTGGAGACGTTAGGACCAGTCGGAATATGCGAACCCCAACCATCGCGATCTTTGGTGATACCTTCGCCCCAAGGCGCAAAAAAGGCTTGCATGGGGTTGCCGGTGCCAAAGGGTCCACAGCCTGCATATTGGACTTGAAAAATAGACTCGATGTTGTTGTCGCTGGTTGCTAGCTCGAAGTTGTCTTTGTAGTCGTCTAGCAAATCATAGATACCCAACTCCATAATCGCTTCCGTCACTGCTTTTGCTTGTTTGTATTCGCGTCTCGTCAGATACGCCTTAGCTAATAATCCTAGAGCTGCTCCTTTTGTCGCACGACCTAGATTGACACCAGAACGCTCCACTGGCAGATGATCGACACCAAACTGAAAATCTGATTTGATGAGCTCGTAGACTTCAATGACAGTAGCGCGCGGGTACAATAAGCCTTGACCATAGACCGGAGGATTTGTAATCAAAGGTACACCGCCGAAAACCCGCACCAGATCAAAGTAAGCCACCGCTCTCAAGAACTTCGCTTCTGCTTCCAGCGGTAATCGCTCTACTTCACTGATCTCTGATCGACTCAGTTTGTCAACGATCGTATTGGCATAGGTGATGAGCTGATAGTGTCTCGCCCAGTAGTTGCCGACAATCAAGTTGTCCGCCGTGACCGTAAAGTTGTCGATGGGCGAAAAATCTGGATCTGTACCACCGGGCATGGAGTTGTCGGAAGGTACTTCTGTTATCATCCAGCCTTTGCCCGTCCAGTCAATGTCCAGCAGCGGCGCATAGCTACCGATGATGGCTAGATTGACTTCATTGACATTTTTGTAGAAGTTATTGGTTGTGATTTGGTCGAGCGGCTGGCGATCGAGAAAATCTTCGCAAGCTGAACCAAAAAGTCCAATGAATAAAATAAAAAATATACGTTTCATAATGTTTATGAATATG
Organism: Bacteroidota bacterium; assembly: GCA_038749535.1. Lineage (GTDB taxonomy): Bacteria > Bacteroidota > Bacteroidia > Chitinophagales > Saprospiraceae > JAAUTG01. Next base: position 22,860 of record JBCDHX010000076.1, read on the forward strand.
ATATGCTTAGCGTGGAGGATGGGAAAACTGATTAGATAGGATTTCACGAATATGAACTGATTTTAAATGATCTGTTAGAATCTGTTCGATCCGTTAAATCCGCGTTCTAATCCTACAAATACATCCAAATTAAAAACTAACATTCAACCCAAACGTGTACGACTTCGAGATCGGGTATCGACCGTTTTCGACACCGTTTATTAAAGGATTTTGATTGAATGAACCGACCTCCGGATCATAGCCAGAATAGTCTGTCCAAGTCTTTAAATTTTGCCCAGAAACATACATTCTAACTTGCTGTAAACCAACTCGTTCCAACCATTTCCGAGGAACAGTATAGCCCAAATTCACATTCTTCAAACGGATAAAACTACCGTCCTCAATAAAGCGAGTGGAGAGTCGGCGATTATCATTGGGGTCAGAACCTGTGGGACGTGGGACGTCAGTTATCGGATTGAGGGTTGTCCAGCGATTGATGACGGCTGCTGACTGGTTGTTGAGTCCAGCTTGTCCTTCGATATCCCGGCGCATCAAATTCAAGATCTCATTGCCAAAAACACCTTGAAAAAAGACGCTCAAATCGAAGCCTACAAAAGCAAAATTATTATTCAGGTTTAGCGTAAAATCTGGTAATGGATTGCCGATAAACGTCTGATCAGCATCAGTGATGATTCCGTCATTATTCAGATCTTTGAACTTGATGTCTCCAGCGCGCGTGCCATCCGATTGAAAAGGACTTTCCGCGACTTCAGCTTGCGTTTCAAAGACTTTATCCATCACATAGCCATAGAACTGGCTGATCGGTCTGCCTTCTTCGGTGCGTGTCACGGGCAGTCGTTGAATCAAGCCAATCAAGTTGCCGTTGGAGCCTAAACTGATGACTTTATTATCATTGACGGTATAGTTAATATTGGTGTTCCAAGTGAATTTTCCATTCAGGTTCGCGGTATTCAAAGACAGTTCAAATCCTCTATTTTCAATCTGCCCGATATTGACAAAAGGTGGCGTCAAACTTCCGGCAGTCGATGGCAGTAGAGCAGGTAATAACATACCATTGGCTTGCTTGACGTAGTAGTCGGCGACCACTTCGATGCGATTATTGAATAGACCAATGTCTACACCCACATTAGATTGAAAAGACGACTCCCAGCGCACCGTCGGATTGGCGAGATTGTCCGGCACAAATCCCGTCAGTAAACTATTGCCCCAAGCCACACTGACGGAGCGTAAGTTGGCGAGATAAGAGTACAACCCAATTTCCTGATTCCCCACTTCGCCGACACCCACTCTGATCTTCAAATTGTCCAGCTTTTCGAGGTCTTTGAAAAATCCGGTATTGGAAGCTCGCCAGGCGATGGCTGCGGAGGGAAATACGCCATATCTATTTTCTGGGGAAAAGCGCGAAGAGCCGTCCACCCGTAAAGTGCTCGTGAGTAACAGTTGCTCGTTGAAGTTATAATTCAGGCGTCCAAAGTAGGACAGCAATGCCCAGTGACCTGCGCCACCATTGGTTTGCTGCTGCCCGATGTCTCCTAAGTTGATGGATTGCAGGTCGTTGGTCGGCAGGTTCTCGCGAGAGGCAAATAACCACTCGTAGTCACCGGACTGCGCCTCAAAACCAGCTAAAAGATTGATACTATGCTGCTGCCCAATTTTTTGACTGTACGTCAATAGATGCTTGTTGATCCAAAACTGACTATTGCTAGCATTTTCGCGAATGCCTGATTTGCCGAAAAAGTTGCCACGCTGGAAGGATGGAAAGAAAGTTTCGTGATTGGAATAAACCAAATCTGTCCCAAATTCGGTTCGGTATTTCAGAGATGGCAGCAAGTCGGCTTCCAAGTATAAATTCGCCAATAAACGCGTTTTTTCGTTGACATCATTGGTCTCCAATGCTCGCGCTACCGGATTGTCGAATGCCAATGTAATTTCTTCTTGCGGCCCTGCAAATGAACCATCAGCATTGCGAACGGGCGCATTTGGCACCATTAATAAGGCCGTGTAGACGACGCCACTACTGTTGTCATTGAAGGTGATGTTTTCCTTTGTCCGACTGACCAACAAGCTATTCCCGATGCGAATTTTGTCGTTGAACTGATGATCTAGATTGATTTTACTGGAAATACGCGAAAAGTCTGAACCGACGACGATACCTTCTTTTTGGTGATAGCTACCCGAAAGGGCGTAGTTGGTGCGTTTGGTGCCACCTGTCAAAGAAAGCTGATAATTTTGCATACTCGCCTGACGGAAGACCGCATCTTGCCAGTCTGTCCCCTCTCCTAGCAGTTCCGTATTTTCAAATTCTTCTATAGGTTCCCAACCTACATCTTGATAGTATTCGGCATATTCTCGAAGATTGAGCACTGGAATTTTGTTCGCCAATTCTTGCACACCATAATAGGTATCAAAAGTAATATTGGATTTTCCTTCTTGCCCTCTCTTAGTGGTGATGAGTACGACACCGTTGGCAGCTCGTGCGCCGTAAATCGCTGTGGCAGACGCGTCTTTGAGCACTTCAATAGATTCTATATCAGCTGGATTGATGGTGTTCAGTGCATTGGAATTTTGACCACCGCCGTCGAGTTCACTGAAATTAGTAGAGGTGCCTTGATTGTCATTGACAACCGGAATACCATCTATCACATATAACGGTTCTGCCGTCAATGTAGAGCCAATACCGCGTATCCGAATCGATACGCCGCCACCCGGTGCACCAGAATTTTGGGTCACGTAGACGCCCGCTGCCCGACCTTGCAACGCTTGATCGAGTCCTGTAGATGGCAAGGCTTTCAATTCCTCTTCGCCGATGGAAGACAGCGCACCTGTCAGATCACTCCGTCTCTGTGTTCCATAACCTACTACGACGACCTCCTCTAGTTGCTTGGCATCGCTCTCTAAATAGATCGCTCCCAAGTCAGTTTTATCCGCTACAACCTCTTGAGACAGATAGCCTAAATAACTGATAATTAAAACACTACCCTCTTCTACTGTCAAAGAAAAACTACCGTCCAAATCCGTCGCTGTTCCGGCTGCTCCTCTTTTCATACTGACATTGACACCGATGAGAGGTTCGCTTTCTTCCTCACTCAAAACGATACCTTGTACCGTGATTTGCTTGATAGGAGGTGCATTGATAGGTAGCGTTGAGCTTGAAGTAGAGCGGCTATTGCTCAAAGAGGAAGTTGCTTTGATAGCGAAAGTAGACGCATTGAGTTTGACGTAAGTAAAATTGAAGCGTTGCAAAAGCTGGCGAAGGTCTTCCTCTACACTTTGTCGCTTTAGCTGCCAGTTATTTACAATGATACTCGACACCTGATCGACATCATAGACAATAGATACACTATATGTAGCTGCGATCTCGTCGATGGCTTTGTCTAGCGAAATTTGATTGAGTTTTTGACTGCCGAGACTTGCTGAGATTGTTATGCACCACAGCATTACCAAAAGCAGTGAGAAAGTGCTTCGTTGTTGTAGATTTAAAGTTGTGAGTTGTCGTTTCATGTTTGTTTTGTCTTCAAAAAGTTGTTGCGTCATTGAAGAATATATTCCTTGTCTCCCACTTGCTCTATGGACAAATCATAAATCGCTGCCAACGCTTCAAAAAGTAGAATTGGATCGTTCTTCGGAATTTGGGCGTTGATTTTTCGGTCAAGGAGTTTAGGATTTTTGACTTTTATATTCCAGTCAAAGTCAGCTTCTATCTGTGCAATGACCCGTTCGATAGTCACATTTCTAAAGTTCATCCGAGCATCTCGCCAAGCTGCAAAGTCTTCTGTATCAACTGATTGTCTCATTAATTTTTGGTCAACAATATTCAACTGATCGCCTACTTTCATGGCTACCGCTGGCTGATTGGGTACTCGAAACTCAATGCTGCCTTCGACAAGTGTCAACTCAAATCGATCTGATCGATCAGCCACATTGAAGGATGTTCCTAGTACGCGCACCTCTCCTTTTGCGGTCTCTACAATGAAAGCTTGTTTTGGTCGTTTGGCGATGTCGAAATACGCTTCTCCATTCAATCGCACGCGTCGGATCGTCGCTTCTTCTAGTTCTTGATCGACTTCTAAACTTGAGTTCGCATTCAAATGAATCGTACTGCCATCTGCCAAATCAATTTGTTGCACTTCGCCTACTTGGGTTGCATAAGTGAGCCATTCTATCGGCGCCGGTTGCACAGCTTTCCAAATGCCAATAGATGCGATGATTAAAGCCACAGCAGCAGCCACACGCCACCAGATTGTTCGACTTTTTTTAGTAGTCTTCATCTCAACTACAGGCGTCAGCTGACTTTTGAGTCGTTGCCACTCTTGTTCTGTCTCTCCATCTTTCTGCAAAGACAATTCTAACACGAGTGCTTTGGCAGTTTCTAGGATTTCGGGAGCGACCGCATTTTGCTCTGCCCAGGTTTGCCAATACATAGTTTCCTCGGGCGTTGGTGACCAGCAGTAGTGCTGAAAGCGTTCGTTGGTAGCTAACTCGCTAATGGTGATTCCTTTTTGATTCATGCTAAACGGTTTGGAGAGCAGGACGGATTGTCTTTCCTGATCTCCTTGTTAATAAGAGAGATATTTTGTTGGCTTTTACTATTATACAGCAAATCTTTTTTCGATTTTTTTGATGGGCAGTGGAATGATGGGAAATGGAAAATTAAAGATTAGAGAAACATCTAAGGCACAAAAGAACATACTAGCTATTGTTCTCGTCAATTATGGAGTCGAAATGAATAGACTTGTTATGTCGTAGCTGATTAGGGCGAAGCGAAGCAAATTTTATTTTGGACAAAGCCTGCTCCGAGAAGCGGAGGCAAAATTTTTCGGCATAGCCTAGCTACGACTAAAAATTTTAACGCAGAACAGAATAAAATTTGTCCGATGTAGTCAATCAAGATGCGGCATAACAAGTCTA
>JBCDHX010000077.1:0-27546 GCA_038749535.1 Bacteroidota bacterium
AAACGAATCAAAAGGTCTAGAAATGGCAAACTCCTCCGTCGAACCTGCCCTTTCGCCATCCGCCACCTAAGTAAAACGTGTTCCACACTTGCTCCATACGACAACTATTACTTATCATACTTTTGATGCGTTTGCCCTAATATAGCGATATACTGTCCACTCCTGAGTAGAAAATGTTTATCATTAGGCAAAGTGCTGCCCTGTAGGATTAGTGAAATTGTTTTTTTAAGACTAACCTGAAGAGTCGTGTATTATTAGAACAGAAGAAGCGAAGTCTCCTATTCACTCGTTCCTCTAACGATATTTGATTTATATGAAGTTAGAGTATGTCTAAATTTTTATCGTTTTGATAACCAATATCTTACGAACCTAGCTTTGAAAAAACGAGTTCATTTACCTCGCTAAACTCACTAATTTTTTCTTCCCTAGAACCGCAAACTATTGATAATCAGTTAAATTTAATTTTAGACATACTCTTAGAGAAGCACTATGAAACACCTATTTCTGATACTACCACTTGTACTGAGTAGCTTGTTTTTACTGACTTGTGTAGATATTATTGATTTAGAGCCCCCAAGTAGTTTGGGCGAAGGAGTCAGCATACAAGGCGAACTTATCAAGGGTACGCCTTCTGTTGTGGAAGTACGTGTGAGTCGATTGTTCAATTTTGACCTAAAAACCTTGACACCACTTCAAGTGAAGCAAGTGCAGCTCATCAATGAACAAAACCAAATCGTTGATCTGCAACTGAGCGGAAGATCGCTCTATCGTTACGTTTTTAATCAGCCAACAGATTTTCCCGTTGAGTTTGGATTGTCGTATAAAGTAAGAGTAGAGTTAAGAGATGGTAAGGTATACGAGTCTACTTATGAACAGCTTCAACCCAAATCAGCACAAAAAAGTGAACTGAGCTTTGAGATAGGGGCGCAGACCATACAACTGGAGGATGGAACTTTGAGCGAAGTACCGATCATCAATTTTCTGGTCAATACCTCCATCGCAACTGATGCCAAAGAAGCGAAACAAAAGCTAACCTGGATCTCTGAGCGGACTTACCAGCTCACAGATGGACTAGAACTATCCAATTTTGACAACCAGACCTGCTACATCTCCGCAGGACTCGATTTTGATGAAATCAAGCTGCTCAACGGCGAAGATCTTACTACAGATGAAGTCAATAAACTGAAACTTTCTACGGTACGCCTGAACCATGAATTTGCCGAAGGTTATTATTACACCACCTATGAGCGGTCGCTCACAGATAGTGCCTTTTTGTACTTCGACCGCATCCGTCAGTTACAGGAAAGAACAGGCGGTCTGTTAGAACCTGCTGTGGGACTCCTCCCGACCAACCTAAGCAATATAAATGACTCGAAGGATGCCAATATTTACGGCTACTTTACAGCTTTCGCACAAGATACACTTCGCCTATATGTATCGCCCGAAGAAGTCGGCAATCCAAATAAACTCTGTCCTCCACGAGGCATATTTATGTGTTGGATGATTTGTTGTGATTGTACAGAAGAGAAAGAAAGTACGGTGGTAAAACCCGATTTTTGGGAAGAGTAGAAAGACAAAAAAAGGATCATCAACACACGCTGATCATCCTTTTTTCTCCGATATTTGAGGTGGTTTACAACCGAATCCGCTTCACGCGCTCGCCATCTTCATACTTGACGATGAAAGCATCATCAAAGCCGCGCGTTTGCACTTCTGCCAGCGCCGCTTCCACTTCTGCTCTCGTAAAGTAGTCGCCCAGCAAGGCACGCGTAATCCGTCTATCGATAATGACCTCATAATCCAAACGTTCCATGTTTTCTACAGTATCAAAGCGCGGGTCTTCAAAAGAGAAATTGGAGAGCGCGATCAACTGGATTTTGAAGTAAACACCGGTATGGCGCGGTGCTTTGGTACGTAAGCGGAATGCTTCGATAGGATTATTGGGCGTATACTCATATTCTATCGCTTCGCTATTGCTGACCGTAGTCACACGCGCTTCTGTTTTGTTGTAGCCGGGGTCTAGAGTATTCGTTGGTGTTGGAATATCTGTGGTTGGTGTTTCGATTGTTGCCTCTGCTACCGTTTCCTCCATCGGTGGGATATCTATTGACGGCGTAGGCACATTTCCTTCTGCAAGCGATTGAGAATCAGTCAGATACAAGTATTCTGTCTGTGTGCCGGAAGGACCTGTCGTGAAGGTGCGCGTATCCGGTGCAAAACCCACTTTATCTGCCACGATCTTATAATTTTTGTTGGCAGGTACTTGAAACAGATAACTACCTGAGCTGAAAGTAGCAGACTTAATCATGCGTTCGCTATCATCGCCTAGAATTTCAAAAACAGACACATCGACATCTGCCAAAGGTGTATTTTTGATCTTGTCGTAGACGATGCCTTTGATGACATAAGACTGCTGTTGCGCATTCAGTCGGAATTCAAAAATATCTTCGTCTGTTGTCGAATTTTTGCGTGGCTCGAAAATGCGATTGGAAACAAAAAAACCACCATCACCGTAGCGATTTTGGATGTAAAAATAATCGTCTGCTCCTGAGTTGTACGGTGTCCCTAGATTGGCAGGACGTTCCCATTCGCCCAAGCTACCGGATGCGCTGAAAATGTCCAAACCACCCATACTTTGATGTCCGTCAGAACTAAAATACAGCATCTGATCGGTCAAACTGTAGTAAGGTGTGATTTCGTTATCTTCTGTATTGATTTTTGCACCCAAGTTGCGTGGCGCAGAGAAAGCCAAATCGTCTCCGTCTAGTTTACGCGTGCTGTACCAAATGTCCATGCCGCCTTGACCACCAGCTCTATTGGAGGCGAAATATAGGATTTCTTTGCCATCCTGATGAACCACAAATGGCTGAGTAGCAGTGACTTCGGCTACATTGATTTTGTCAGGCAGTCGCTGTGGCGCACTCCAAAGATTACCAATGCGCTTGGTCATATAAATTTCGCAAATCGTCGTCAGTGCACCCCAGTTTTCGATAGAGCGGCAAACTGTGAAATATAGTTTTTTCTCGTCAGGACTGAATGCCGGATTGCAAACGTGTTCGCCTTCCAAGGTAGCAAATTGTGCTGGAATGGTAGGTGCGTCCCACTCGCGCAGACCACGCTTGCTTTCAAAAATCTTGGCGTTGTTTTGGACAGTAGAAGAAAACAACAACTCGTCACTCCCAAATGGCATAGGGGAGAAGTCGGTAAATTTGGTGTTGACAGCGGCGTCTAGATGGACGACGCGGACTTTGTTGTTGGACTCGTCTTTGAAGGCTTTGGCGACTTCGCAAGCTTTTACTTCTGCTAGGGCATCGCTGATGAGTTCGGTTGCCATCTCTCCAGTATAGCGTTCTGCAAAATCTTTGAAAGCGGTCTTAGCTTCCACGTAGCGTTCGCTGTGTTTGAGTGCTTTAGCGTGGTAGTACTGTGCCCGTGGAAATTTCTTGTAGTTGTCTTTGACTTTATCAAAGTTGGCTAGGGCAGACTCGTAGTCTTTAATGATCAAGAAAGCGCGTCCGGCTTTGTAGGCGTACTGTGTTTTCTTTGGTTTCTTCTCGAAAGCTTGTTTGTAGTGATAAGCGGCGTCGGCATATTGAGAGTTGTTGTACAACTCATCCGCCATTTTGACGTGCTTTTTCCATTTCCAATTTTTGTCATCGGTTGGGTCTTCTACTTGTGCGACTAGCACGGTGCAGAAAGATAGCCAACAAAGTGTAAGTAGCGTAAATGTGCGCATGGCTAAGTGTTTTAAGATCAATAATGTATGAGTTCAATAATAATCTGCCCTTTTGTGTGTTGGGATTTGCTCGACAATTCCCTCTTTGAAAGCACGATGGATTTGTCAAGTAAATCCCAACAGGACATCTTAATTATTTCACAGTATGGCAAAATAGACTGATTGTCAGGGATTTACGGTTGTGTAATAGTTTCTTTATAAAATGATTAAAGGGCGGCAATAGTTGCTTCGATCACCGATGGAAAATGTTGATGTTCTAGCAGTTGTACCTTACGAGCGATGGCAGTTGCATCGTCAGTTAATGCCAGATCACAGGTGGCTTGAAAGACCATATTGCCCTCGTCGTAGTGTTCGTTGACGTAGTGTATCGTGATGCCGCTTTTCGTTTCCTGAGCCAATTGGACAGCACGATGTACATTCATGCCGTACATTCCTTTGCCGCCGTATTTGGGTAACAGAGCAGGATGGATATTCAAAAGTCGGTTTGGGTAAGCTTCAATGATGTAGGTTGGGATCAACCACAAAAATCCAGCGAGGGTGATAAAGTCTATTTGTAACGCTCGAAGTTTGTCTAATAATATTTTTTTTTCATAAAAAGTCGCCCGATTGACGACAAAGGTAGGAATATGATGCTGCTCGGCGATCTGTAAGACGCCAGCTTTGGCGGTATTGGCAACAATGAGGGCAACTTCTACAGTAGGCTCTATTTGAAAGTGCTCAATGATCTTCAAGGCATTGCTGCCCCGACCGGATGCAAAAATGGCAAGACGTGTCATGTTTCTGTACTTGAATCGGTGTGGGTCGAAAAGTGTTGAGCAAAGTTTAAAACAACTCTAACTCATCGACACCACAAAAATAAGGCTTTTCCTACCTGACTTTTGCTTAGATTTTACGGTTCGGGTTGGTTTGGGGTTGCATTGGCGGATTTTGGTTGAGTTTTTGGTGACACTTAGTCCAACTTTAGTAACTGTATACCTGCGTTTACAGCAGTGGTCAGGGTATTTTCCGATGGTGGAATGGGACAGGAATAGCCATCCGTATATGCGCAATAAGGATGGTAAGCTTTGTTGAAGTCAATAATGAATGCTTTTCCCTCATCAGGAATCTTCATATCAATGTAGCGACCACCGCCATAGGTTTCTTTTCCAGAAGTCAAGTCTCTAAATGGAATAAATAGATCATTCGACTGCGTACCATCGTCGTTCAATTCGACACTTCTAAAAATAGTCAATTCGTGTGACGCTCCATTCAGCTTAAATGTTGCTCGACCATATTTTTGGTAAGTAGCTTCTTTACCACTGCTAGTTGACATATTGATGTCTTCAAATTGATCGAATAACTCAATATCAGCAGTCACTCGATACGCTTTGCTAAGCGGATAAAAAGGATGACCACCGAGTTCTTTGAAGGCTAGAATCTGTGCTGCTGACAAAGGCGAAGTAACAGGGTGTTGATACTTTTCGTTTAGCCCGATTTGGAAGGTTTGAATCTCTTGGTCGTAGGAGGTGTAGGATGTTTTGATTAAAACAGATTTCTCGTAGTGCCCATCAGGGAATTGAACGATGAATCGGAACTCATTGCCTTCTATTTCATAAACAGTAGCAATAATATCCTCTTTGATAAATGTACAAGGGTTGTCTTTAGAATTGACGATTGAGTACTGATTATTGGAATTCCATTTGACATCATAATTCAGTTGCGTACCGTTCAGTATTTCGCGTTGTTGATTACCAGATCTAGTAACTTGCACAACCATGTCAGATGTAAGTGTATTGGTGTATTCACCATCCATTAATTTGCTCAAATCGACTTCAAATTCGGTTACGTAAAGTAAACTATCTCTACCTTTTCTTTTTCTCAGTGCTTCCTCTAAGATAGTATCTACATATAAGTCTAATGCAGGTGTAACTAAAGTATTGTCCATCACGAAAGCCTTCTTTATCACATCTCCATACGGTGATTGGAGTGCAACAATCAAACTATCCATCTGAGGTTCTGTCATTTCTGAAATGAAAGCATCTTTAATGATAGTTGCGTAAGAACCGAGCGCATCTGCTCGCAAGAGTTCGACTAAGTCAAGATAGAATTTTTCTTCTTTTTGATGTGCTTGAAATATTTCGTTATTGTCCAGTGCTGTACCTAGTCGCTGCTGAAAATTCTCTACAGTATAGAGCAAATTGGTAAGCTCAGTTACTTTCTCATCAAGTGATTGAGCTGATTCTGTTTGACTGAAAACGCTGATCGAAAAAGAAAGAAATAAAAAGAGAAAAAACGTAATTTTGAAGTTCATCGAAACCGGATTTTTAAGTGAAGAAGAAGACAACCCGAGCATATAGTCGAGTCGTCTTCTGTATATTTTATTGGATGTATATCTATTTTCAATAGTCACATTCTACGCCACCTCTATCGCCGCAATCCCAGGCAACTGCTTCCTTTCCAAAAACTCCAACATTGCGCCACCACCGGTAGAGGCAAAGCTCACATCATCGACCAGACCCATCTGAGTGACAGCAGCTACGGAGTCACCACCGCCGATCAAAGAAAATGCGCCATCACGCGTAGCTTGAGCGACAAATTCAGCGACAGATTCAGTGCCGGTAGCGAAGTTCTCAAACTCAAAAACGCCCATCGGTCCATTCCACAAAATAGTTTTGGATTGCTTGATGATGTGTCCAAATTGCTCAATCGTCTTAGGCCCAATGTCCAGTCCTTCCCAGCCATCAGGAATTTCTTTGGTCGGTACGATTTTGGCATTGGCATCATTAGAAAAGTCGTCTGCGATCTTAGTGTCTGTCGGTAGATGTACTTCTACACCCTTCGTCTTCGCTTTTTCTAACAGCTCCAGCGTCAACTCCATTTTATCTTCTTCAAAAATAGAATTACCGATACTGCCGCCCTGCGCCTTCGCAAATGTATATGCCATACCACCACCGATAATCAGGTGATCGACACGATCAAGCAAGCTGTCTAGTAGCAACAGTTTGTCCGATACTTTCGCACCACCTGTGATCGCAGTGATTGGTCGCGCATCACTATTTAAAGCTTTAGTCGCATTCTTGATTTCTTTTTCCATTAAGAGTCCGAAAGCGCGCTGTTTGGGGTCAAAAAATTGAGCGACTGTTGTCGTAGACGCATGAGCGCGGTGCGCAGAACCAAAAGCATCGTTGATGTAGATGTCTCCTAAGTTCGCGAACTGTTTTGCCAATGCTTCGCTACCTTTTTCTTCGCCAGCTTCAAAGCGTGTATTTTCAATGAGGAGGACTTCGCCCGATTGCAGTTCATCGGCATAGCGTTGCGTATCTTTGCCTACTGTATTTTCTGCAAATTTGACAATATGTCCTTTCATCAAACTACTCAAATGTCCGACCACGTGGCGCAATGTAAATTTCTGCATATCGATGCTACCATCTTCTTTTTTCTTCTTTTGTGGTCGTCCCAAATGGGACATCAAAATTGCCGCGCCGCCTTGCTCCAGCACATAGTTGATCGTCGGCAGTGCCGCTTGGATGCGCGTATCATCTGTGATGTTGAAATCTTTGTCGAAAGGCACATTGAAGTCTACTCGGATGAGAACTTTTTTACCTTCTAGGTTGATGTCTTTTATGGTTGTCATTTCTTTTGTTTTTTGTTGAACTATGAAATTGGAAAAACTGGTAAGATCAGTTATTTGAAAAATTGAAGAACTGATGAATTGAGAAAGGCAGACGCGAATTGATCACATCTGCCTTTTCTATATTCTATCAAGCTGAAAGTGCTGAATCAAGTCAATTACTGAACAGCTAAAAGCTCATAGCTAGTGGCTAACAGCTAAACTAGATATTCGCAACGCGCACGCACATATCCGCCAAACGAGCAGAATAACCCGCTTCATTGTCATACCAGCTGACGACTTTGACCCACTTGCCATTGACTTCTGTCAGCAGAGAATCAAAAATAGAAGAGTGCTTGTTACCGACGATGTCAGAAGACACCAAAGGATCGGTCGCATACTCTAGAATGCCTTTCATTTTACCTTCGGATAGTGATTTGAACTTAGCATTGACTTCCTCAGCAGTCGTTTCTTTTTCGACCAAGCAGTTGAACTCGACCAAAGAACCAGTGATCGTTGGCACACGCAAGGCCATAGCCGATACTTTACCTGCGACACCATCCACTACTTTTGCCGTTGCTGTCGCTGCTCCCGTAGAAGTCGGGACGATGTTATAAGCTGCTGCACGCGCACGACGTAGGTCGCTATGAGGAGCGTCTTGGATATTTTGATCTGCTGTGTAAGCGTGAGTGGTGGTCATAGAGCCTTGTACTAGACCGTAGTTCTCAACAATCGTTTTGGCAACAGGTGCAAAACAGTTGGTGGTACAAGAGGCATTGGAGAAGATGGTTTCGTTGGTGTCCAATTCGTCATCATTGACACCCAATACGATGGTCTGCACATCGCCGCCCTTTGCAGGCGCAGAGATCACAACGCGTTTTGCCCCTGCTTTCAAGTGCAAGCTTGCTTTCTCACGAGTACGGAAAACACCTGTACATTCCAGTACGACGTCGATGCCACTGTCGCCCCAAGGCAGTTTGGAAGGATCGCGTTCTGCTGTAGCAGCAATTTCAGTGCCATTGACGATCAATTTATCATCTGTACTGTCTACTGTACCATTAAATTTGCCGTGAGCAGAGTCATATTTTAAGAGTTGCGCTAAAGTCGCATTGTCTGTCAAATCATTGATGGCAACTACTTCAATATCATCGCGCTCCATCAAGTTGCGGAAAGTCAAACGTCCGATACGACCGAAGCCGTTGATTGCTACTTTTTTAGCCATAGTGCTTATTTCTTTTTTTGTCGGTTGAGTTTAAAACAAGAGAAAAGTTCAGCCGGATGGAAAGTTCGACTGAGTTGTTCTGTGGCTCAACATTCTAGTAAATGTAAATAGTAGTCCCAAAATCAAGATGCTGATGCCAATGCTGATAGCTGTCGGCAGGAACATTGGAATTTGGAGGCGCAAATATGCGTTTTTTTGAGGACATCCACTTGAAAAGTGCTGATACCTGTGTTCTTTGGACACAAAAATTAATGTTCCGTTGATCTGAGCTCCCCAAATACATTGAAGGTGAATGGCAGGAGCAACCGACAGTTCCCAATCGTAGAGCCGCTAACGTTAAGAAGAGCCATTCTTGATCGACTGAGTAGGTATTTGATTAGCTTTTGCCATTCTCTGCTTGTTGTTTCACATTGATGAAGTAGCTCAAGGCAAAAATGACCGCTCCCAGTCCGATACCGTAGCCCATCAAATCTGCTTCTCCATCCCAAGTGACGACTCTACCTGTGAAAGAAACGCCAATGACGACAATCGCTACTTTGATGAGCATACCTTTGAGCTGATCGATGTCTTTGATGTGAAGCCACTGAGGTAGGTTGTCTACTTTTCCAACGAATAATTCAAACAAACCCACACCCATGATAAAAAAGACGATACCCAGAAGCACCATATCTACTGCTTTCAAGGCTTTCAGGATGATTTCGGCATCAGTCGTAAAGTCTTTCAAGATCGTTTTGATGACTGTAAAAATCTCATACATGGAGTAAAAGAGAATACTTGTAGCGAGGATAAGAACACCTACGACGGCAATGAAAGATAGACTTCTCAAAAGCCAACCAAATACATGTTGAATTTTCATAATAGGGAAGTAAAGTGATAGCGCAAAAATTAGACTTGCTTCATACTAAGAAACTTCATTAACTGATTTGTGTTTGGTAATCGCGCTTTCTTTTAGGATAATGTAGTCATCAATCCACAATTCCTTGATACAGCAACTGTAAGAACTGACGGCGGTAGTCATTGTAAAACCATAGATTAGATAGGGAAAAATGCACTATAATTCGAGTAAGTGAGTAGATAAAAATAAGTTAGCCATCATATTGCATCTTGTCAAGTATTTCCAAAAACTCTTCTGAGGTTAGCAAGACAACTTTAGGAAACTCGATTGACTTCAATATCCTAAAATGTGCATCATTCGACACAATACATTCGGCATTAGAGGCTATGGCGCAGTCGACAAACTTGTTATCATCTGGATCAGTTTTGATTAGCTGAAATCGAAATGAAACATGGACTCTTTTAGTGGAAGGATGGTCGTTTATGAGTGTTATTACGTTTTGAGCGACATGTGGGCGAATCTTTGTGCCGATAATTTCCAAATATTCTAGCAATATAGCAGTGGTAACATTCAGCTTCGCTTCTCCTGCAATAATAGCATCGAATATAGGTCTATTTCTAGCTGTTCTTTTCAAAGAGGACAGCAAAATATTGGTGTCAAGAACGACTCTCAAAGCTCAGGCAGATAAGGGGTACGCATATGCTCATTTGCCCAATCATCAGCCACTTGATCATCTAAATCATTTTCCTCGAAAAAGGCATCTACATCATTTGATATCTTTTCTGCGAAAAAATTAATCAATAACTGCTTAAATGATTGAAAATCAGATTCGCTCAAATCATAGTTAAAGGTTTGTAATAACTCCAGCTGAACGTTGCTCAACGGCTTTGATGTATTTGTGTTGATCGACATGATAAACTATAAACTACGTGATGCAGATGAAAGTTCGTGTGTGGTACAAAGCTATGACGTATCAATCCACAATTCCTTGATACAGCAATTGTAAGAACTGACGGCGGTAGTCATCCGTATATGGCCAAAACTGCATGAACAATAGAGCAACCATTTCCTCTTTGGGATCGACGATGAAATAAGTATTGAATGCACCATTCCAATAAAACGCACCTTCGCTACCCAGAATCCCTGCATCCGCCAGATCGGTACGTACACCAAAGCCCAAACCAAAGCCTAAGCCCGGCTCGTAAATATCGCCGACATGATTGGCAGTCATGAGTTCCCAAGTTTTGCGACTCAGCAATTGTTTCCCGTTAAATTCGCCTTTATTTAAGAGCATCATCGCAAATTTGGCGTAGTCAGTAGGGGTAGAAAACAGTCCATGTGTCCCACCAAAAATCGTATTGCCCGAAGTCGGAGTTTGGCGACCTTCCAGATACATCACTTGCTTGTTAGGTGTCTGCAAGTGCAGTCCGGTAGCTCTTTTTGTCTGTGCTTCTGTCAAGTTGTAGCCTGTATCGTTCATGCCCAACGGCTCAAAAATGCGCTCTTTCAAAAACTGATCGACCGTCTGTCCTGAGAATTGCTCGATCAATACCGCCAATACATCCGGAGAGGCGCTGTAATGCCATTCTGTTCCAGGCTCACTGACTAGGGGTAATTCTGTCATTGCTGCGACACGGTCTTGTATGGTCTGATGAGGTGCGACATCATCTTGATTCTCAGCATCTCCATAAAGCGCAACTCTATATTTCTGCTCCAAATCACTACTCCCCAAGCCATGCAAGAAACCAGCCGTATGCGTAAATAAATGTCCAATCGTGATGTCTTTTTCGGCAGGCTGCAAAGTCATTTCATCTCCCTCATACACAGCGACTTGTAGACCTTTAAACTCCGGCAGATACTGAGTAATCGGGTCGAATAGTTCAAAATGACCTTCTTCATATAGCATCATCAAAGCCACACTGATAATCGGTTTGGTCATCGACTGTATGTAGAAAATTTCATTTGATTGTATGGGCGTTTTGGCGTTGCTATTTGTGTAGCCATAAGTCGCTTGATGCGCCAATTCACCTTTGCGATAAATCATGCAAACTGCACCGGGAATTTCGTCTTTCTCTGCGGCTTTTTGAAAGTAGTTGCCTAGCCGTTCCAGGCGGGCTTTAGAAAATCCGGCTTTTTCAGTTTGGACGGTAGTCGGTAGTTGGGCAGTGAGTAGCGTGGGGAGGAGGAAGAGTAAAAAGAAGTAGTTTTTCATGCTTTGTTTTTGACGATTTCAGAAATTTTTGAAAGTGAAATGAAAAATATTAGTTGAGTACTTCATTAGGCAGCAGGTTGATAGATTTTTGCAGACATCAATAACTTGGCATAATCTAAGGAGACTAGTATATCCTCTTTTTCCAACTTAGGATGATCTTCCAAAATTTCAGCAATAGTCATTTCTGATCCTAGTAAATCTAATATGACTTCTACAGGCCATCGCATATTCCGAATACATGGTTTCCCATGACAAATTTCAGTATCTATTGTAATACGTTCTAAATATTGCATAGTTCTTCTGTAGTTTAATCTTCAATATACACAAATGATAGCATATCTGGTTGATCTCAAGAAAATGAACAAATCAATGTAGAAGGCTAAAAGCGCAACTTGTCCCGAGAATCGGGAGCGATCTAAATAGCATACCTCGCCGTCGGCATCACATCCTGCTCGACAAATTCCCCTTTCTGATATTTAAAATGAGCTGCCATCCCGATCATCGCTGCATTGTCCGTACAATATTGAAATTGAGGAATGTACGTATTCCAACCTTTCTCTCGACCGGTAGTTTGCAAGGCTTCGCGCAAGGCAGAATTGGCAGAAACACCACCTGCGATCGCGACCTCCGTGATATCTGTTTGCTCGGTGGCTTTTGTCAATTTATTCATCAAGATAGACACGATACGCGACTGTACGGAAGCACAAATATCGTTTAGATTATCGTTGATGAAATTGGGGTTTTCTTTCAGATTTCGTTTCAAAAAATAAAGAATCGATGTTTTCAAGCCGCTAAAGCTGAAATCCAAGCCGTCGATTTTGGGTTCAGGAAAGTCAAAGATAGGATTGCCTTCCCTGGCTTTTCGATCTATGACAGGTCCTGCAGGATACCCCAAGCCTAGCAATTTTCCGGTCTTATCAAATGCCTCTCCGGCGGCATCATCCAAAGTAGAGCCGATGACTTCCATCTCCAAATGATCTTTGACCAAAACGATCTGCGTATGTCCACCGGAGACGGTCAGACACAAAAATGGAAACTGCGGTCGTGGCGCGTCTATAAAGTGTGCCAAAACGTGTGCCTGCATATGATTGACTTCTATCATTGGAATATCCAGTGCCAATGCCAGCGATTTTGCAAATGACACACCCACTAGCAACGACCCGATCAGTCCCGGGCCTCGCGTAAATGCAATGGCATCCAGCTCTCTCTTATCTATCTCTGCTTGCTTCAATGCGACATCTACTACCGGCACGATATTTTTTTGGTGGGCACGCGATGCGACCTCCGGCACGACACCACCGTATAGTTCGTGTGTGGTTTGATTGGCGACATAGTTGCTGAGCACCGTTCCGTCTCGCAGGACGGCTGCTGAGGTATCGTCGCAGGAGGATTCTATGGCAAGGAGATGAGTTGTTTTCATATTTTGAGTGAGGATATTTTAAATACGATGCTTTAATTAATTGATAATCAGTATTTTATATTTTTTGTCTTTAGGTGTATAGAGAGTGCGAGGGTGATAAATACCAATTAAGCTTCTCCCTTCAACACCTCTAACAACTCTAAAGTCGCTAAATTGATGCGTGCATTTTCGATACTTTCCGTTTCGTCATCAATGACATTTAAATTGCCTTTGCGCCTATTTTCTAACCAACTAGCTTTCAGTGTCAGTACATCCGTAAGGTCGCGTGATTGATGATCTCGGAGATAGGTCTCCAGTTTTTCCAATGCTTGTAATGTTCTATTGCCTCCGATTTGCTCCGAGAGGTCAACAGCTAAAGCAGCAGGCAGCAGGACTTTTTTGGTAGATGGAGATGGCTGCTTCTTGTCGTAGATGAAAAAACCAATACCAAACAAAAGCAACAAACCAGCTGAAACATACCAGACTGTGTAGTCAGGAGGCGACGCTACAGGATCAGTGACCCTAGATTTTACTTCGATAATCGCATCAAAAACCGGAATGTTGTGATCTTCGCCATCGACAGTCGTGAAAGCGCGCATCACTAAAGGTAGATTGCCCGTCTGCAACGGCTGGACATTCCACTGCCAGATGTTCAGTACGGTATCTTGCTGTGTAATGCGTTGTCGACTCACACTGAGAGGGACGATCGAAAAGTAGTTGCCTTGACTTGGGTCTACCAACTCGACCGTCACAAAATCACCGACCATGATCGCCTCTTGCGCCAGAGCGTCACCTTCATCAAAAGAGCCGACTAGGTCGCGGATGAGTTCTTCTTGCCATCCTTTAGAAATGGTAAATTCTACACGCTGACTGCTGTCGATTAGCATACTTTGTTCGTACTCATAAGTAGCATACATCGAGCGCAATACGTCTTCTGCCCTGTCATTTGGGTGAGTAACAGACTGTTCTGGATTGCCACAAGTCATGAGTAGACAACCAACTAAAATGACTATCAAATAATCATTCTGTAATCGACATCGATCAGGATTCAGGTTAAAGACAACAGCAAGTAAACAATTCACCATTGGATAAGCGTTTATAGAAAAATTCACTTCGCAGGACTACAAATGTAGGATTTCCTTTTGAGTCGTGCGCCTAAAGTTGACATACCGAACAACGCAATACTAAATGAAGCAACGCACCCTATTTCTTTGTTGGCTACTTGGTCTAGCTTGGACGATGCAAGCGCAAGTACTGACATTCACTCCTTTTTCTCCCGATAGTACCGTTCGGATGGATCTCCTCAGCTCTTATCAGCCTATCGTTTTACAAGGGGAATTACGCAACAATACGGCGCGATCTATCAGTGTCCGTTGGGAACGCAATCCCATACAAGTGCCCAGTGCTTGGTCGATTCAAATTCAAGATGTCAATAGAGCGTATGCCGATTTTGTCGATTCCAATATCAATCCTGACTTTTATCTGAACGAACCCATTATCTTGCAGCCACGCGAACGAGTGCCCTTCAATATATTCGTCACACCCAATGGTAAGGCGGGAAGTATGCTCCTCAGTATGGAACTTTATCTGACCGATCAGCCGGAAGTCATCATCGCCGCCGAAGATATTCGACTGGAAGTAGCCAACAACAATCGACGTCGTTCTGCAGTCTTCCCCAATCCTTCTTCTGACTTTATGCGATTAGCGCAGCAAGAGGATGTAGATCGCTTAGTGGTGTATAATATTGTAGGCAAGAAAGTCAAAGACTTCACAGTAGAGGACGACGAACGCTACAACATCAGTGATCTGCCGGATGGCATTTATCTGGTTGGCTTATTCGACGATCGCAATAAGATTATTCGGACAGTGCGAGTACAGAAGCGAAGCAATAGACCTTAGAATGAGAAAAGTGAATAGCGAAAGGTGATGCGTGAGCGGTTGACGTTCCCTAAATACAGTTGACCGTTTATCAAACAAATAGAGGATTGACGCCTTCTGTTCTTGAACTGTAAGTAGATGAGTGCATATAATTTCCTATTTCATGACGGCGTCTTTTTCGCTCATATTTCGTTGAAAAGCCTCGCCGATAGGCATCGTCTACGTTTTTCCTCTTGTCAGGGAACCCTTTATCCCTCTCAAGAGTGGATCTGAACAAAAAATTCGCTCGGTCAGAAAGGGAACTCATTTACCCTCAACTACTTAAACAAATATCAAACACAAAAAGTAAAAATCATCCATGAGTGAAAAATTAAACATCAACATCAATCAGTCAGTCGCAATCTTGATTGACGGCAACAACATAGAACTGAGCTTACAAAGTCTAACAGGCAAAAAGAATGCCTTGGCAGACTTTGATTCTTTGATTCCAAGACTACTGAAGGAGCGAGGACTGAGTCGATTGATTTATTTTAGAGAAGGTAAAAGTATTTCTTCTAAATTAGCGGATCGCTTGTTGCAGCATTTTCATGGTTCAGTTATTCCTTGCCACAAGTCGGCAGATATTCCGCTGACCATCAAAGCGACACAGATCGCCAGCAAGGTCGATACCATCGTCATTGTGAGCGGTGATGCTGACTATGTAGAATTGATCCGGCATCTGAGAGGCGAAGGCGTACGTGTAGAAGTGGCAGCCGTGAAAAATACGACCGCACAAATCATGATCGAGGAAGCAGATTATTTTACACCGATTACAGAAGAGGACTGCTACTTAGTGAAAAAGACTTACAAAAAAGCAAAAAAATAAAACCCCGGACTTGACAACTTTTGAAGTTGGTTAGGTTCTCCTAAAACACTTAAACAGGACTATTGACTTATGGAATTTATCATGCCTGACTTTGCGAGTCCAGCCGTTTGGATGAGCTTGCTGACCCTGACATTTCTAGAAATTGTACTGGGGATTGACAACATCATTTTTATCTCCATTGCAGCTAACAAACTGCCAGAAAAAGATCAGAAAAAAGCCACGAATATTGGTCTCATCTTAGCGATGGTGATGCGTGTAGCCCTATTATTCGGTATTTCGGCGCTGGTCGCCCTGAACGAACCGATCAAAGCATTGACCTTCAATTCGAGTTGGATCAAAGGTGGATTTTCGGGGCAAAGTATCATATTGCTATTGGGCGGATTGTTTCTTTTGTATAAAAGTACTTCCGAAATTCATCATAAGTTAGAAGGGCATGAAGGCGAGCAAACCGCTGGGAAGACGCCAAAAAAGGCAACTTTACAGTCCGCTATCATTCAGATTACCATTATCAATATTGTCTTTTCTTTTGATTCCATTTTGACTGCCGTCGGGATGACGAATGGGGTAGTGGGTGCACTAGCAATCATGGTGATTGCAGTAGTTATTTCGGTTTTGATTATGATGTTATTTGCTGTTCCGGTCGGTAAATTTGTCAATCAGCACCCGACGATTCAAATGTTGGGATTGGCATTTCTGATATTGATTGGGTTTATGCTGATCGCGGAATCAGCTCACTTGGCACACCTCAAAATTTTGGACTCAGAAGTCGGGGCGATTCCAAAAGGCTACTTATATTTTGCGATAGCTTTTTCTCTGGGCGTAGAGTTCTTGAATATGCGGCTACGCAAAAACAGAAAGACCGTACAGTTGCACGGCTACAATGAAGAAGCGGCGAATGAAGGTATTTTACCACCTGCACAACCATAGTTTGAGTACTGTATAAAGTATTGATAGTCAATAAGTTGAAAGTTGATCTAATATTTTTAAGAAATGAAAAACAGTCTAGACCTCAGTCTCCTTCTTCTTCGTATTACTTTTGGTGGACTCATGCTAGTCAATCACGGATGGGGCAAAATGCTCAAGCTATTCGGTGATGAGACGATACAATTTCCTGATCCGATAGGTGTAGGTGAAGTGCCGTCGCTGGCATTAGCTGTATTTTCAGAAGTACTTTGTGCCGGACTGATTGTGCTGGGTTTACTGACGCGTTTGGCGACTATTCCTTTGATTATCACGATGGTCATTGCTGCTTTCGTGGTACATATCGGCGATCCATTCCCCAAGATGGAAGGCGCATTGACCTACCTGATCCCATACATCGTTCTATTGCTGATGGGCGCAGGTCGCTATTCGCTCGATGCACAATTATTCAATAACAAAAAGTGGGCATGAACCAATTGATACCACAAGTCGAAAGCCTTATTTTTGCAGCGATACAACCGATTTCATTAGAAGACATTCGGCATTGTTTGTCTACCGTTTTTGAGCGAAAATTTGAGGACGAGCAATTATTAGCAGCCATCGCTGATTTAAAGACGCGCTACATAGACGATTTGTATGCCTTTGAATTGATTGAAATCAGTGGTGGCTATCAGTTTTTGACCAAAGGCGCGTATCACGAAACCGTCGGTACCTATCTGCGACAAACCACCAATCGAAAACTCTCCAAATCAGCACTCGAAACCCTCGCTATCGTTGCCTACAAACAGCCTGTCACCAAAAGCGAAATGGAACAAATCCGAGGCGTCGGGTGTGATTATGCTTTGCAAAAACTTTTGGAAAAGGAATTGGTTGAAATAAAAGGGCGAAGCGAAGCACCGGGGCGTCCGTTGCTTTACGCCACCAGCGAACGTTTTACTAACTACTTCGGTATCAATAGTTTAGCTGATCTGCCAAAGCTGAAAGATTTCAAGCAGCCCGATAGCGAAGTAGGCGAACGTGCACCTTGATCTATGAGTCACGAATGATGAGTCATAGATGATGAACTACAATTCATGACTCATAAGCTACAAAAATATGCAACCACTTGTCAATCGAGTCGCTCAAAGCGGTCTAATCACCATAAAGCTAGAAGAGTTCTTCCCAAAGGCGGATACCATAGCTCATTTTGACCTGAAAGACTATCTGTTCATGGAAATGATTTTGAAAGAAAAGGATTTTCGAGCAGCCATGAAAGCACACGATTGGGTGCAATATGAAAGCAAACACTTAATTGTCTTTTGCAGTGTGGATGCCATCATTCCGATGTGGGCGTATATGCTCATCGCCGTCTATGCTGAACCTTATGCAACTTCCATTTTCCAAGGTACAGCATCTGAGTTTTTGAAAGTACATTATGAGCGTCAGATCGAAAACTTGGACATTTCTTCTTACATCGATCAGCGATTGGTCATCAAAGGATGCAGCGACCAACCTGTACCAGCTTCTGCTTACGCTAGTCTTACTAGGCGACTGCGCCCCATTGCGAAGAGCATCATGTTTGGAGAACCTTGCTCTACTGTGCCTATTTACAAAGCAAAGAAAATGAATCAGTGATGATGTTCGTCTAACCATGGAATTGAAAGCAATCATACAAGAAATAGATCAACTTAGAATCGCACTTGATCGACACCGTCCTTTCAATGAAAGCAAAATCAATCGGCTTCAGCAAAAGGTGAAATTGCAGTGGAACTATCATTCCAATAGGATTGAAGGCAATACATTGACAGAGTCCGAAACCAAGACTTTCCTACTTAACGGAATTACAGCGGGTGGAAAACCATTCCGAGATTATTTGGAAATGAAGGGACATAATGAGGCAATCAATAAGCTTTACCGCCTCATTGACAAGGAGCTATCCATTACAGAAACACTTATCAAAGACTTTCATCAGATGATTTTGGTGGAAGTATTTAGGGATGAATATGCTGAAATCAATCCCGGTGAGTGGAAAACCCGAAACAACTACCTCTATTCCTCAACCGGAGAGCGAATCGATTTTGCACCTGCTGACGAAGTACCTCAATTGATGAATGAACTTATCAACTGGGTCAATAATCAAATGAGTCCACCAAAGCGTAAGAAAGATAAATACAACTTACATCCTTTATTGATTGCTTCCACTTTCCATGTTCGTTTCATAGATATTCACCCGTTTGGTGATGGTAACGGACGTATGGCTCGTATCTTGAGCAATGTGATATTAATGGTCTGTGGCTATGTCCCTTTCGTTGTTCCTTCTGATACGAAAGACAAATACTATCTAGCACTCAACAACAGCAGTGCCGACCAACCTACATCAATTGCCACCTACTTTGGGCAACTACTGATTCAAGCTATGCAAGAGACATTAGCTGCTGTTACTGGCTCAGGATTAGAAGATATGGATAGCATAAATGAATCATTGAAGGACATCAATGAACAACTCAATTAGCTAATCTAGTTTTCCGGTGCTCTTAAATATTTTAATCATAAGATGTAAAATCCTCATCTACAAAAAGAGCCGTTTGGTCGATAACTTTAGATAGAAATTTAGCTTAAAGACAACTTGCCAGAAAAAGTTCATTACTATACCGATAACGGGATAAAAAGGTAAATTAAAGAAAAAGATTTATCCCTGTCGGCATCACATTACACGGTGAAAATTGAGTTGTGAAGATCACAATTTTACACCGTGTAATGTATAAATTTATCCATTATGTCTACTTACATCTATGAAAATCAGAACTCCAAATCATTTTATACCATGTCTTGGATTGCTTTTATCATTGCTGCTGTCGGTATGGTGGCAGGTTTAATTTACATTGATGCCGATCTAGCGACGAAAGGATTTTTGGGGATGTCTTATCTATTTAGCATTACCTCTTGCTTTACCGTCGCCAAAGTGGTGAGAGACAGACACGAAGCAGAAAAATTCGTCAATAAGGTCGAGCATGCGAAAACGGAGAAGTTTTTGAACGAGCGCAATGACGTACTCTCCAATGTCTGAAATGACGTAACTTCCTTATTTTTTCATCCGAAAAGTCACTTTTTTCTGAAAAAGCCAAATATTTAGTCTGTGTTCAAATCAATGAGGAAGTGGTCTTTTTGAGTGAGAATGCGTAGTGGAGAACACATAAATACGCCTTGATTTGACCAAAAGGCTTGAAATAAAAGCGTTGTGGCGTAAGTTATTGTCGTATATTTGGAGAAAGGGCATCGACACAATAAGAACTTGTCGAGTCGATTTACTACATTTTATACTCAAAAATATGGAAACGATTACTTACCACAACTCACCGACCAAAACACCACCAAAGAAGGGCAAAAACAAAGAAACGCTCACCGCCATCATCGTCGAAGATGAAGAAAAGGGGATGAATAACTTGAAAAACTTACTGGCACAGCACTGTCCAGAGATCAAGTTGATCGGGGAGGCGAGAAGCGTAGCAGAAGGCGTACAATTGTTAGCAGATGGCAAAGTAAAGCCGGATGTAGCCTTTTTGGACATCAACTTGACAGATGGTCAGGTCTTTCAGATGCTAGATCAAATTGGGAAAGTCGAATTTGAAATCATTTTTGTCACGGCTTTTGAAGAATATGCAATCAAGGCTTGCGAGTACAGTTCCATCGGCTATATCGTGAAGCCCATCGATCCGGATATGCTCCGCGAGTCCGTCAGCCGAGTCTACGAAAAGCGCAGCAGCCAAATCAACAATCGCTTAGAGATTTTCAATACTTACTACAACAACCCAAATGCTTTTCGCAAGATGAGTATTTCGGCGTTGGATGGTATCTACTTCATCAATATCGCGGATATTTTGCGATTCGAGGCAGATGATAACTATACACATATCCATCTGCTGACCGGAGAGCGCATCACGGCTTCTAAGACCATCAAATCTTATGAAGAGCTACTCGCCCCTTTCAATTTCTATCGCGTCCACAAACGCCACGTCATCAACTTGAACTACATGCAGAAGTTCGTCAAAGGAGATGGTGGCTACTTGATTATGGACGATGGGAAAAAGATAGAAGTTTCTCGCCGTCGCCGTCCGGCATTCATGGAGCAGATGCGTCGATTGCAAGAAGGACTATAATCGAAACCATTTGGGCGAGTTCGCGTATGTAAGATAAATCAGTTGGGTAGTTCACTCAACGAAAACTGTCGTAGACTCGCCTAAATGGACAAATTGCTCACTGTAGGCGATTTTCTTTGACAATATACATAGTACACTGTTGCTTTGCGGAGTCAATTGAACTGAATTTAACACATGACTGTTAAGGCTTATGTGTTATTCTTGATGTTTTCTTGGCGGAGGGTAGAGATTATTTTATACCTTTACCTTAGTTTTAATCAATTTCCCAGATCGATTCAAAATATTAGTACTATGAGAAAGAAACGAAAAAGTATTTCGTCGTACAAAGGCAAAGACAATGAGATTTCTAAAGACAAGCAGGATAAGCTAAAAGGGGGAAAGAAAAATAAAAAGTGGGGACGTGGCAACAGCTGTGGCAATATTGTACCGCAGTAGTTTCATTTCCATTTATTTTACTGAACCAACTTATTCCTTTTTATCGGCAGATATTTCTCTACATCCTACTCCAATTTCTAGTGATCGACTAAACACGATGCTCTTTATTGCTCGCCAATAGAAGAATACCCATTTCATCTCTACAGATAGTCGTTACCATTCATGAATAGCTGTCCCTTCACATAAATCACTACGCCTTGACTGCCGTCACACCGCATCATTCTACTCGACAACTAGAGCAACGACTATCTCAACAACGAGACGAACGCCAACGCATCGCCTTGATCGATGAGTTGTCGGATCACTACGTCTATACCCGCGTCCAGAAAGCGCAAGAGTTGCTACTAGAACAACAAAGGCTACTGGAGCAAAGAGAGCAAGAATTTCCAGACATCAAGCTCAATTATCACCTCAAAACTGCCATTGTTGAGAATCATCTCTACAATTATTATCTAGCCGAAATTCATTTTTTGCGTGCCATAGATATACTCGATGAGCGCGGTACGACCAATCAGCAAGTAGATGCCTTTATCGACTATGCTGGAACCTGCATGAACCTCAACAAGATGGAGTCGGCGATGAATTTTTTGCAAAAAGCAGAAAAAAAGCTACAACTCTTCCCCGATGAGCGTATCCAAGCACGATTGCTATGCCGTCAAGGTTACCTCAATCTACATTACGGCAACTACTCCAAAGCATTAGAACTGTTGCTCGAATCCGACAAGCGCTTCAATAGAAACAGTGAACAACTGGATGTCAAAGACTACCACTTTTTGACGCTTGTTTACAGTGGATTTGGGAAGATATACGAGTACAATGACGAGCAAGAACTCAGTGTCCGTGCCTATTTGCGAGTCGTCAATATGTGTGAGACGATGGATATGCGGTCACGTTTGTCCTGGCACTATTCCAGTGTCGGAAGTGGCTATATGTCGATGGAAGATGAGGAAAGTGCTGCGATCTACTTCCGAAAAGCCATTGATGTCACAGATGATGTGAGTTTGCAAGCACGCGCTAGTGCATACGCCAATTTAGGGAATTGCTACTTTGAGCAAAAGCTATACGACGATGCCTTGGAGCTATACGAACGAGCAGAGTCGCTATACAAAGAACAATCACCACGCGACTTTTTCAATTTCTCGATATTGGATAGTTGGAAAGCGCAATTGTATGCAGAACTAGGGCAGCGCAGCAAGGCACTGAAGCATTTTCAGAGTGCGTATGCGTACGCAGAGCTGGTAGAAGATTATAGACAGCTAGCAGAAGTATGTAAGGGAATCGCTACGTTCTACGCCGATCTTCACGATTACAAAGCCGCTTATCAGTACCTAGCAGAGTACGATAAAATGGATACCCTGTACAAAGATCAGGTACAGAAACGGCAACGGCTGGAGATGGAAGTCAAATACGATGCCGAGAAAAAACAACGCGAAGCAGAATTATTACAATATCGAGCGACACAGCTACAAATGAAAGCCCTACGCGCGCAAATGAATCCCCATTTTCTCTTCAACGCGCTCAATTCTATCCAGCATTACATCACTTCCAATGAAGTCACCTTCGCTGCCAAGTATCTCTCCAAATTTGCAAAGCTGATGCGTCGAAGTCTGGAATATTCCGAGCAAGAAATCATTTCGCTAGAAGAGGAAGTCGAGTTCCTCAAAAACTACATGGAGATCAATGCTAAACTGCGTTTTGGTGATCGGCTAGACTATGCTGTCTATGTAGACGAAGAAATTGAGGAAGACATCATCGGTGTGCCGACCATGATTATTCAACCTTATGTAGAAAACTCTATCGAGCATGGGCTGCGTCCGAAAGAGGATGGGCTCATCACCGTCAGTTTTGTGATTTGTGAGGAGGATGAAGACATCATTTTGTGTATCATAGAGGACAACGGCGTCGGTAGAAAACGTGCTACCGAACTACAACAAGCCAGCGTCAAGCACAAAGAACACAAGTCCATGGGCACCAATATTACCGAAAATCGCCTCAAACTATTGCACCCGACTCGCGAGGACGAAGAAGAGCAAGAGTTCGTCAATATCATTGACCTGGTCGATGCAGACGGAGAGACGCCACTAGGGACAAAGGTAGTGGTGCGGATTCCGATTATGGAAATACAGTAGGGAGAGTGAGAGAGTGGAGAAAAAAAGGTAAGAAGATTAACAAAAACGGTATATTTAGCGCGTGACTTTCCGATAATTGAAACAAATTTGGCATAAGTTAGCCAACAACCAACACCTAAACATGGGAGAACAGAAAGTATCCATTGTCAAAGACGATTTGCAAATGCAGCGGTTTGTCCGTCAGCTACTGGACGACGTGAGTGCATTTGACTATATGATAAAAAATGATTGGTTTGAGTCCGATGTAGTGCGCATAGGGGCAGAGCAGGAAATGTGCATTGTCGATCAGACCAATTGTAAACCTGCGCCCATCGCCATGGAAGTGCTGGAGCAGATGACAGAATATCCTTGGGCAGAGACAGAACTGGCGAAGTTCAACATTGAAACCAACTTTGTACCTCGCGTTTTTCAAGGTGATGCGCTACGAAAAGTAGAAGAGGAAGCCTTATATACACAGAAGATTATCCGTGAAAAGCTGAAGGGGTTTGATGCGAAAATGATTTTGACGGGTATCCTGCCAACGCTGCGGAAGTTTGATCTAGAGATGCATAATCTAACACCCAAACCGCGCTACTTTGCCCTGATCGAATCCATCAGAAAACAGTTGAGTAAGAATGCATTTGAGTTGCAGCTGGAAGGGATTGATGAACTAAAAATCAATCACAATTCGCCACTTCTAGAAGCTTGCAACACCAGTTTTCAAGTACATCTGCAAGTCAGTCCGCAGAATTTTCCTCGTTACTACAATTTGGCACAGGCTTTAGCGGGACCTATCATTGCCATCGCTGCCAATTCGCCTCTGGTTTTCGGTCGCCGCCTTTGGCATGAGAGCCGGATTGCGATGTTCCAACAAGCATTGGATACTAGAAAGTCACACGATCATATGCGCGAAAGTAGTCCACGTGTCAACTTTGGGAAAGACTGGATTCACAATTCCATTCTGGAAATCCATAAAGAAGACATTGCGCGATTCCGAGTACTATTGGCGGGCGATATAGAAGAAGATTCGTTGAGTCTCATCAATGAAGGGAAAGTACCCAAATTGCGTGCGCTTCAAGTTTTTAATTCTACTGTCTATCGTTGGAATCGTCCTTGTTATGGCATTAGCGACAACGGCAAACCTCATTTACGCATCGAAAATCGGGTACTGCCGTCAGGACCGACAGTTGTCGACGAAGTGGCAAATGCAGCATTCTGGTTGGGCGCGATGGTCGGTATGGGTGAGTTGATCGAAGACATCACGCAAACTATCTCCTTTGAAGATGTACGCGATAACTTCATGAAGGCAGCTCAGTATGGCATCGACACCGAATTCAACTGGGTCAATGAGCAAAAAATACGAGCAAGAGACTTGATTTTGCAAGAATTGCTACCCATTTCTAGAAAAGGACTACAACGACAAGGCATCAATGAAAAAGACATAGAACGCTATTTGGGTATCATCGAAGCTCGCGCCAAATTACACACCAATGGTGCCAGATGGCAGTTGCGTGCCTTTTCAAAACTGAAAAAGGAATATACCCAAGACGAAGCAGCAGCGATTGTCACAGCTTCTATTATCAAAAATCAAGAGCAAGAAATTCCAGTCCACAAGTGGGAAATGCCTAAAGCAAGCGACTTGACTGACTATCGACCATCAGCGTTGAAAGTATCGGAGTTTATGCAAACTGATTTATTTACAGTACAAAAAGACGACATCATTGAGCTAGTGGCAGAAATGATGGACTGGCGCAAGATTCGGTATATGCCGATTGAGAATAAAGAAGGACATTTGGTCGGTCTGGTTACATCGCGATTACTCATCCGCTACTTTGCTAAACTCAGTGATGATCGACGAAAAGACACAGCCGTCACCGTCAAGGACATTATGATCGAGTCTCCGATTACGGTTTCTCCAGAAGCGAGTATTATGGAGGCGCTAGAGTTGATGCGTGCAAAGAAGATCGGATGTCTACCTGTCGTGAAGGACAAAGAACTATTGGGCGTCATTACCGAAATGGATTTCTTACGCGTCTCTGTCCGACTGATGGAGCGATTACAAGCAAATCGAGAGTAACTGTAAGTTGACAAAACTTGAACAACGAAACTATACTTTATTCAAAATGCTATTGCCGACTATTAGCTAAGCACGGTTTTAGCTGATGGTTAATAGCTCAAACCTAGCTGCTCAATGCAACCAACAAACCGATGAACTTTCCTACAACAATCCAGTCTAGCGAAGGCTGCTCTGATCACTACACCACTACCGAAGTTGACTATAAAACTCATCGTCAAAAAGCGATTGGCACTAGTCGGAACAGGTACACAAGGTATCAATCTATGGGGCAAAAACTTGCAACGGAACTACAGCGACTATGTCGGCTCATGTGACATCAATCCGCAGCGTTTGGCGTACGGCAAAGACCATATCGGCTGCGACTACCCGACCTTTGCAGACTTTGAGGAAATGATGAAGATGACCAAACTGGATGCGCTCATCGTGACTACGGTCGACTCGACTCACCATGAGTTCATCATCAGAGGTCAGGCTATAGGTCTGGATCAAAGAGCGGCAACTGTAGGTAGAAGAAGCCTACGACGAGATACAAGTCACCACCAACTTCGGTGACACCCAATACACCAATATATTCAAGTCAAGCATGGTGGTGGTGGCAATGTCCGTATGCAAAATAAAATCTTCGTCGACCCGAGTGCAAATGATGAGTACAAACAAGCAGCCGGCAGCCAAGATGGTGTGATGTCTATTTCAATTGGAATCGCAGCGCGGAAGAATATTGAAGAACAACGAATGGTGATGATTGAGGAGTTGACGAGTCTGAAGTCTCGGGCGAAGAAGATGTGATATGATGGCTAGACTTTTGGAGTTTGTTTGGGTGTGAAAATGGTAGTTATTTTACTGCTCTATCAGAGCTTGGGAAACTTCAAAAGGCTTTTGCTTAGGGGGAGTCCTTTTTTCTTTGTAATTTATATTATACATTTACTACTTGTGATGTCGGATTGCTACTACAAAAAAGTATATATCAATACATTATACTTTAGTTAATTATAACTTGGCGATGTCTATTAGCAACTAAACTCTATGTTTCGTATTTTTATAACTTCCATAATTCTGCTACTATCAACAGCTCTTTTCTCACAAAACATTAGTATCGAAATAAGCAGTTCGCTTTTGCGTGGAGATCGCTACGCAGTGGTTTTGACTACAAGCGAAGGTAAAGCTATTCATCAGGCATCCGGTCAGATTAGTGAAGAAGATTTGATTTTCGTAGACTTTCAGAATCCATATGAGTCTGAACGCATAGACTTGACAATCATAACTGAAGAAAATAGAAGTGAGGTATCCTACTACGGTCATACCTTCTTAAATGTGAAGGATGGCGATTTCATCACAAGGTCTTTTCAGAAGTTTGTCAATCATAAGTATACCAACAAGATAAACTTGAATATAGAAAATGTCAATTCAGTCGATGAGGTGGTTTACCACCAAGCTGATTGGATAGACTTCACTTTGAGTGAATCCAATGTATTAGACATCGAGGTAGAACATCTAATTGGTACAGACCTCTATCTTCCGCTCAAATGTAATGATGAAGAAGAATTCCGGTATGCGTATATATCATTGTATGATGTAAAGCCTAATATGACGCTGAATTGGGATAGTCTATACATTGGTGTAGATACTCAGACGATTGACTTATTTGATACAAACGATTGGCTATTAGATGTCTATGCGAATAGCAATGTGAGCGGTAGAGAATGCTATTTCTACAAAGGATTAGTCGAAGGTTATAACAGTCAATTAGAATTCCTCCTCCCACGCCACATATCTTTTAAGTATTTTGTGACCCAATTTGATGCCAATACACAAGCAGATCCTTATCAGTTGGGACCTAGTTATGCATTGATGAATGACAGTTTGACTGCTCCATCTACATCTTCACTTGATGATTATACAGACTTCCTAAGAGTAGAAGATCAGGTAGGATTCGAGGTGATAGATAATGCAGTTGATTGAGGTGGTTCAATAAATCAGGACAAAAATTTAAGACAGGTTTCAAAATTTTGGTGATTCGGGTTATGCCAACATTTTTTTCCTCAAAAAGCCCTCAAAAAGAGGGGGGCTTTTTGAGGAAAAAAATAGATTATTCAATGTTCTGCTTGATCGTTAAAGCGTTGCTCAAAGACTAAA
>JBCDHX010000078.1:0-27195 GCA_038749535.1 Bacteroidota bacterium
CTCTTAGCTCTCTTAGCTCTCTTAGCTCTCTTAGCTCTCTTAGCTCTCTTAGCTCTCTTAGCTCTCTTAGCTCTCTTAGCTCTCTTAGCTCTCTTAGCTCTCGAAACTTTCCTACTTCTCCACACTCTTCGTCGCAAAAGTCAATGTAAGCCAATAAATACCACTCGTAAAACTTTCGTGGGTGAAGCCAAAGACAATAACAGAAAGCAGGAGGAGAACTTGAAGATGTTGAAATTGGCGCAACTTAGTAGAGGCATGTAATTGAAGTTGATAAAAGCGTTTCCGGGCGGCGATGAAAAGATAGCCGATATAGCAAACCAAACCAACGATACCATACACAATCAATACAGTAAAGTAGTCGCTATGAGCAGTCAGATAGTAACCAAAAGTCACCATTTCGTAGATGTCTTGATGAGCACTTTCTCGAAAAAATTCGGCGAAGCGGGCTTTAAATTGTCCGATACCCAAACCGACGAAATAGGTTTCATTGGAGGCTTCGATGACGCCTTTCCATAAGGTGATGCGGATGTTTTCTTCGCTCACACCTCGATCCAAGCGATTGAAAACAATGAGGGGCGCGATCCGCTCGTAGCCACCAAAACGAAGTACAGCAATACCGATAGCGAACGCACTGACGGCGAAGATGATGATTTTTCGACGTAGATTTTGGATGCCTGCCAAATAGATCAAACCCATGACCAAAACGATCAAACAGGTGCGACTACCTGCCACAACAAACGAGATCAAAACGGCGATCAGCAATATGATGACGCTTATTTGTTTGAACAAGGTACGCTGCCGAAAATAGACCAATAAAAAGAGAGAAACAGCTAGTAGCGCAAAGCCCAGATAATTGGGATTGTCCATGAAACCGGACTGCCGCTCGAAATTGCGGAGGAGGAGAAATCCATTCAAAATGGTGACAACATTGACCATCACGCCAGCGAGTAGCGACCAAAATATGGTTTTGATTTGCTGGACAGTGAGTGGAAGATTTTTGACAACAAAGAAGACGGATAAATAGATGATGAGTTGAAAGAGATCATTGTAAAATAGACCTGTCGAAAATGTTTCTGTAATCATCCGAAATGCCGAAATGATCAGTCCATAGCCAAAGAGTGCATACAACAAACTATCCTGCCGGACATCTTGCCGAATTTGAATCCCACTTTGTATGTTTTTGAAAACAAACAATCCAAAAATAGCGATAGCAGTGACGCGATAGGGCTTGAGAATCGTTCTTATTTGAAGCAATTCTTCCAATATCATTTCCAGCGGCACAAAGAAAGCATAGATACACAATAAATTGAAAATCAATAGATTGAGATCTATTTGCCACTGATTGGTCCTATTTTTGAAAGTGAGGGTAGGCATTTAGTTGACGGCTTCCAGTATTTGATGTATAGCTCTGATGGAACGTGTAGTTGCCTCTCCGTCCATTCGATAACATTCTCTGTTCAGGGTGTGCTGTCGTTGTTCGGAAAGCGCGTTTGGATGAGCGATATCTTGTTTGATTTGCTGCTCCAATTCAGTAAAATTGCTCACCACACTCACTCCGCCCATTGCCACAAATTTCTTCAAGTGGGTATAGTCAATCAATCGTCGCGCGGACTTCCAGTAATGGAGCTGATCGTCGGCGTCAAAGGAGGTCAGAATGACTGGCTTGTCGTAAATCAAAGCTTCGATAGAGATGGTCGATCCAGAGTTGAGACAAATGCTACAACCCGACATGATTTTCGCCAGATCGTTCATGTCTTCTTGCTCCATGCTCCATCGCAGTTGACTGTCGATGAGTTTGGGAATATTGACGTAGACGCGTTTGCTTTGAATGCGTTGAAGTCGTTCGAGCCAAGAGGAGTCCGACATAAAACCCTGAATGACCTGCGGATGCGGACGAACGACCAACTGCATGTCATCACCAAATATATTCTGCTCTATTGCCTCTGCTAGCCACTCCACAATATCAATCTCACGAGGCGCAAATCGTTTGGCACTCATCGCAAAAAACAAATACGGCTTTTCGGGCTGTAAACCATAACTTTCCAATAGCGATCGGTAAGCATCCGTATCACGAAAATCGACGTGTCGATCAAAGTGAGGGACGCCACAAACGTGGATATTCTTCTCGTTGATTTGATAGTAAGCTTTCAACTCTTCTTTCATGATGTCACCCCATAAAATGTAGTGGTCAGCGACGACCGGAAAGATACCTTTGCTCGTGATGTTGTCCCAACTCAGTAGATGTAAAACAGTCGTAATGTTGAGTTGCTTGGCAGCGTATAAAGCTTTGGCTTCCAATAAGTTGATAGGGTAGAGGGAGATGAGAAGTTTGGGGTTGATTTGTTGTAAAATAGTCTCAAAATAAGAGGATGTTAGGTGCTGTTGCTCATATTGTTGAAAGCGTTTTTTGATGCTTGGAAAATGGGGAATCAAGCGATGAATGAGCATATAATAAAAAGGACGAATCAGTCGCAGTGGATGTTTGGAAGTATTGAAGCGAGTGGCGTAAATATGTTTTTCCCAAAGCGCGGGATTGGCTTCAATGTCTTCTAAGTAGTATTTGCGTTTGAAAAGATAATTTTCGCCCCAAAAGTTCTGCTTTTCGGCGATACTAAAGATGCTGATGTTTTTGTGCTCGGCTAGTCGTTTTAGATTGTCATCTTCTGCATCTTGCGTCAAAATCGCCACTCGTATTCCTTGCTCTGCCAGTCGCAACAGCAACCGCGTCTGAATCAACATCCGCGCCGCAATGCCAAAGGAAATCAAATAGCAAACATCGAATGATTTATGCTCCACGTGCTGCCCTTTCCTTTTTCCACGCTTTCACCAGCAATTCTGTCATCATCAAATCGCGCTCCGAATCGACATTTGCTAGCCAGTCTTCTGACATGACATACGCCTTCTTATTATTAATAATCAGCTCTTTCTGTTCACGAAATGCCGCTGTCCGTATTGCATAGATACAGCCATTTCGTAGATAAACTGGCGTCAAATCTTGACGTCGAAGTCGCTCACCATCTTTGACTAGCGTCTGCATATTTTGCTCATTATCAACGTGATACATTTTTGCCGGATGCACATCTTGCATTGGGACGACAGAGATGACGCTATCGAGTTTTGGATCGTCTTTCAGCATTTGGATGACGCGATCTACGTCTTCGCCCGTCCGTATTGGTGCTGTCGGTTGCAGCAAAACGATGATGTCATACACTCTTCCTTCTTTTTCCAATTCATCAATGACGTGCATCACCACTGGCGAACTCGGCGTATCATCTCTCGCCAGTTTCGGTGGTCGCATCAAGACTTCGCCATTCCACTTTTTCACGACATCGGCTATGCGCTCACTATCGGTTGTCGTGACACAGTCTGTGACGTATTTGCTCTCATTGGCGCACTCAATGGCATAACTAATTAATGACTGACCATCGACTAGGCGGATATTTTTGTCTTTGACCCCCTTTGAGCCTCCTCTAGCGGTGATGACGGCGAGTATTTTCACAGGTAAGGATGTAGTTTCATGAAATGCTAGTAAGGCAGTTTCTTGTCATAAGTCAACAGTACAGTTGCCAATAGATTTGCCATTTGGTTGCCCGCCGTTCCGTCGCCATAGATTTCGTCGGCTTCGTGGCGTCCGTGTTGGATTTGTTGGAGGATGGCTGCTTTGATTTCTGTTTTATCATAATCGACGTCGATCACATTTTGCCCACGCTCTCGTCCACTTTGGCGCGACCCAATATTGACGACGGGTACTCCCAAGTAGGAACATTCTCGAATACCGACGCTGGAGTTTCCGACTAGACAGTTGGCATTCAGTAGCAAACGTAGAAAGTCATTTGGCTCCATATTTTTGAAGAAATGCAAATGTGCTAGCTCATAATGTTCTCGAAAAACTCTAATGCCTTTGGATGTTCCATCAGACCCAGCATCTACATTCGACCAAAACCAAAAAGTGGTCATTTTTAACTCTCGAATGGCGTGTAATGTCTCTTCGATATGCTGCCGTGACGCTTCGTATTCTGTCGTAACGGGATGTTGCATGACGACGATATAGCCGTTTTTATAATCCGGTTTTTCGCCTACACCGCCATACTTTTGATAGATGTCAAAGTCGAGTTGAGGTTGTGTGCGTACTTGTCGGGCAAGGTCAATGGATGGGCAGCCTGTCAGAAAGACTTGTTCCGACAATTCACCCATTTTTAGGAGGCGCTCTAGTGCTTTTTGAGATGATACAAAATGGACATCCGCCAATTTCGTAATAGCATGGCGCACTTTCTCGTCTATATTTCCAGTCACTTCACCACCCTGGATATGCACAAGCGGAATGTTCATGTAAGACGCTGCAATAGCGGTCGCCATCGTTTCATAGCGATCAGCAATGGTAAGCACAGCATCGGGTTGCAGTTGCTGAAAAATGGTGGATAGTTCGATGATGCCTAGCCCGGTTGTCTTCGCTTGTGACAATAAATTTTCGCCTTCCAATACGGTCAGTACTTTTGCTGCTATGTCAAAGCCATCTTTTTCTATTGACCGGACGGCTGCACCATATCGACTAAGCAGTGCAGAAGCGGTGACGACGAGTTGAAGTTCTAGGTCAGGATGCTGTTTGATCGCTTGTAGCGCAGTTTTGACACGGCTGTAGCTCGGGCGAGCGGTGACGACGACGGTTATTTTTCTGATAGGTAGTATTTGTTTGAAATGTAAGATAGATTGGAGCCAAAAGAATGTCAAATGTAAAACGCGAAATGATGAATGTAAAACGGAAGGTGGACGCTTAGCTTCTACAACTTCAGCTTATCGCTTATCATCTTCAGGCTTTTGGAAATGCGGAAACCAAGAGCAGTGTACCCACTTTTACATTTGATATTTATCATTCTACATTTTTCGGTTTCCTTTTTTACCACTATTCTTATTCTTTCGAGCCGTTTCGATACTAGCCGTGAAAATGGCAATTAGTTCTCTATTTTCCTGCACGACTCGCTTTACTTGCTCCCAAGTCAGAAAATTGCTTTTGTATATGATTTTTAGGCAAATAGAGGTTTCTCTTAGTTCTTTTAAAGCAACTGACATCTTATGAATGAAATCATCTGTTGATTCCGCAGCTTGTGCTTCTCCATATAATAGGGCTGGAGCAGTACTTGATCTCGTAATTTGTTTAGCCAAATGATTGCTAGCATAGGAGCTAGGCAGTTGCCCGACTAATTTTAGCACAACGACGGCGAAGTTGACTGTACGCTCTTCTAGGTTGTATTCTCGCTTTTCTTTCATGACCTTTGGTTTCTATTAACTTAGACTTTTGCTCTGTAATTACGGGAAGCACGAAATTTATGAGTAACGTACCCACTTTTACATTTAAAATTCTACATTTTGCGGTTTCCAAGGAATATAAAATGTAAAACGCGAAATGATAAA
Source organism: Bacteroidota bacterium (assembly GCA_038749535.1). Classification (GTDB taxonomy): domain Bacteria; phylum Bacteroidota; class Bacteroidia; order Chitinophagales; family Saprospiraceae; genus JAAUTG01. The sequence goes on from JBCDHX010000078.1 coordinate 5,410, forward strand.
TATAAATCGGAGGGCGGAAACGTGATTTTCAGGCTTTAAGCTTATCAGTTTTAGGCTAGTAGAATGTAAATGTTAAGAGCAATGCACCCACTTTTACATTTAAAATTTAAAATTTAAAATTCTACATTTTACGGTTCAATATCCTCCTCCCTCAAAAAATCATATCGTTCCTTCGCCCGCACCAATCGCTTCCCAATCACCCGCCGATAATCCGTCGCCGAAATTCCCTGTCGAGCTGGTTTTTTACTCTCCAAGTCTTCAAACGTCAACAGATGTCCGGCAGGTAAATTTTTATTGACTGCCAGTGTCTTTTCAAAAATACCTTTGAGATCACGATAAGGTGTCAAATCGTTTTTGTCGATGGGATGATGAAAAGCAGTTTCCAAAAATCGGATGCCTTCGACAACTTGAGTGATTTCATCAATGGTCAAAGAAGAGTGGGCATCCGGTCCGAATAGACGTCGATCAAAGACAGCATGAAACTCAATGATCTGTGCGCCCAGTGTTACAGCAGCCAATGCAGTGTACATCTTTGCAGTATGTTCGGACAGCCCGATGGTGGCATCAGGATAGCGAGTTTTGAGTTCGGCGATGACATTAAAACCGATGCGCTCCGGTGGTGTCGGATAGCTAGTGGTACATTGCAGAATGGACAAGTCGTTGCCGAATGTGCGAATGAAATCGACCGCTCGATCTAGTTCTTCATATGAGCTCATTCCAGACGACAAAATGATCGGTTTGCCAGTGCGAGCGATCTTTTCGAGCATCAAAAAATTGGTGACTTCTCCTGAGCCGATTTTGTAGCGTTTTACATTGAGTTCTTCCAACAAATCAACGGCTGCTAAGGAGAAAGGCGACGACATAAATTCGACCCCTTTTTCGTCACAGTGCGCTTTGATACCTTGCCACTGCTCTTTTGTGAATGACATTCTGTCCCAATAGTCGTATCGCGTCTTATCCTCGTAGGAAAAATTGACGCGAAACGGCTCCTGTACGGAGCTTTCTGCTTCTGCAATATGCGTTTGAAATTTGATCGCATCGACACCTGTAGCTACCAACGCATCTATGTAGGAATGCAGAATGCCCAAGCTACCATCATGTGCTTGAGCAACTTCGGCGATGATGAATGTGTGATTCAACGATTAACGATTTCTCGTGCGATTAAAATTGCACGCTTTTGTTATGGAACATTTTTTATTTGAGATCAATTATAGTAACCCTTTCCATACGCTTCTCGATAGCCACCATAGCCGTAGCCATAGCCATAAGATGCGCGGTTGTATTTGATGCCATTGAGGATAATATTGGCGTTGGGCAGTTCGTCGTTTTCGTACATTTTTTGTACTTCGCGCAGCATGAACTTTTTGGTGTACTGATGACGAACGACGATCAATAAATTATCGATTTCTTCGCGGAGTAGAAGTGCATCAGAAACCAAGCCGATAGGAGGTGTGTCAATTAACACATAATCGTATTTTTCTTTGAGCTGGTCAAGAAAAGTGGTCATTTGATTAGAGATGATAAGCTCATAAGGATTGGGAGGAATGGGACCGCTAGCGATGATATCTAGGTTCTTGTAGTCGGGATGGGCGTGCGTAACTTGTTCCAAAGAAGCTTCTCCGATCAGATGAGTCGTCACGCCTACGCCTTCATCATCTACGCCTAGATATTGCGTCAGTTTAGGTTTGCGCAAATCTAAGCCAACGAGCACCACTTTTTTATCTGAGAGTGCCAATGTAATCGCCAAATTGATAGAAATGAAGCTTTTTCCTTCTCCAGAAATGAAAGAGGTGACCGCTATGGTTTTCTGTGATTGATTCAAAGAGAGATAACTCAAATTGGTGCGCAACTGACGGAACATTTCATTGATGGGCGAGCGATCTCCATATTTGACGACGACTGCACCATCTTTCTTTTTGCCTTGAATGATGCGCCCAACGATAGGAATGCTCGTCAGATTTTTGATAGTATCTTCGGAACGCACTCGATTGTCGAAAAGTGAAAATGCACCGATAATGGTCAAAGGTGCGAATAGTCCCAACAACGTACATCCCAAATACACCAGATTCCTCCTCGGTGACACAGGACTGCCGCTACTTTTGGCAGGTTCGATGACACGTGTATTGGCAGTAGCAACAGCTTCCGAAAGTGCGGTCTCTTCTCTTTTTTGCAGCAAATACAAAAACAGCTCTTCCTTGACTTTCTGCATTCGGGTACGCTCGATCAAGCTGCGTTCTATGGTTGGTATGCTGCCCATATCTTTTTCCAGTCCATCAATATTTCGTTCGAGTTGCTCAATCAGAATATTGACATCTTTTTTTGTCGTTTGTATGGTCGCTCTGAGCAGATTTTTGCTAATCTCCAATCGTTCCTCTAGTTCTGCTAAAATGGGACTCGCTTCCCCTACGCTTTTGGATAGTCGACGACGCTCCAAAATTAGGTTGTTGTACTCTTGCAAAAGGGCAGCGAGAGTAGCGGACTCAGTGCTTAGATTGGCAGGCACCAGCTCATAGCTCCCGGTTTTTTGAGCCAACAATTCTTCCAATGCCTCCAAAATACTAAGACGCACTTCGTACTGATTGATCTCTTGAACAGCATTGCGGATTTCACTCAAAGTAAAATTCAAGCTACTCGCCGCCGTCTCTGTGATGATGGAATTGTTGCTTTTGAATCGTTCAATATCGCCTTCGATCACATTCAATTCTTGGGTCAACATTGCGACTCGTTTATCAATGAATGCTATGGTGTTGCGCAAGACGGTATTTTCGTCATTGATCTCTGCTTCATTGTACTTTTGAATCAAACTGTTGAGGACGTCTTCTGCTTTCTGAGCAATAGGATCGTTGATCTGTAATTGTAAGACACTTGATAGGCGGATGTCTCCGATGCGTTCGATGAACAGTTTCCCGGCATAGCCTTCCGCAGTTGCACTGGAGGGGCGCAAGGAAATCCGCAACAGACTGGGGGAGAAGTTTTCAGCCGCACCGAGCGAAATGTTGAAGTATCCATAAGGCGAGTGAAAAGGCACATCATAGTAACAACGTCTGCCTGCATCTTCGGGATCAGCTTTGAGCAAAAAGCTATTACCTTCATCCGGTTGCATATAAAAAGATTCCCAGCTCTCCAGGCTATCCAAACGCGTGATAATCAAAGGTGGATTTTCGTACAGCTCTGTTTCCTTGACTCGACCCTGTCGAAAAATAGAAGTATTCAAACTCAGCTCCTCTACTACTTTCTGCATGAGTGGCGTCGAGCGTAGCACCTCTATTTCATTGACCAATGACTTGCCGCCGCCCGTAAGCCCTCGGTCTAGCAAGATAGAAGCTTCTGACAACTGACCACTCCGACCCGTATCCTTGATGAGCAAGATAGCCGATGCGGAATATTTATAACTCGTATACCTTAAATATAGGTAGCCACAACCGATAGCAATACCCAAGGATAAAGCAAACAGCCACCAGTAGGAGAGGAGTTTGAAAAAGTATTTCGTAAAATCTATTTGCAGTACATCCGACTGCTGCAATGCGCCTGTGTTATCTGCCATCGTCCCCTAATCAATGTTTTTTGTATAATTTATCATCTGACTTGTTGACTTTTCGATACCTGTTATTTTTATCTTATCTCGGAAATTGTAAAATGGCTAGCCTTTGATGAGGTGAGTGTTTATTACGGCTTCGCCAATGATAAGTCGCAAGGGTAAGGACTTAAAAGAAGAGCCCAAAAGTAGATGTATTATTTGAGTTCCCAAATTATTGATATAAGGAGTTTATCTATATTTCAGTCAGCTTTGTAGAAAGCTAAATACTGATTGATTTTTTGAGTCAAAACTTGATCTGTTTCATAGTCTTGATAATCGGCATTCATCTCTTGGAGTCGTTGCTGATAACGATCATCATTGAGTATGGCTGCTATTTTTTGAGCAATTGCTATGCTGTCATCCACATCCTTATCTGCCATCATACCTATATCACGATAATGCACACGCGCTGCGCAGCCATTTTGGTCAGATCTTTTGCCGGAATAGACCAGCATAGGCACTTGAAAATGAATGCATTCATTGATAGTATGGACGCCGCCATGATTGATCGACAAGTCCGCTTCTGCCAATACTTTTAATTGCGGAATCCAGCTGAAAGCAAAAACATTGTCTGGTAGATTCTGAAAATATTCGCTTTCTACCATGCCTCCCAAGCCAATGATTAACAGCCATTTAGGCTGATCTTTGAACGCCTGAATGACTTTTTGTAGAAACTGCTCATCGCCTGATTTGAATGTACTGACCGAGCAGTAAATAAGTGATTTGCCTTGCTGTTTTTGTTGGAAAATGGTGTCCAGTTGAGCGTCAATTTCAGTATTAACTTTCGTCTGTTTTCTTGCTGTATACACTTGTGCTCCAATATATTGCAGCTCGGACTGTTTTGGATGTGGAAAATCCATTTCTGCCATCGTCATACTGAAAATGGGGAGACCATTGTAAGTAAAAGGACCGGGCCAAAAATTCTGCTGAGTATACTGCAATGGAAAGCCAATCTGACGGGCATACTCCTTTAAAAGAGAACGGCGATCTGTGCCTGCGCTTCTCCACTTTTGCTTAGCAAACATCCACCAACGCTTTAGCTTTATTTTTGTCCAAGCCAGTTTCAGCCCTAGCCGACTGCCTCGAAATCCTTCTCCTGGAATCGTCTCTTCCTGCAACGGTGGCAATCCTTTTCGCTCCCAAAGCGAGTACCACTGACTCAGCAAAATAGTAGGATAATCGAGGGCAACACAAGTCATCAACTGCTCGTGTAGTTCCACATCGACTAGGACGAGATCGGGGCTGATTTCTTTTAGAATCGCTTCGAATTCATCCATTCGTAGATTAGCGATTCCTTTCTGTTGCAATCGTTTTTGATGTCGAAATTTATACAGCAGTCGTTGAATGGAATTGCCTTGAAAATTAGGAATTGTAGGCGTCGGATCAAAATTTGTGATGGGTAGCTGTTGGTAAGTAATACCGTTGGTACGTACCATTTCACCAACTGTTTTTGGCGTCGCATAGGTGACGCGATGTCCTGCTGCTTCTAGGGTTTTGACGATCTTAAAGCTAGCATAGAGAATGCCAGTGAGGCCGGATGTCAGGAGGAAAATGTGCGCCATAAAAAAGGATGAAAATTGGGATTATATCAATTCTTGAAATGTGTATGATTCATCATAATTTACATCAAAATTAGTCAGTATTGTCTCGTATTCTTTTTTGAAGGTCTCCTTTTTGTGATGCGCTTCTTGCCGTTCGATATAGGTGGCTACTGTAGGGACTTGTGATTTGCTATAAGAAAAAGCACCAAAGCCACCTTGCCACTGAAAATGCCCTTTTACCAATCCTCTTTCGTTGATCCATTTGGAACTGTCGCGTTTTACGTTTTGCATCAGATCAGAAAGGGATTGTGTAGGTCGCATCCCAAATAGCAGATGCACGTGATCTTCTACACCATTGATCTGCAGCATTTTATGATCGTAAGCTCGCACGATGCCTGTCATGTATTTGAATACGTCTGCTCGCCACGCTTTTTCTAGAACTGCCGCTCTATACTTGACAGCAAAAACTGCATGAATGTGAATTTGTGTGTAGGTATTTGCCATGATGTGATGGTCTATGTTTAATCAAAATTGCCAAATTACGCGTGTGTACCATCCCTGTGGGATGAATTTTAACGCCATCTTTGATGGCTACTACCGATATTTTATCCCGATGGGATCGTTTTTTGGCTGCTTTAACAAATAAAAATAGTTACATGACTGACTGATTATCAGATATATATTGAGTTTTTGTTCCTCTACTTTGCTAACGGTGTTATGATTCGGTATGATACGAATATAAGGAGTAGAAATTTAAACCGATAGTATACCTAAAATGTAAGTTAGGCATCTCATAGAGATAGCCACTAGCCGATATCATTACTGCACAGAACCTATTCCGACTGTAGAAAAAAATATATGTAGCCAACACTTATCTCATAGAAATAACATATTGGTAAGAGCAGCGACATCTCGTAGAGATGACACACCGGTAACACGTCACAAGACGTGTGAGAGGCATCCTGTAGGGATGCTACCTACGCCATGTCATAACCTTACCCAACTCGCCTTCACCAAATCTGACGTATCGTACACCGAGTTCGCAAACCAGTGCTTCGGCGCAACCACCATCTTATCTTTTCCTCCACTCAACCAAACTGCCCACCAAGCAAACGAGCTATTCGGGATGATAAAATGATCGCACTGACTCATCAAGCGCAAGTAGTTGCCGAACTTCCGTCCTTTATGCGTGTGACTGACGTAGGTCGTCGGTTGTTCCAATCGAATGTTGGTTTCACACCAGTCCATATCATCTGAGAAGACGAAAAAGTGTGGACTTTCGACTCGCTCGGCAATGTACCTTGCGCCCTTTAGAAAATAGTCCAAATTCGTTGTATTCAAATCTGGTGTTTTCAAAAAATCGGTGCGACGGACATTGAGACAGATGGCGTTGGTGGTTTGAATTTGATCGTTCAACTGCTGAGATTCAAGTAGCAGCGCATCTACGAACTGCAAATCATTTCTCAACACCTCTCCTACTTGTTCAAAATACCGCTCACTCTGCCACCAACCATCGTAGAGCGCATCGTCGGGAGGCGAAGTGAGTAACTCAGGCATGACGTGGAATTGGGTTTCTTTGATGTAAGTCTTACCTTTTTCAGCTCGACGTCGCTGCCATCTACCGACGCTGGAAGATTTGAGTTTATAAATGAAATTCAGGTAGTCTGCATCTTGCAAAAAAGTAGGGTTGACGTTGAAAATATCGAGGTCGTAATTTCGGAAGACCATGTCTTTTTTGGAACGATCTAAGAGGGCAGATAAGTCAAATTGCACCTCTGTTCCCAACTGTGCAGCGATACGTTTGCCAAAGGCGTATTGAAACAATTGATTGCCCATTCCGCCTTTCAATCTGACAACAATCATAGCGCGAAAGTTTTCATCTGTTTGGACATGGCTGTTCTCACTTTGATCTCCGAATGCACGGCTAGCAAATCGATTCCCACATCGAAAATTTGATAGTGAGATTCGAGAAATTGAGCGGCAAATTGGAGGTCGTTTTTCGACAAATGATGATACTCGAACAGGATGAATTTGGGCTGAAATATAGCTAAATCTAGCTGTGACAAAATCGTCCAATCGTAGCCTTCTGCGTCGATATGCAAGATATCAATTTGAGAGATATTGTTTCGCTCTAGCAAAGTCGGCAAACTCAATCCTTCCAGCTCTTGACTCACAATAAAAGGCTCTATCTCTATACCTAACTCCCTGATAATGTGATTTTTATCAAAAGAACCCAATTGCTCTGCCCAGTACGCCAAATCTGGTAAGGCAGCCTTTGCTTTGGGATCAACCCAATAAAAAGGCAGGCGTTCCCCTTCATTGATCGCTACATTTTCGAGTGTGAATCGGGAGCGATCTGGATAGTTTACTTGCAGTTTTTTGAAGAAATAAGGAATCGGTTCGACGAGCAAGGCTTTCCATTCTGGATTACGCTGCATTAGTTCATAAAACGGGTCGCCAGTTTTGCCGTCATTAGAGCCAATTTGGACTAAAAAAACAGCTTCATTTTTGAAGGTTTGTTGAATCCAATAAGCTGGAAATCGCTTGTCCTTGATAAATGGTTTTTGGAATAATTTATGCTTCCAGCGCGCCAATTGTGTCCGTATCATGCCTCCTCCATTTCACTCAACAGTTGCTCGATCATCGACTCCAGATGAGCCGCATATTGTGCAATCGTCGGTTGTTCAAAAATCAAATTCAGTGGCAATTCCAGCTCCAGCGTTTTCACCAATCGCGCATTGATTCGGATGGCATCCAAAGAGGTGCCACCCAAAGAAATGAAATCATCATCCACCCCGATTTGCTCCAACTCCAGCACTTCTTGCCAGACGCCAGCTACCAGTTCTTCAAATTCCGTACTTGGCGCGACATACTCAGTCGTCAGTTCATTTTCTCCCCTCTCCAAAGCGGCAAACAACTGTTTTCGATCTACTTTTCCATTGGCTGTCAATGGCAATTCTGTGAAATGGACAAAACGCGACGGAATCATATAATCTGGCAATTGCTGCGACATGAAACTTCTCAATTCACTCTCCGCGATGACGTGAGGCGCAACGTAGAAGGCGATCAATTCCTCTTTTTGATCTACATCAGGCGGTTCTTGATAGCCGATTTCCGACATCATTTGCCGCACTTCGGGTTCGTCTATGGGTTCGTTGATTTCATCAATAGCAGTCGCTCGTTTTTTATGTCCCATGCGTACGTCGTAGCTATACGGAAAGGCATAATTACTATAACCTTGCTGCTTGGTATGAACGAAAATTCCCAATTTATTAATGAGACAATTCGTAGAACGACCAGTATCCGATGGGCGAATCCAAGGCAGGCGCGCATCCAAATATTCGTACATTTCTTCCAGACTCACATCTGTAAAGCGATAATAATCAACGAATTGTACTTTTTCAAACGTCTCGTCATCCTCAAAAACGGAGGTGTCCAGCAGTCGCTTCACGGCATCATCCACACGATGGTATTCTTTACGCGCATTCAAGATAATTTGGTCGATTTTATCAATGTCCACTCGATCCGACCAAAAGAGTTCTTCCGTTAATCGCGTCTCGAAAAATTGCCCACGAGAAAGTCCCGTCACGATGATCGGGATGCCTTTTTCCAGCGCAATTTTCATGCTCAAGGTATAAATTGTCTTAAAACAACCTTGACACACATTGCAGTGCCGCTGCAAGCTGTCCACAAAAATGTCATTCATGGCAGGCGTACTCCCAAAAATGCAATCGACGCCCAGCTCTTTGGTCACTCGCCTTACATTATCGAGCGCTTCTTCCGAAATATAGCCGTTGTCCAGCGTGAACGCCAACACTTTGTAACCCATTTCCACCAATTGCCCCAGCGCATACGTACTATCCTTTCCACCGCTTAGCAACATCATGCAGTCGTAGTCGCCAGTTTTGTGGGTTTGAGACTCTTGGAAAATGAGTTTGAGGTCGTTTTTGTCCTTGAAATACTGCTGTACTTTTTGCTCGAATGTGTCGAAACTGTGGCAGAAATTGCAGACGCCTTCTTCATCAAAAGTGATATTAGGATAATTTGAAGGTAACCCACATCTAGTACAATGCTGAACACTGCTGACTACCAATTTCTTACTCTGCCTTTTCAGATCAAGCACCCCACTTTCGATACTCGGATGCGACTTCAATACATGCTCAATTTCCCCAGGTTCTACTCGGATACCACCGATTTTGATTTGCTCATCGGCTCGTCCCAAAAATTCCATTACGCCTTCTTCGTTCCATCGCGCTAGATCGCCACTTTTGTATATTTTTTCGCCTTCAACAAAAAGGTGATCGACAAATTTTTCAGCCGTCAAATCCACTCGCTTCCAATAGCCTTTCGCCAATCCTTCGCCCGATAAATACAAATCACCCACCACACCACGCGGCACGACATTCAAGTATTTGTCCAAAATATAGGCTTGCATATTTGCAATCGGCTTCCCGATAGGAACGGAAGTTCTAGGCTCATCTTTTTTCCACTGATAATCATAGACGATGCAACCAACAGTCGCTTCTGTGGGTCCATATTCGTTGTAAAATTTGAGTTGACCACCGATTTGCTGTTGAATAGGTTTTGCTAATTCTGTCTTAAAATCTTCGCCACCGACAATCATCAGTTGCAACTGTGAGGTTTCTAAGTCTTTGTCTCTCAATAAATTGAGGTGAGAAGGTGTCAGTTTGATACAGTTGACTGCATTATCTTCCACGACTTCCATCAACGCCAAATCAGGTCCGCTATCGGCTTCTTCGTAGATGTGCAACTCGCCTCCAGTCACAAGCGGTAAAAACAGTGATGTCACCGTCAAATCGAAACCAATCATCGTAAACAATGGAAAGCGTCTTGTCCCCACAATTTTGTAATAGGAATCAGCCCATTGGATGTAGTTGGCGAGTGCGCCGTGAGAAATCATCACGCCTTTAGGACGACCTGTAGAACCAGAGGTGAACATGATGTAGGCAAGATCAGCCGCTTCAATTTTGACCTCCAAATTTTCGGTCGAGAAGTCCTTGATTTGGTCACCCAAAACGATAATTCGTTCATCCGAGCTGCCCAGTCTCGACTGCAATTTTTCACTCGTCAACAAACAACTTACTTCCGCTTCTTCCATCAAATCCAAGACTCGCTTTTTTGGCGTATTCGATGGCACAGGAATATAAGTCGCGCCACTTTTTAGGACGCCCCAAATGGCGTACAGTAGTTCAGGTGTTCGTTTAAAATGAAGGGCAACACGATCTCCTTTTCCTATATTTTTGGATTGTAGGAAGTGAGCAACTTGATTTGCTTTTCGATTAAGCGTCTGATAATCAATTAATTGTTCATTGTATCGAATTGCAATTTGCTGAGGTGTCGCTCTGAGTTGTGTTTCAAAAGCATCGACTACGCTATGATAAGTGAAGTCCATTTGGGTCGAATTGTATTCTTCGACTAATTGCTTCGCTTCCTCTTCGGTCGTCAATGGAATACTTTCGATCAACTGTTCTGCGTCATCCAACAAGCTATCTACAAGCTTCAAAAAGTGCTGAGGAGCATCTTTTTCTAGTTCACCTTCAAACACCGCTTGATTCAAATCAAAGTGAACTTCGATCTCGCCATTTTGGTCAAAATCATAGACTTGCATTCGGATGTGGTGCTGCGCATCGGCATGACCAGAATGCACCCAAGTCGATTGCATCGGCAACTCGTCGGGCGACTTAAAACCTGCATGAATGTAGTTCAAAATCGTATTGAAACTTTTGCTCAAAGCTGCTGAACTCGTTCCAGTCTGGGCATTTCGCAAAAACTGATTGACCTCAATTTGCACTTTTTTATACAAACTCACGAAAGTCTCTTCACTTCCTATATCAATCGCTACTGGAAACAGTTCAATGAAAACACCTGGCGTATTTTTGAAATCTTTGGTCGAACGGTTATGAGCAGGTGTGCCAATGGCTATTTTCTGCTGTCCACTGATGCGAAAAAGATAGATCGCATAGAGTGTCACAAACAGATTGAAGAGAGATGAGTGAACTGTCCAAGAGCGAAAAGGCGACTGTTGCGCCAATGCTCGAAGTTGGTCGCTTCTGTCTTTTCCAAGGGTCAGTTGGACACGTTTGGCAGAAGTTGTCGAATAATCGTCATCGTAGCCATACAATTTTGGCGGCAATGGAAAATCCGCTAATTTATCCAGCCAATCTTGAGCGACGTGGGCGTGTTTTGGGTCGTTTCTTTTCTTTTTTTCGTGGGCGATGTAGCTTTCAAATTGTGGTAATTCAGTAAAGCTAGCGTTTTTATTTTCTAGCAACTCCAAATAATACGACATCATCGCCTGATACTGCACCGTAAAACTCCACGCATCGGTGATGAGGTGATGCTGATTGAGATACCATATATATTGTGTCTCGTTTATTTTGATGAGTGCGCTATCAAACAATCTCTCCGAGAGATCGAAATTCTGAGCGGTTCTTGCTTCCGCCCATGTTTTCACGTTTTGATGTTCTTCCTGTCGATGCGACCAATCCAATATTTCCATTTCCACCTCCATTTCCCCCAACACATACTGCTGTGGCAATCCATTCTCTATTCCAAAAACGGTTCGCATGGCATCACTATGAGCAACCAATTGCTGAAAGGCTTGCTGAAATTTAGGCACATTAATCGCCACCGAATATTCAAAGCAAAACGCCATATTGTAGAGAGGCGAATTGGGATGGAGTTGTTGTCCGGTCCAGAGGAGGGTTTGGCTACGTGTTAAGTCAAATGTTTTCATGTCTAGAGCTTCGAGAAATGAGAAAGTTTGGAGAGCTTCGAGAGGACGGAGATGCAATTTGGCAAATCTGACAAGAGATTAGGCATTGTGACAAATACAAATTACTCTTGGCAATCCAAGTTTAGAAATAGAGATTTGCCAAATTTAGAACATCAATCCTTTACACCTGCACCTTGCAAATATTTCTCCATTTCACTCACCGTAATAAAATGCTCGATCACCAAATCTTCGGGCGGAATTTTGGTCTCAAATCGCTCTTCGATGAACCCAATTAAGCGCATCATTGCCATAGAATCAAGGAGTCCGCTGCTGAGTAGATCTTCATCGGCAGTCAGTTCGATGTCGTCTTCTTCTAGGAGATTATTTTGGATATATTGTAAAATTACTTGTGTCATGTCTGTTTATTTACTCAATTTCAAAATTCGGATCGCACCTTGAATGACCAGCGCAAACACGATGATGCCGATGATGAGGTCAGGCTTGTTGGAGTTGAGCCAAAGTACTAAAACACCAGCGACGATCACGCCTAAATTAATGATAATGTCGTTGGAGGTAAAAATGAGGCTGGCTTTGAGGTGAGCTTCTTCTTTGTTTTTGGAGCGTTGGAGGAGATACAAACAAATACTATTTGCTATCAGCGCAAAAATAGAAACAACGATCATTGTCCAGAAATTAGGAGCTTCTGCTGCATTGAGAAAGCGTCTAATCACTTCTGCTAATCCTAGAACTGCTAGCAAGATCTGTAAATAGCCTGCTACTTTGGCAGCTTGCTTTTTGCGTATCAGCGTCTTTCCCACTGCCAATAAACTAATTCCATACACAAAACTGTCGGCTAACATATCCAAACTATCTGCGACCAGTCCCATGGACATAGACAACAGTCCTGTAGTCATTTCTATGATGAAAAAGGCAAAATTGATAGTTAGTACCGTCCAAAGCAATTGTCGTTGCTGATTGTCTTCTTCAAATTGAGTTTGATCGGTTTGTGTAGTCGATAATTTTTTACTGCCCAATTTGAGTTCAGCGAGCGATTTTTCAATGGTGTCAACTTCATCTATATGGAAAACCGTCAATTGTCGATTTTCTATATCAAAATCTAATTTAGCAATACTCGAAATGCCGTCCAATTTCATGCGGATTAGATTCTCCTCCGACGGACAATCCATTTTTGGCACTTCAAATATGGTTTTTTTCATATTAAATTCTGTGAAGTCTCCTGCTGCAACTGCTTGAAATCAATTTTCCCTGTCGCACCACGTGGAAATTCATCTAAAATTCGGTAAGCTTGAGGTCGGGCATACAAAGGTAGTTTTTCAGTGGCGATTTTTTTAATGGCTGATAGGTCGAGCGTTTCTCCATCTTTGAGTAGAAGAGCCGCTTCGATGGCGGTTTCGTCCGCTTCATTTTTGATAGAATAAACGGCTGCTTCTGCCACCGCTTCATGTGATAAAAGTACAGCAGTCACCGCGTCCAACTCCACTCGATAGCCACGGGTTTTGATTTGTCGGTCTTTACGTCCTAGGAAGAGGAGTTCGCCTTTAGCATTGCGCTGAACTAAATCGCCTGTTCGATAAAAAATCCGCTCAAAACCTGACGAGTCGCGCTGTCTAAAAAAGCCTTTTGCCGTCAAATCTGGTCGATTCCAATAGCCTTGCATTCGAGTAGCAGAACGAATCAATAACTCTCCAACTCCTTGATGATCAATTACTTCATCGTTCTCATCTAAAATAATTCCTTCTGTATTATTCCAAATGTATCCAATAGGAATAGCGTCATCTTCCTGCGGTGGTTCGTCCAAATGATAGTAGGTACATTGATTCACCTCTGCTGGTCCATAGACATTGCAAAAGCGGGCTTGTGACCACTGCTGCATGATAGCGCGTAGGTGTTTAGTTGGGAAAACTTCCCCTCCAAAAAGTACCCAACGAATGCTAGAACAGTCGCGCTCTTCCAGTACGCCTCGTTGCAACAATTGAATCAACGCCAACGGCACAGAATACCAAATCGTGATTTTTTCATTTTCGATCAATTGAGACAAACTAGCGGGCATTTTGGTGTGCGCATCGGAAACGATGATGGTCGTCGCGCCTACATACATACTGGTGAAGTAGCCGAGGGTCGAAATATCGAAGTGGAGAGGCGCGTGATTGGCGATAATGTCGTTTTTGTTGAGATCGTACAAAGCTGCTGACAACTTTGCATACGCTAAACCGCTGTCGTGAGTGTGCATAATACCTTTGGGCTGACCAGTGCTGCCCGACGTATACATGATATAGGCTAAGTCTTGCCCTAGAATATTAACTTTTGGTGGCGTTATTGAGTTCCTCTCTAAAGCTGTCCAGTCTTCATATTGATAATCCTCATTTTTTAAGAAGCAGCCAAAAATGTATTGCAAACTAGAAGGCTCGGCGATCACTTCTTTGAGTTGTCGTCTTTGCCCTTTTGTTGTCAGAATGATCGAAATAGCACAGTCATTCATCACAAATCGAATGCGGTCAGCGGGTGCACTTGGATCGAGCGGTACATAAGCTGCACCTGCTTTCATGATGCCATAAATCGCAATGGCAGATTCCAAACAGCGATTCATAAAAACACCAATACGATCTCCTTTTTGGATACCTTTTTCGATCAGCCAATGCGCGAGCTGGTTGGTTTTTTCATCTAGTTTTTGATAGGTGATGGCGTTATTGAGGCATTTGAAGGCAGCTTGGTTGGGGTGATTTTGGGCATTGTATTGTATGGATTGTGGGAGAAGATAGATTTGAGATCGCTTCGCTGTGAGATGTGAGATGTGAGACATTAGAGAGACTTGAGAAAGCGAGAAATTGAGAGTTTGAGAAGCGATAAAACTATAAACCAAGCAACTTAGCAATAATATTCCGCTGAATATCCGACGTACCAGCGTACAGCACGCCACCCATCGCGTCGCGGACATCACGCTCGACATGCGTTTCCGTTTTATAGCCGATACCACCAAAATTTCGGACAGTGTCGATACTGCCAGCTAGGAAAGCTTCGGACAATTGTAGCTTGACCATGGCAGCTTCTAGCATGGCTGATTTGCCCTGGCTGGTGAGCCATGCAGATTTGTAAAGTAAGAGGCGCGCCATTTCTAAGCGCGTTTTCATATCGACAATTCGATTGGCGACCGACTGGAATTTACCGATAGTTTGTCCAAACTGAGTTCGTTTTTTGGCAAAAGCAATGTTTTCTTCCAACTGTCTTTGCAATGTGCCTACAACACTGGCATAAGCACAAGAACGATCATATTCCAAAGAGTGATTCAGAATACTAAATCCTGAACCTGCTCGACCTAGCAAACTAGATTTTGGCACAAAACAATCTTTGAATGTCAGCTCTCCAAACGGCACTGTTCGCATGCCCATTTTCTCATGCACTTCCCCAATTTCAAAACCTGACGTCCCTTTTTCGACCAAGAAAGCAGAAATCCCCCAATTGCCCATTTTAGGGTTGGTGGATGCTAAGACCATGGCGACATCGGAAAGTGGACCGAGCGTAATGAGATGTTTTTTGCCATTCAAGATATAGCCACCGTCTGTTTTTTCAGCGCGCATTTGCATGGCGAAGACATCAGAGCCAACTTCTGGTTCTGTGAGCGCATGAACGCAAATTTTTTCACCCGAAGCTAATCTGGGCAACAAGTCTTTCCTTTGCTCCTCTGACCCAAATTTCACTATCGGCAACTGCACCGTCCACAGCTGCGCATTCAGTGCCAGCACAAATCCATTATCTCGACAGTGATAACCGATGCTCTCCATTGCCAAGACAGCTTTCATGATGTCTAGCTCCTCAAAATAACCGCCGTACTTTTTAGGAATCGTCAAGCCAAGGATGCCAAAGTCGGCACATCTTTGCCAAAGATCGTTTGGAAAAGTACCGCTGCGGTCGCGATCGATCAAGTTGGGCGTTGCTAGCTCTTGTTGCGCAAAGTCAGCGATTTGCTGTTGGAAGGTGAGTTGTTCCTGCGTCCACGAAAAGTTCATATCGAATTCAGTCCAATTTAGAATTGTAAAATTCTAAAAAAGCAGAATACATATATCATTTCTTGTTATTTATTTTTGAGAAATGACGGAAGGTGTACTTTTAGTGATGCCATTAGATGAAACATAGCATGGGAAACGTTTAGAGTAAAACTATTACTTATGCGCTTTTCAGTATTAATCGTATTGATTTATATCACAACCCCTCTTTTCGGTCAATCAGGTTCTCTAGTCGAGCAGTTGGGAGGCATCAAAACTTCTTTTACAATCTCCAATGGCGATGAAACAATGGAAATTTTAAGTCAAGCCATCGTCAAGCGAGGATTGAGTCAATATCATACGGACTATGACTAGTTTGGAGATGGTGCTTATGGCTTTGGGTATGGATATGGACTGGAAACTTTTAGGCTGGAGTTTATAGCTGATCGGTCTATCGCTGAGATAACTGGTCGATCTAGAAAAGCATGACACTACGAAATCCAATTTTTCGATGATAGCGATCAGATTCTATTGTCCACAACTCTCGCTTACCGAGCTGTCCTACACTTTTCGACGGCAGATAATCGACAGACCTACAGTACCAATTTGCAAGCCATTCCAATAATTACATTGAACGAGACGAAGCGAATAGATATTCGTCAGGTGATAGCGGAGTAAGTGTATAATATCAGATATTCAGTGTACGCGGATAGTCAGGTTATCTAAATGCATGCGTTTTACTGTTCATATTGATGGATTGTAATACTTATTTGTAAAGTAGGTAGCCACTTATGTGATGCTAATTTCCCTTGCTCAAACAATTTAGAGAAATGAAATAAAAGTGACATAGATTAGAAAAAGAAGGGAGATCGAAATATATTTGTCCTTCCAAAATATAAGGGGGCTAATGTTAATAAAAGCTAAGAAAGCTATCTATGATTTTACAGGGTAGTTACTTGTATACTCACACCGATTTTCTGATTATTTACTCCTCCTTAAAGTATAAAGTGTCACGTCAATTGTACGAGTCGGATATCGTCACTTCACTAAGCAAAATACACGTCCTACTCATCGACTGCCCCTGTTAAAAGAGGGGAAAAGCACTGCGACTTTTCATTGGCGAAGCCGTATTTAGAGCTACTCAAATCCTCTTCTTACCTTTGTTATTTGTTCGATCTTCATACTTGCCCAAAATAGACAGTCCTGTAACACTTCTTTTATCACCGTATACCAAATTTAATGATAGATTTACAAGGATTTTTTAAATCCATAGCCTTGTTCTCCTTCCTCTTATTTTCTTCCTGTGCTTCTTTCCAAGATCTATTATTATTGGATGAAGGAGAAGCCTATCCTGAAACACCTGAAACGATCACCAATCGAAAGCTACCTGTCATTCAGCCTAGCGATGTCCTTTACATCACGGTAGAGGCTGATGATCTCGAAGGAATAGCTGCCAAGCCGTTTAACAAAGAACCTACCACTGCTATCGCAGGTGGTGGCGGTGGTGCCAATCTAATAGAACTAAGTGGCTACCTGGTAGATACCTCAGGACATATTGAGTTTCCGGTATTGGGTAAACTTAAGATGGGTGGACTGACGACTGCCGAAGCGCAGCAATACATCAAAGATCAACTGCTACCTTATATCAAGCGCCCAATTGTCAATATTCGCTTTCTCAATTTTAAAGTCAACATTGTAGGCGAAGTAAATGGGCCTGGTGTCTACACGACGACCAATGAACGCCTTACGATCTTTGAGGCACTCAGTCAGGCAGGTGGTATCAGCTCTTTTGGCAATGCCTCTAATATTTTGATTATTCGAGAACAAAATGGAGAGCGAGAATACGGGCGTATCAACCTCAAATCCCGAGACGTCTTTAATTCCCCTTATTTTTACTTACAGCAAAACGATGTGCTCTATGTAGAGCCATTGGAGACCAAAATTTCCCAAGTGCGTGATCCTGCACAGCGCGTATTTCCATGGGTGTCGTTGGGGATTTCTACGATTACATTTTTGATTGCGGTATTGAACTGATAGATGGAAAAGAATAATCAACAAGAGATCTCTGTCACGAACACAAGGGGCGGTGACATACGACAAGATGTACAACTTGTCATTTGGAAGATACGTCAGTATTGGTATTGGCTTATTTTGGGCTTGTTTGTAGGATTACTCGGTAGTTACATTTACCTCCGCTATACTATTCCGGTCTACGAAGTCATCGGGACAATGCTCATCAAAAATAAAGAGGCGGATAACTTATCCGAAGAAATCATCAGCGACCGCCTGGGCATACAGACTTCTAAGTCCATGGACAATGAAATCCAGCTCCTGAGCTCCAAAAGTATCATGGAAGACGTGGTCTATGAGCTGGAGCTAGAGGTGCGCTATATTTCTACGGGACGAGTCATTGATCGAGACGCTTATGTGGATACACCAATTAAAGTTGCTTATCACAATCTGAACGGGAAACAAGAATATCAGATCAAGGGGAACGGACTCAATCAGTATACACTAGTGCAAGAGGAAGAAGAATGGAATTGTACATTCGGTGATACTTGTTTAGTTGGTAGTGGTTTGATTGCCATAGAGCGGTTGCGAGAAATAGAAACTGGCGAGGAAAGTAAATTCTTGATTCAAATCACTCCTAAAGAGCGAGTAGCTCGATCCTTATCCGGTCGAGTCAATATCTACAATCCTGGACGACAAAGCACCGTGCTGCGCCTTGTAATGAATGATGCTGTTCCTCAAAAGGCGATCGACATCATCAATAAGATATTTGAGATATATGAGCGGCAAAATCTAGATAGCAAGCGAGCTTCTTCTGAAAAGACATTAGCATTTATAGAAGATAGAATCACTGTGCTGACTACGGAGCTAAGTGAAGTAGAACGCAGCGTAGAACGCTTCCGCCGCAATGAAATCATCCCGTTTACACTCGAGGATAATGCTAGTTCTAGGTTGAGTGAAGTGAAAGATCTGGAGCGAGAATTGGCAGATATGGAACTTCAACTCAATATCCTGAAAGCTATTCAAAAATCACTTACTGATGCTGAACGAGACTTTCGGATGTTGCCCAATAGTTTGGGACTGAATACAGATTTGCTGACACCTTTGATCGAAAAATACAACCAGCTCGTGACACAACGCGATCAGCTACTGACCACTCTGCAACCTATTCATCCCAGTGTCCAAGCCGTGGAGCGACAACTTGTAGACTATAAGCAGGTGATGCTTTCTTCTGTACAAAATCTCATCAGAGATATAGAGTCGCAGCGTCGACAGATTCAAGCAACTTATACCGAAACCAATCAAAAACTTCGCTCTATCCCTGCCAAACAACGCGAACTACTTGAAATCAGTCGACAACAACAAATCAAGGAAAATCTCTTCCTATTTTTACTCCAAAAAAGAGAGGAAGTCGCCCTTTCACTAGCCGGTATCGAATCCAATTCTATGGTCATCGATCAGGCATATTCTCGAGGGAAAGTATCACCGGATAAACTGTACGTTTTAGCATTAGGGGGTATTTTGGGATTTGTAGGCGCGATTATTTTTATTGTGTTCAAGGAACTATTGTCCAATAAGATAGAAACCGAAGCCGAACTAAAACGATTGACAGATATACCGATGCTCGGTACGCTTCCAAGAGCTAAAAGTAAAGCCAAAATCGTCGTCAGACAGGGCAGTCGCTCTGCAATGAACGAAATGTTTCGCTTGCTTCGCACCAACCTCAATTTCATCCGAACCGAGCAAGACAGCAAGACTTTTGTGGTTACCTCTACCATCAGTGGAGAAGGTAAAACCTATATTTCGATCAACTTAGGTATTACATTGGCACTCTCAGGTAAAAAAGTGCTGTTGATCGGATTGGATTTGCGGAAACCAAAATTGTCTAAGTACCTCGAAGTAGATGAAGGACAACCAGGAATGACCAACTACCTCATTAATGAAGCCACCAAAGAAGATGTTATCCACCAAACGACTATCCACGAAAATCTATACTATATCAATAGCGGACCTATACCACCTAACCCGACCGAGTTAATTTTGGATGATCGGCTAAAGGAAATTATTGAGCATGCCCGCACCGAATTTGACTACATTTTCATTGACACTTCTCCTGTCGGACTAGTCACAGATGCTTTACTGCTGAAAGACTATGTGGACAGTTATATGATTGTGGTGCGACAGAATCATACGCAGAAGGGTGGCGTCAGAATGTTGGATGCCTTATATAAAGATCAAAAGCTTGTGAAACCTGCGCTCATTCTGAATGGAATGGGGAAAGGTGGGCGATATGGCTATGGCTACGGGTATGGTTATGGCTATGGTTATGGATATGGATATTACGAGGAAGGTAAATAGATAATCTTGTCACTCAAAAAGAAAACCATCAATGGTACGATTTGGACGTTTGCAGAGCAAATCAGTGTCAAAGGACTCAACTTTGTTGTCCAGATTGTTTTAGCGAGGCTATTGCTGCCTGAGGATTTTGGGTTGATCGCGATGGTGATGGTGTTTATCGGGATCGGAAATGCGATAGTGGAATCAGGAATGATTCAGTCTTTGATTCGCACTAAAGAGCCAGATCAGCGCGACTTTTCCACTGTTTTCTTTTTGAATATAAGCATTGCCTTTCTTGTCTATGCATTGATCTTTTTTATAGCTCCCATTGTCGGTGAGTTTTATGAGCAATCTCGCCTTGCGTTGATATTAAGGGTATTGGCTCTTTCTGTTCTGATTCGCTCCTTTATGGGCGTGCAATATGCTATTCTTTCCATCAAAATGGACTTTAAGTCTCAAATGCTTATTCAGACGCCTTCGCTCATTATTTCGGGTGTTGTTGCTATTCTAATGGCATATCTGAATTATGGCGTTTGGGCATTAGTGACGATGCAGATAGTAATGGCTGTTTTGGTAACAGTGCAGTACTGGTGGCGAAGTGACTGGCGACCGCAATTCGTCTTTGATCGTGAAAGATTGAAAAGTCATTTTCAGTTTGGGTATAAGTTGACATTGACCACAGCTGTCAATTCTTTGTCCAATAATATATACAGCATTCTGATTGGGAAATATTTTAGTGCAGCTTCATTGGGCTATTACAATAGAGCCTCGGTCTATCAGAGATTTTTACCTTTACTAGTCGGAGGGGCTGTTAATAGGGTAACGCTGCCTCTTTTTTCAAAATTGATTGATGACAAGTTACGTCTCAGCAATGCATTACGGAATATCAATAAGATTGTGATGTATGCTTATTTACCCATCGTGCTGTTCTTTATTTTCAATGCAGAGGGACTTATTACTTTTTTATTAACGGAGAGATGGCTCGCCGTTGTCCCTTTATTCCAGGTACTTTGTATTGGTGGACTCTTACAACCTATGCAATTTTACAGTATAAATATTTTAGGTGCTCTAGGCAACAGTGGACATATACTCTCTATTGCTACCGCTAGCCGATTTATAACTATTGTTGGTGCTATTGTAATGGTTCAATTTGGTTTAAACGCACTTGTACTATTTGAAACTGTCGCATTGCTAGCGATCACTTTATTATATGTACACTTCAGTGGAAAACATATCAATTACCCTTTACTCGACCAATTTAAGGATATTTTACCTGAGCTTATACTTAGCATAACCTGTAGCTTTCTTTGTGCAATGGTCTGTAAATTTTTACTTCTAGAAAGCCAAATACTGAATATGCTCACTTACATCTCTTTGTTTATCCCTTTATATCTAGTTTGCAGTCATCTTTTCCGTATTTCAGCTTTTCAAACTTTAAAATCAGAGTTGATTAAATGGCAGTTCAAGTAAAATAAAAAGAAGATAGTTATTGCTAATTGATAAGTTTGAAAATTGTCCTTTTAAAAATATTCACAAAAAAGAACTGCTAATATGAAAACAGATCAAATTTTCATTCCTAAAGAA
>JBCDHX010000079.1:0-26904 GCA_038749535.1 Bacteroidota bacterium
AAAAGGGCAAGTAGGTTAAAACTACTTGCTCTTTCTTCTTTTTTATCAAAGCTTGAGCCTGCATAACTATCTTCCATTTCACCATCCCAACAAAACCCACAACCTTTCCTCCTCTAAGCAAGTTTATTTTGTACATTTGCCGAATTAGCGAATTTTCGCTAGAATTTACAAGACTTAACTATTTGTGTAGATTTTTCAGTAGACATAGCGTCTAACATCTAAAGTCTACCGTCTAAAATCTTAATTATATGAGGAGAATCAGAAAAGCAGCCGTCCTCGGTTCAGGCGTCATGGGATCGGGCATTGCCGCACATCTCGCCAATATTGGAGTGGAAGTGCTGATGTTGGATATTGTACCACGCGACTTGCCGGAGGACAAAAAAAATGACCTGGCGGCGCGCAACAGCATCGCTCAAGGTGCGTTGATGAAAGCGATCAAAGGGAAGCCTGCTCCATTTTACGAGCGCGATATGGCGAGCCGCATCACCGTTGGCAACTTCGATGACCATATGAAAGACATCAAAGATTGCGATTGGGTGATTGAGGTGGTCGTCGAAAATTTAGACATCAAAAAGAAGGTGTTTGCACAGGTGGAAGCGCACCGCAAAGCAGGCTCACTCATCACCTCCAATACGTCCAGTATTCCCATCCACATGATGGCAGAAGGCCGCAGCGAAGACTTCAAAAAGCATTTCTGCGGTACGCACTTTTTCAATCCAGTGCGCTACATGCGTCTCCTCGAGATCATCCCAACGCCAGATACCGATCCTGCTGTCACGGACTTCTTGATGGAATATGGCGACACTTATTTAGGGAAGCAAACGGTTCTGTGTAAGGACACGCCCGCTTTTATCGCCAACCGAATTGGTGTCTACTCCGGTATGAAATTGTCTGAGCTAACGGACAAGCACGATCTTCGTATCGAGGAAGTAGATGCCCTGACCGGACCAGCGATTGCACGACCAAAAACTGGTACCTATCGCTTGCAGGATTTGGTTGGTTTGGACACCAATGATAAGGTAGTTAATTTTGTCAAAAGTGCAGCGACGGAAGACGAATACCTAAGCGTCATACGCGATCAAGGCAATCCAACTTATGTCGATTACTTACTGAAAAATAAATTCTACGGCAACAAATCGGGTCAAGGATTCTATAAAAGAACCAACGAAAAAGATGAAAAAGGTAGACGCATCATCTACGCGCTCAACCTCAAAACGCTAGAATACGAACCCAGCCAACGACCTAATATCCCAAGTGTCAAATCAGCCAAACAGATCGACGATCCGGCATATCGCGTACGTGCTATGCTAGATGCGAAAGACAAAGGTGGCGATTTCTTGCGCGAGTATTTCGGTGGGCTGTTTGCCTATTCTGCCAATCGTATTCCCGAAATTTCGGATGATGTTTACAGCATTGACGATGCGATGCGCACAGGTTATGCTTGGGAAATGGGGCCGTTTGAATATTGGGATGCCTACGGATTGCAAAAAGGAATCGACCTAGCGAAACAGTATGACGAGAAAGTTCCTTCTTGGATTCACGAAATGGTAGATGCAGGTCACGAAAGTTTCTACAAACTCGAAGACGGCAAACGCAAATACTACGATCTAGCAAGCAAAAGCTACCATGAAGTCCCAAGCAGTGCTGATTTCATTATTTTGGATGCTTACCGCGATCAGTCGCCAGTCTTCAGAAATAGTGAAGTCACGCTCCACGACATCGGAGACGGTGTTTTGTGTTTAGAGTTCCGCAGCAAAGCCAATAGTATGGGCGAAGGCGTGCTGCGCGGCATGAACGAATCCATCCGTATCGCAGAAGAAGGCGATTGGAAAGGGCTAGTCATCGGCAACAACTCGACCAACTTCTCCGTCGGTGCGAATCTGATGATGATGGCACAACTCGCTTATCAGCAAGAGTGGGACGAGATGAATATGGCGGTCAATTTGTTCCAGCAAACGACTATGCGTTGTCGCTATTCGGCTATTCCGGTGGTCGCGGCAACTCAAGGTTATGTCTTCGGTGGCGGTTGCGAAACCATCATGCACTGTGATGCGACGATGGCAGCTTCTGAGTCTTACATCGGTCTAGTGGAAGTCGGTGTGGGTATCCTGCCTGCAGGTGGTGGCACCAAAGAATTGGCACTCCGCGCCTCAGATCAGTTCTTCGAGGGTGATGTCATGATTCCGACCTTGATCGACAAGTTCCGCACGATTGCGATGGCATCGGTAGCGACTTCGGCGCATGAAGCATTCAGCAAAGGCTATTTACTAGACACAAAAGATGAGGTCGTCATGAACGCCAAGCGCAACATCAGCGAAGCCAAGCAAAAGGTTTTGGAACTCGCTGACAATTACACGCAACCAATTATCCGCGAAGACATCATGGTCCTCGGACGTACCGGACTAGCTGCGCTCTACGCTGCTGCCAATGAGCTTTATCGCGGTAAGTATGCTTCCGAACACGACATCAAGATCGCGAAAAAAATCGCGTATGTTTTGTGTGGTGGAGATTTGACTGGTACACCGAAAGTGAGTGAGCAGTATCTACTAGACATCGAGCGAGAAGCCATGTTGAGTCTAGTCGCTGAGCCGAAGACAATGGAGCGGATACAGCATATGCTTACTACCAACAAACCTCTCAGAAATTAGACGTTAGATTTTAGACGATAGACTAAATCCATTGCTATGAAAAAGCGACATAATTTTCGTGAATTGATGATATGGGAACGGTCTATGCGTCTCGTCAAGCAAGTCTATGAAGTGACAAAAGGGTTTACGAAAGAGGAAAGATTCGGACTGACTAATCAGATTAGAAGAGCAGCAGTTTCTGTTCCCTCGAATATTGCAGAAGGATGTGGTAGAGGAACTGATCCGCAGCTTATTCAATATCTGAACATCGATCATGGCTCACTTTGCGAACTGGAAACACAATTGATACTGAGTAAAGAGTTATCATTTTTGAAAGAAGAGCCGTTGATTGATTTGACGAATGAAATCAATCAATTGCAGAAAATGGTACTCAAGCTAATTGATAAACTAAATCAGTGGAAAGCGGACTAAGTCTATTGTCTAACGTCTAATATCTACTGTCTCAAAAAGAAAAAATGGACGCATACATAGTAAAAGCCTATCGCTCGGCAGTTGGAAGAGCGAAAAAAGGAGGATTCAAAAACTACCGCTCCGATGATTTGGCGGTAGACGTGATTAAACATTTAGTGGCGCAAGTACCAGAGCTTGACCCGACGATCGTAGATGATGTCTTTGTCGGTTGCGCCAATCCTGAAGGAGAGCAAGGCTTACAAATTGGGCGGCAGATTTCGTTGCGGGCTTTGGGGAAAGAAGTGCCCGGCGTGACCGTCAATCGGTACTGCGCATCCGGTTTGGAAACCATCTCTATGGCAGTGGCGAAAGTCAAAGCTGGCATGGGTGAAGTGTACATCGCCGGAGGTACAGAAAGCATGAGTAGCATCCCAATGACTGGCTACAAACTCGCGCCGAGCTACAAAGTGGCAAGCGAAACGCCTGACTACGTGGTGAGCATGGGCATCACGGCAGAAGCAGTGGGCAAAAAATACGGCATCTCCAGAGAACAAGCCGATGAGTTTGCCTATAACTCTCACGTAAAGGCAGCGGCAGCTATTGACGACGGCAAGTTTAATGATGAAATCGTACCAGTAGAAGTGTCGGAAGTATTCGTCAAAAATGGCAAGCGCGTCGAGACGTCACATACTGTTGCTATGGACGAAGGCGTACGCCGGACGACGACAGTGGAGGCGTTGAGCAAGTTACGTCCCGTTTTCGCGCAAGGCGGCACAGTGACCGCTGGCAACTCCTCTCAGACCTCTGATGGTGCAGCATTTGTGCTCGTCATGAGTGAGACTATGGTGAAGCAATTAGGATTAGAGCCGATCGCTCGATTAGCGTCTTGTTCTGTTGGTGGCGTCGATCCATTATACATGGGTATCGGACCTTGTGTGGCGATTCCGAAAGCCTTGAAGCAAGCCGGGAAGACATTGAACGATATTGATTTGATCGAATTGAATGAAGCATTTGCGGCTCAGTCGCTAGCGGTCATTCAAGAAGCGGGACTAAACCCAGACATCGTCAATGTCAATGGTGGAGCGATTGCGCTAGGTCACCCGCTTGGCTGTACTGGAGCGAAATTGTCCACTCAGCTTTTTAATGAAATGCGCCGCCGCAATGATAAATACGGTATGGTCACTGCTTGTGTCGGTGGCGGTCAAGGGATCGCAGGCGTGTTTGAGTTGTTGAATTAATGCTTCAGAATATAGATAATGGACATTAGCTAGTAGACAAATCGTCTCACATCTTCACACTGAAACTGTATGACAAAAGCCTTTTAGCAGCAATGCTGAAAGGCTTTTGTTGTAAGAAAAGAGGTTGTCAATCAAAACGACTTAACTCGCCATCGGCAACTCTTCCAGCCAATTCATAACCGTGTGCGCGCTATGTTCCTTATGTACCGCCCGAAAACTATCAAACGCCACCATTTTGGCACTCGGGATGGCGGTCGCCACAGCATTCGCTTCTTTGTAGGAATGAATTCTGTCTTTGTGGGTGTAAAAGACCAAACTCGGGCAGTCGATATTTTGTACTTCTGAGAGCTGTACTTTCTCCAACATAGATTCCGTATCTTCCTGATGGAAAATTTTCAAGTTTTTTATTGAGGTAGATGAGAGGTGTGGGGGATTAAACGAAATGGGGAATATAGAGTATTTCAATTTAGAACATCAATATTATCTCCTAGAGTCTTGAGTTACTCAAATGAAGCATCCGGAGGTATAAGTTTTGGGTGGAGAGCGTGCTCAAAGTGACCGTGTTAAACACAATCATCAGACAGAACCGATAAAGTTAATTTTTCATATTGTTACCGTATCATGGACAAATAGGATCGGGAAATTCTAGCAAACTTGCAAGCACTCAGATGCTCCAATATTCCTCACAACCATCGCTCTACCACCTCCGGCACCCTCACTCGTAGTCCTTCCAGCACATTCTGAAACAATACATTCGTAGGCACTTCCGCACTCAATAATAAGTCATCCAATCGCTCGAAAAACTGAGCTTTAGAAATGTGTCCTTCCACAAAACGAGCCGATTCAATGTAAAGCGGAATGATTGGTAAATAGCTGGCGTTGGTGCGGAGTGCTTTGTCGCGGTCGAGTAGACGATATTTTTGAGCGGTTTTGATTATTTTTTCCAGATGATTTTGGTGGAACATGGCTTCCAGATAAACCGAAAAGAACAAGTGCCAGCGATAGTGTAACACTTCTTTGGTGTAAGCGCGAAGGAAGGAATCACCGTAATGTTCTGCATTTTTGCACAAACCGTTCTTGTTGAGGGCTTGCATATAAAAAGCAACGAAGCCAACTCGATTGTGAAAGTTTTTGGTCTCTTTAGCTTCAGCGGTTGCTTCTTTCATCAGTTCTAACGCTTCCTGATGACGATGAACACGAAGTAGAATAGCGCATAAGTTATTGACGTACAGTAAGTAATCATGCGTCTTAGCGCGTACTGCCAAATACCCAAAATGTACTGCCTGATCGTACTCTTTGAAGTAAGAATGCAGCATCAAACGGTTGTTGTAGTAGTTGAGCAGGTGGCGTTTGGAGTAGTATAATCCTTGCGCTAGTTTTTCATCCAAATAATCGAATTTGGCGCGTAACGGCTCGTACTGCTTGTAGTTATGGGCGATGAAGACCAACCGCACCAACGCCAGATAACGAATCTGCCCTTCCAAATGCTCATTGTTGAAAATTTCTGATAGCCAACCTTTCCATTGTTTCGATTCTCCACCTTTCCCGGAATACTGCCCGACGATAGCGCGAGTCGCTTCATGGAGTGTCTCTTTAATCTGTTTGGCTTGCAAATAGTCTGCTCGATAGCGACTCAAAAAGTCATCTGCCAACTGATGATCGGCATAGCGTAAACGGATGAGTAGGAAGTGGCGATAAGACTCAACTAGCTCATAAAATTTGGAGAAAAAATGAGCTGGATGCTCGTATTTTTTGATGGATTTGAGCAGTTGCTTTTCCTCTTCTGCATATATGGAATCGGTCTCGATTTGCTGCGCCCAAATAAGCATTTTATTGAGTTGCTCATCTACATCTACTGCTTTGAGACGCGTCCCTATCCAGTTTTGTAGATGATTGTATTTGCGTTTGTCAATGGATGTATCATAAGGCGTGAATTGCTCAATGTGCTGTGCATTGTAGTCGATCTGTTGCAGAATACGTAAGCGATCTTCATCTTCAAATTGCTGCACCGAAAGCAAGTAAGCCGTCTCGTTGGGAAGGAGCTTATTTGTAAAATCCGTGAATTTTTGAAGTGGTGATCGCATAGATTTGATTTTAAACACCTAAGACATATGAGGATATTCTAGAGGTTGTTTTCTTAAAGTTACTGTACCGATCAAGTAAGAATAAAATACACATATATGTCATATAAATTGAAACATATCTGTAATCATATTTCACCTTCTTTAAACGCTTATATGCCTTTTGTGTCCTCCAGCGTTTCAATCTCATCAAAAAATCAACCCACCATCTACATTCAGTACTGTCCCCGTGATGAAAGCAGCTTCATCCGAAGCTAAAAACGCATACGCATTGGCGATATCGCTAGCTTCTCCAAGTCTGCCCAAAGGTGTACGCGCTGCCATTCCTTCGAGTATTTTTTCAGGGACAGTTTCTACCATTTCCGTATTGATGAAACCTGGAGCAACCGCGTTAACAGTGATGTTTTTTCGTCCAAATTCTCTTGCCCAAGTTTTTGTCATCCCGATCACACCGGCCTTTGCAGCGACGTAGTTGGTTTGCCCGAAATTGCCATTGTGAGCGACTACGGAAGCCGCATTTAGGATGCGACCGCCACCATTTTCAATCAAAAAAGGCTGTACAGCTTTTGTGCAATTAAAGACGCCAGTCAAATTGACGTCGATGACTTGCTGCCACTGTTGAGCCGACATTTTTTTCAGGGAAGCATCTCTCGTGATACCAGCATTATTCACCAAAATATCAATGTGCCCAAAGTCTTTATTGACTTGTTCTGCTGCGGCTATGGTTGCTGCCAAATCGGCTGTATTGACTTTATAAAATCGTACTTGAATGCCATTCGACTGTAGAGCGGCGGCAGTGGCTTGTCCTGCTTTTTCGTTGATGTCCCAAAGGGCAACAGATGCGCCTTCGCTCACAAATTTTTCGGCAGTGGCTTTCCCGATTCCTTGGGCGGCGCCTGTGATGATGGCGACTTTTCCTGCTAACTTATTCATAATGCTTGTTTTGAGGGTGAATTTAGCCGTTGAGTCATTAGTAAAAACTTCTCTTCAATATTTAGTGAGGTTGACTTTTGAAAGCTAAGAAGCTAATTATACCATAAATTATTAAAAATCAATCAGTTGTGATATTTTATAAATACGATGGACTAAGCTGATAAAATTAAGACTTATTTCATCTTGAACAGAATAAATGATACCTATTTTTGTGAAAAAGAATATGAACTATCTGTTTACGGCTTTGCTTTGTCTCATTTGCATACTATCAAGCCACGCACAAACTGAAAAATCAACGGATATGCAGGATTGGAAGTATCCTTATGAAGTTCAGCAAGTTGTCGTTTTGGACAGCATCGAAATAGCTTATGTAGAAGCAGGAGCAGGTGACCAAACTTTGCTTTTTGTTCATGGTTTGGGCAGCAACTTAAAGGCATGGCAGAAGAACATGGACGCACTCAAAGATGAGTTTCGTTGCATCGCGCTAGACTTGCCAGGTTATGGAAAATCGAGCAAAGGCGACTACACTTTCGAGGTGGATTTTTTCGCTCAAACCATTCATCAATTTATCGACAGCCTCAGCTTACAAAATGTTACGTTGATCGGTCATTCTATGGGTGGACAAATTGCGATGCGAACAGTGCTACAAGACAACAAACGGATAGACAAACTCATACTCATCGCACCTGCGGGCTTTGAAACCTTCTCTGAGAAAGAGCAATCTTGGTTTCAAAATTTCGTGACGCCCACCATCATCAAAGCAACGCCTGAAAAGCAAATCACTCAAAATTTTTACCTCAATTTTCATGTCTTTCCCGAAGATGCGCAGTTCATGATCGACGACCGATTTGCGATGCGTACCACAGAGGAGTATGATTACTATTGTGAGATGATTCCGAAATGCGTAATGGGCATGTTGAATGGTTCAGTTCGAGCGCAGTTGTCAGCAATTGAAACACCGACACTTATCCTCTTTGGCGAAAATGACAGACTGATTCCAAACGCCTTTTTCCATCCCGATCTCACTACCTTAAAAGTAGCACAAATCGGCGATGAAGTTATCCCAAACAGCAAATTGGCAATGATCCCAAAAGCTGGTCACTTTGTACAATGGGAACAAGCTGAGTTAGTGAATCCGATTTTGAGGAATTTTTTGAAACGGTAAAGTTGCCAGATTAGAAGCCGTTTTAATAAAACACTTAAGGACACATAAGACATTTAAGAGATTCGTTTTCATGGTATCTAGAAAGGTGAATCATAGTGTGATATGGTTCATGTAACATCTTGTGACCTGCTTGGACAGAGAATGATTCTAATGGCAATAGGAAAACCAAGCTTATAGTGCTGCTTTTGTCGCTTTGGGCGGGTGGGCGTTTGTACACGCGGAGCGATTTGTACAAACTAGCGTTTTTTGGTTACTTTTTTTCTGCTCCTGCTTTTGCCAGTGGCAAAAAGAGATTAGCAATGAAAAAAAGTAACAGCCTAGCCGGCTTGAGGCGGATCTTAGTACAGAAAATAGTAATCAAGAATCAAGAAGTACATGATATAAAAGAATTGATTTGCAGTCAGTCCATATCAATCTAATTTGAGATTAAAGTACTTATTATCAAATACTTAACCAACTAAAATCCTTCCATTCACATCAAAAGTCCACCTTTCCTAAAATTTTTCTGATTCTTTTTCACAGATTCTTCTGTTTTACATTAGCAGAGTCAAATAAAATTGGTGTTGATTGCCATATTGACAACAAAAATTTGGCTAAAAATCAATCAGCCTGCTTTTATAACGAAAAACTTGTAGTCGTGAAACTTCTCTTTACACTCACTTTCGCGCTTTTTGCCAGCGCATTGCTTTTTGCCCAAAATGGTACAGTCAATGGAAAAATTTTGGATGATAGTGGCGATCCATTAATTGGAGCTAGCATCATTGTGAAAGGAACAGCCATCGGAACGGTCAGTGATTTGGATGGTAGCTACAGCATTAGATTAGCACCTGGCGATTATACATTAGAAGCTACTTTTGTCGGTTTTGCGGATACGGAAGAAGAAATCACTGTAAAAGGTGGCGAAACCATCTCGCTCGATTTTACGCTTCAAGATGGTACACAGCTAGATGCGGTCGTCGTTTCTGGTTCCAAAAAGCCTGAGAAACTGACCGAAAGTCCTGCCACCATAGAGACGATTTTCTCACGAGAGATTTTAGAATTTGCAGGCAACCCAGCAGAGTTGATTGCTCGACAAAAAGGGATCGACTACTTCCGAGCTGGTATTGCAACGCCTGCTTTCAACATCCGAGGCTTTAACTCCAACTTCAATGCCAAAAACCTGCAGGTCACCGATGGTCGATTTTCTACACTCATAGCTACCGGTCTGCCTTTTGGTCCTTTGAATACATCTATCAAAGAAGATATAGAACGCGTCGAGGTCATTTTAGGTCCCAATTCTACACTTTATGGTCCGAATGCGCACAATGGTTTGCTGAATACGGTCACCAAAGATCCGCGCACTTCGGCAGGAACGATGATTACGATCAATCCCGGTGTGAGTGGTGACGGCAATGGCTTTTTCTCTGGTCGTTTGCGTCATGCGCAAGTGTTGAGTGATAAGTTTGCCTTCAAAGTGATGGGCGAATACACGACCGCGACTGAATTTGAACATACCGATTCGGTGTTTATTGATCGCGTTGGCGCATTCGATGACATGGGCAATCCTGTTCCTGACGGAATCAAAGAAGGCTACACAGAGTTGGAACTCAATAATGACGTTAATTTCTTGAAAGCGGAAGCGGCTTTATACTATACGCCTGTCAAAGATTTGGACATTATTTTCAATACTGGTTATAGCAATAGCAACTATCTAGCACCGACTAATGTAGGGCGAAATCAGATTCAAGATTGGTCGGTTAACTATTATCAATTGCGGTTTTCAGGCAAAAATTGGTTTGCGCAAGCCTACTACACCCAAAGCCAAACAGATAGCACTTACGCCATCGATCAGCGCACTAAAAACTACTATGCCGCACTCGACGCAGGCGCACCTGAGAGTCTGGCACTATCCAGTTCTTACGGCAATGGCGCACTCTTCCAAGACGATTCTCAGCGGCTGAATGCCGAAGCTCAATATAACAATACCTTCGGTGCTTTGGAAGTAATCGCAGGCGTTCAATATCAGAGAGATCAAGCCAATAGTTTGGGCACTTATCTACTAGATGACATGGGCGAAGAGTCAATTGTGATCGGGCAAATCGGTGGTTATGGTCACTTGACGTATCGGTTCGGAGACGGCTGGAAAGCCTTAGCAGCAGCACGTTTGGATAATCATGATGTCTATGGTACGAATATCGTTCCTAAGTTTGGGCTACTCAAAATCGGGGACTCCGGCACTTGGCGATTGACGTATGGACAAGGCATAGCTGCACCGACGATTTTGAATATGTTCGGCGATCTATTTGCAGGTTTGATTTTAGGAAATGCAGATGGATTTACACTCACAGATGGCTCTACGGTAGAGCAGCAAACGGTCGAAAAACTACAAACTTATGAGCTAGGTTATCGCGGTCAACTGACCGATAAATTTTTCATCGACGCCAATGCATACTACAACATTTCAAAAGACTTTTTGAGTCCGTTGACAATTATCGGCGTCGCTACTCAGCGCGGCGATAAACCCATCCAAGATGTGCAAAGTGGATTCAGCATTTGGAATGGTTTGGTCGGTACGTATATCAATTTCGGAGAGGTTAATACATTCGGAGCAGACTTTGGTGCGACTTATTATTTCACGCCACAATTGAGTGGTACATTCAACTACTCCTATTTCGATTATTCTGTCGATGAAGAAAACCTTGACAATGACTTTAATAACGATGGCAAAGTTAATTTCTTAGACATTCTAGTCAATGCACCTACCAATAAAATAGGCGCGAGCTTAAATTATAGCGGCGACAAATGGTTTGGTAGTGTATTCGGTCGTTGGGTGGAAGAGTACGACTACTTTTCTAGCTTCCAGATCGCGTCTCGCACTTATGAAGACTTGACCTATAGAGGCGTCCCGATTGTAGAAAATGCACGCAGTGCTGATACGTTCAACTTTGGTCCTTTGGGTGGCTTTGTCACTTTCGATGTGAGTTTGGGCTATCGCATCAATGATATTTTCACGATCTCAGCAGCCGCGAGCAATCTATTCAACCAAGACCTGAGAGAATTTACGGCTTCTGCACCGACACGAGGGCTTTATACGCTAGAGTTTAGAGTCAATTTGCCTGCGATTGGGAAAGAGTAGATATAGTTTTTGGAAACACATAGGCTTATTATAATAAGTAATAAATGATTTTTTAAACACATAGAAACGTAGTTCACATAGTGTTTTTTCTTTGAAGAAATTTCTCTACATGTGTTCTATGTGTTTAGCATAAAAAATACCTATGTGTTTTCCATGAGCCGCGCGCTCTACTTATACAAACACAAACCATGACGCTAGCCTGGATACTTTTTGCGATTTACCTGATTGGAACGTCTTACTTGGGCTGGTTGGGGCATCGCAAAACGGATGGATTCAGTTCTTTTGCCATAGGGAAAGGCGACTTATCGCCTTTGCAAGTCGGTGTGACACTGGCAGCAGCGACGGCTTCGGCAGCGACATTCATCATCAATCCAGGCTTTGTGTATGTGGATGGGCTGAGTGCGTTCATGCACTTGGGATTGAGCGTGTATTTGGGATTTGTAAGTATGCTCATTTTGCTGTCTTTTCGATTTAGAAGGATGGGTGAAAAAATGAAAGCCTTGACCATTCCCGATTGGATTGGGAAGCGATATGGCTCTAAAAATTTCTCGCTCTACTTTGCCTTTATCAATCTGCTCACCTTTGCTTTCATTGTCCTACTCGTCGGCGGTATTTCTATCGTGATGCAGCAATTGTTGGGCGTTTCCAATGTGGCGGCACTCATCATCACCCTGGTTTTTGTGACTGGCTATGTACTTTTCGGAGGCACTTATGCCCACGTTTTTACCAATATGTTTCAGGGCTTTTTGATGATCGGTGTCACTTTGCTTGTACTATGGTCTGGCATTCAGTTGATGATGGAGACGGACGGATTTTTTGAGCTATTGCAACAAAAAGATGAAAATCTCCTGAGCTTCATCAATCCCGAAAGTCGGCTGTACAACGATTGGTTTTCAACTTACGTAGCTGGCTTTTGTATCGGTGGTGCATTGGTTTGTCAGCCGCATATTTTGACGAAAGCACTCTACGTCAAATCCGATAAAGCGGTTTGGCGATATATTCTTGTTTTTTCGATTGTCTTTTTTCTGTTTTGCTTGCTGCTATTGGCAGGATTTTGGGCACATATTGCCGTCGAGCCAGAGCAATTGACGGACGCTACGACTGGTGCTTTTCGGCAAGATCTGGTGATGACCGTTTATCTTCAAAATGCTTTTCCTGATACGCTTTTCACTATCGTCAGTGTCGTGCTTCTAGCAGCGGCGATGTCCACCTTGGATGGATTGTTAGTTGGTATTTCGACAATCACTGCTAATGATCTGGTTATCAATATATTGGATAAGTTTGGTAATGCTAATTTGTCGGCTGAACAAAAGATGAAAACAGCTTTTCGAGCCAGTCAAATTGTGCTGATTTTGATCGCTGTTCTGACATTCATTGTCACTTTAAATCCACCTAGGTTATTAGGGATTTTTGGTCAAGTGGGTGTCTATGGACTAGTCTTGGCTGCTGTGCCACCCTTGCTCGCTGGTGTCCTCTTTCAGCGCGTCCGATTAAGTGTAGTTTGGTCGATGTCTATTCTAGCTTTGGTCGCTCATTTTGGTCTATTTTTCTTTGGCTCCAATCTATTTCCAAATAGTGATTTAGCATTCGGCAATCCTGGATTGACTGCCACTTTGGGACTACTCATTAGTGTGATTCCGACACTAAGTATTCATTTTTTCAAATCGTAAACAATATGCGTAACGCACATATTATAAGTTGTGGAGCTTATGCTCCCGAAAGAGTGATCTCCAATCAATTTTTCAATGAACGCTTAGGTGAAGATGTAGATACTTGGCTAAGAGAAAAAGTACACATCTACGAGCGGAGGTGGTGCGCAGCAGATGAGAGTACTGCTGATTTGGCTGAAAATGCTGCTCGTGTCACGCTAGAAAGAGCTGGCGTGTCAGCGGAGCAATTGGATTTAATTATTGTCTCTACGGATACTCCTGAGTTTGTCTCACCTTCCACGGCTTCCGTCGTGCAGCATCGACTCGGTGCGACCAAAGCTGGTACCTTTGATGTCAATACTGCTTGTGCTGGCTTTGTGACGGCGTTGGATATTGGCTCAAAATACATTCGTGCTGATGAGCAGTATGAGTACATTTTGGTGATCGGTGCGTATGCAATGAGCAAGTTTCTAAATATGGGGGACAAGAAAACAGTGACGCTTTTTGCGGATGGCGCAGGTGCAGTATTATTGAAATCAGAGAAAGATACGGATCGCGGTTTTTTGGCAAGCCAATTGATTTCCAAAGGTGAATACAACAGCTGGATGGGTGTTTATGGTGGCGGCACGAAAATGCCGATCAGTGATGCAGTCTTAGACAATCACGATCATCAGCTTAAATTTGTCCATAAGTTTCCAAAGGAACTCAATCCGCAGATTTGGTCGGAAATGGCAGAACGACTGAACGAACGCATTGGTAAAACTGCTGATGATGTCGCTCGCTATTTCATCACGCAGATCAATATCAATGCCATTTGGGAGACGCTAGATCGACTGGACGTAGATCGGGAAAAAGGGCATACGGTCATGCACCATTATGGTTATACAGGTTCGGCTTGTATTCCGATGGCGTTTAATGATGCTTGGGAAAAGGAGTTGGTGAAATCAGGGGATTTGGTGTATTTTATTGGGTCGGGTGGTGGTTTGTCGTTTGCGAGTGCGGCTTTTCGGTTGTGATGGGGACGGGTTGACGGGAGACGGATGAACGGTTGACGGGTGGACGAGAGTAAATTGTTTAATTTCATAGTAGGATACAAATGAATCAATACGATTGGGCAGCGAAATGGGCGATGTATAGTCCGAATAAGGTGGCGTTCAAAGAGGAAGAGACAGGGCGTTCGCTTACTTTTTATGAGCTCAATCGACTAGGGAATCGGCTGGCGCATCAGCTTACTGAAGTGTATCAAATTAGGAAAGGAGATCGCATTGCAGTCTTGTCTGAAAATCGATTGGAATATCTATTATTGTTCGTAGCGGCTCAAAAAACAGGCTGTATTTTAGTGCCGATGAACTATCGTCTGGCGAGTGCAGAGATTGATTATTTATTCCAAAATGCGACGCCAAAACTCTTAATTGTCGAAGCTCAATTTCAGCCGAAAGTAGAGAATACTACTGCTGCCATTCCTTTCCAAATCAGCAAGGAAGCCTTACAGGATTTTTGTGATCCAATGATAGAAAAGGAAACTGATCTCCATTCTCCATCTATTGGTTTGCAGCCCGACGATCCTATTTTCATCCTTTATACTTCGGGTACAACAGGCTTTCCAAAAGGCGCACTCTACACCCACGGTATGCTATTTTGGAATAGCATCAATACCGCCATGTCGCTCATCGTCAATGCTGGAAGTCGCGCTGTCAATTGTCTGCCGCCTTTCCATACTGGCGGATGGAATGTACTGACGACACCCTTCTTCCATCATGGTGGCTTCACTTGCTTGATGCGTTCTTTTGATGCGCAAAAGGTATTGGAAGTCATTGAAAAAGAACGAATTACCATTTTTATGGGTGTGCCGACCATGCTCAGAATAATAGTGGATTTACCTGAGTTTGAGACGGCGGATTTGAGTTCTTTGTTGTATGTGATAGTTGGTGGCGAACCGATGCCGCTGTCACTGATCGAGAAATGGCACAACAAAGGTGTTCCAGTGCGTCAAGGATTTGGGATGACAGAAGTAGGACCCAATTTGACCTCTTTGCACCAAGATGATGCCACTCGAAAAATGGGATCCATCGGACGACCCAATTTCTATGTAGAAACTAAGATCGTGAATGCTGAAGGAGAAGCCTGCGCTGCCAATGAAGCTGGTGAGCTACTGCTACGCGGTCCGATGGTAACGCCAGGCTACTGGCAAAATGAAGTAGCAACTCAAAAAGCGTTTCAAAACCATTGGTTCAGAACTGGAGATCGTGTCCGACAAGATGAGGAAGGCTATCTTTTCGTTGTTGATCGCATCAAAAATATGTATATTTCAGGAGGGGAGAATGTTTATCCTGCTGAAGTGGAGCGTGCTATTTTGAGGCATCCGAAAATCAGCGAAGTTGTCGTCATCGGTGTCCCACACGACAAATGGGGAGAAGTAGGTAAGGCTTTTGTAGTCAGTGATGAAGCACTCTCGGAAGCCGAAGTTTTGGATTTTTGCCAGACGCGTTTAGCGAAGTTCAAAGTGCCGAAGTCGGTGCGGTTTTTAGCCGCTTTGCCGAAGAGCGATACCGGGAAGATTGATCGGAAGGTGTTGAAGGGAGTAGTCGCTAGAACTTAATGAGCTGTCGTGCACACCTTTTTGCTTGCTCCACCTATCAAACCAAAAACTTCCCGTATCTTCGCCCGCTCTTATAAGGCAATAGTAGAGAAACTATCTGCGTTGAAATGCCTTCAATTTAAGACAATTCATTAAAGATATGATAAAGTGGCTGAAGATTAAAAACTACGCCATTATTGAGGAAGTAGAGCTGAATTTTTCAGAGGGGTTGACCATCATCACTGGAGAAACCGGAGCCGGAAAGTCCATTCTATTAGGTGCATTGGGGTTACTGATGGGTCGTCGGATGGATACAAAAACACTCTATGACGAGTCCAAAAAATGTGTCATCGAAGGGGCATTTGATATTTCTCGCTATGGACTGAAAGAAGTCTTTGAAAAGCACGATATTGACTATGAAGATGAGCTGTTGATTCGTCGAGAATTGACACCTTCTGGCAAATCTCGTGCCTTCGCCAACGATACGCCCACCAATCTAAAAGTGCTGCAAGAAATCAGTAGTCGCTTGATAGACTTACATCAGCAATTCGATACCCAAGACATTCATAGCGCTGATTTTCAGATTCAAATGCTGGATGCTTTGGCAGACAACAAAAAACTACTCCAAAAGTACCAGCAGCTTTTCCGCACCTATCAGCAGAACAAACGCATATTGAAAGATTTGGTAGAGCGACAAGCACGAGAGCAGCAAGAAAGTGACTTTTTGCAGTTTCAGTTGAAAGAACTCACCGATGCCGAACTAGAAGCTGGCGAGCAAGCCAAACTAGAAGATGAATCGGAACGACTCACACATGCCGAAGACATCAAGCGCATCATGGGTGATGCGTTTCAGTACCTATCAGAGTCCGAGCAGTCGGTCCTCGATCAGTTGCAGACTTTGAACAATAGCATCGGGAGCGTCAGCGAATTTGATGGTCGAGTCGGCAAGTTGAAGTCGCGTCTAGATAGTTTGGTGTTTGAATTGGAAGACATCACCAAAGAGCTGGAAGCAGTTGCCGAAGATACCGAATATGATGGTGAGCGACTGCAGGAAGTGAATGAGCGATTGGATTTATTTTATCGGTTGCAGCAAAAGCATCAAGTGCAGAGTGTAGAGGAATTGATCGAGATTCGAGATCGTTTAGAAAGCCAGCAAGATGCGTTTTCTAATCTGGAAGAAAGCATCGCTTCTCTAAACATAGAAATAGAGCAGCAAGAAATCCAACTCCGTGAGCAAGCCGCTAAACTTTCCGAGCGTCGCCAAAAAGTCGCACCGAAATTTCAAAAGCGAGTCGAGAGCATGCTCTACAGCCTACAGATGCAGTACGCGCAAATGAAAATCGACTTTCAAAAAGCCGCTCAGTTGCAGTCAATGGGTATTGACGAAGTAGAGTATCTTTTTGCCGCCAATAAAGGCAGCCGTTTACAACCCATTCGGTCTGTCGCTTCGGGTGGAGAGCAGTCGCGTTTGGCATTGGCAACTAAATCATTGGTGGCTTCGGCTATTCCATTGCCGACCATGATTTTTGATGAAATAGATAGCGGTGTATCTGGTCATGTCGCACTGAAAATGGGCGAAATCATGCGCTCCTTATCCGATGAGCATCAAGTGGTTTCCATTACCCACTCCCCACAGGTGGCTTCCAAAGCCAATACGCATTATTATATCTTCAAGAAAGTCAAAAATGATCGGACAGTAACACGCGTCAAAGAGCTAACAGAGGATGAAAAAATCAGAGCGATAGCGGTGATGTTGAGTAGCAATCCGCCCTCGGACTCAGCGATGCAGAATGCGAGAGAACTACTTGCGATTGTGTAGAATTTCAAGAGCAAAGAGAGGACAGCAATCGTAAGAAATATTGGTTATCTTAAATAGAGGGATTATGAATTTGAATACACAAAATCATCAGGCAGTTATCAATCAAGAGGGCGAAACGACAAGCATGTTAGTTCCTTATGATGAATATCAGCAAATAATTGATGTGCTACGCAGATTGAATTTTTTGGAAGAAATGAGAGAAGATGTTCACCAAAGTCTAAGAGAAATTAAGGAAGCCGAAGAAGGAAAAAGAGAGTTGGACACCTTACAAAGTTTATTAGATGAGCATTAACATCCGTGTTACTTCGACTTTCAGAAAAGACTTTAAAAAGCTGTTTAAAAAATATAGGAGTCTTAAGAAAGATATAGAATCACTCCAAGATGAGTTATCTAAAAATCCATATCTCGGAACGAAGATAAGTGACGATTTCTATAAAATCCGACTTCAGATCAGAAGTAAAGGAAAAGGGAAAAGTGGTGATGGCAGGATTATATCTCATATCAAAGAACAAGAGGAAAGTACATTGATTGTATTCATTAAGTTATACGATAAATCAGCTCAAGCATCTATAAAAGTTATAGAGCTCAATAATATTTTAGAAGAATTTGAGTCTGCATCAGAGAATGAAGAGGAATAACCTAAAAGTAAACTGCTAATTTTAGAGAATGTGCTGAAAAGTCTCACATCTCAAAAACTCATATCTAAAATTCTATGGCAAACAATCTATTACAAGGAAAAATCGGCGTCATCTCGGGCGCACTCGACGATCAATCTATCGCTTGGAAAATCGCAGAACGAGCGGTGGAAGAAGGCGCGACCATCTTACTGACCAATGCACCTGTGGCATTTCGCTTTGGAAAAATTCAAAAACTAGCTGAAAAGCTAGGCGCAGAAGCCATTCCTGCGGATGCTACAAGCGAAGAAGATTGGCAAAATTTATTCGAGCAAGCGCAAGACAAATTAGGTGGCAAACTAGATTTCGTGTTGCACTCCATCGGGATGTCTTTGAATGTGCGCAAAAAGCGAGAATACACCAATCTGAAATATGATTGGATGCAAAAGACCTTCGATATTTCGGCGATCTCCTTCCACAAAATGATGCAAACTTTGTATCGAATGGACGCCATGAAAGACTATGGCTCTATCTTGGGCTTGACGTACATCGCAGCTCAACGCACCTTCCCAGATTATAGCGAAATGGCAGAATCTAAAGCCCTACTAGAATCCTTTGCACGTAGCTTTGGCTATCATTTTGCGATGAAAAATAATGTACGCGTCAATACTGTCTCTCAGTCACCGACGATGACGACTGCAGGACAAGGCGTCAAAGGCTTCCAAGAGTTTTTCGATTATGCAGACAAAATGTCGCCACTCGGCAATGCCTCTGCTGATGCTTGTGCAGATTTCTGTTTGACACTCTTCTCTGACTACACGCGCTCCATCACCATGCAGAATTTATACCACGATGGTGGATTTTCGAGTATGGGGATGAGTCCCGCGTTGATTGATTTGGAAGAATAGATCCCGATGACTCGGAACAAGTAATGAGATCACTTCTAGATTTGAGATCGCTACTCCGTCTCTTCTAGACAAAAGGCTTCGGATGAGTTTGAGCATCTCCGAAGCCTTTTTGTTTTAAATATAAAATCCTATATATTTAGAGTTAATAAAAACGATACGTATGTCTGTATTGATGGTAGAGCAAATGGGAATAGAGGAGTTTCTAGAGTTAGAATTTAGCTCTGATGAAAGGCATGAATATTCTAATGGAAAAGTAAGCAGTATGGCGTATGCATCTGAGAATCACGAATTGATTGTAGCCAATATAGTTAGGGAGCTAGGCAATTATTTCAAAGATCAACCATACCGCGTTTATCCTAGCAATCGGATGCTTCATATTCTAGAAACGGATCGTTTTTACTATGCGGATGCCATGGTGGTGAAAGGTGAATCCATTTTCTTCGACTACAAAAAGAAGATGAAAGC
The DNA here is from genome assembly GCA_038749535.1 of Bacteroidota bacterium. Classification (GTDB taxonomy): domain Bacteria; phylum Bacteroidota; class Bacteroidia; order Chitinophagales; family Saprospiraceae; genus JAAUTG01. The sequence continues at coordinate 19,604 of JBCDHX010000079.1, forward strand.
GACTTTAAATCCTTGTACCATCATCGAAGTACTCTCCGACTCTACAGAAGGTAAAGATCGAGGCGAAAAATGGCAGGGTTATCGCACCATTCCGAGTTTGCAAGAATATGTATTGATTGCGCAAGATCAGGTTTATGTAGAGGTTTTCAGACGAATGCTGGAAGCAGAAGATGATGATTTATGGATCAATGAATCGCATCGTGAGCTAGAAAAGAGCATTCAAATTGCTGAGCAACTGCTTGAGTTGAAGGAGATTTATCGAGATGTGGTGTTTGAGATGGAGTAGATTCCGAGGTTTCGGAACAAGTAATGAGATCGCTTCGCTTCTAGATTTGAGATCGTTCGCTTCGCTCACTTCTAGACGAAAAAGGCTTCGGACACTATTAGCATCCGAAGCCTTTCGCTTTACTGAAAGTGCTGAACTCAAGCTATTAGCTACTGAACAGCTAACAGCTATTCTCCCTCTCCACTCTTCTTCTTCCGCTTCTTAAACGGATTGTACTTATCCAAGTGCTCCTTAATTTCTTCCGCTTTCTCTCCGATAGCTTCTTCCGCTTGCTTTTTCACATTGGCTTTCGTAGAATCAATTTGAGTCTGCACGACCGTTTTTGCAGAATCGACGACCGTATTGACCTGATCTTTCGCTTGATCGGTCACATCGGCGACTTTGTCTTTGGCTTGATCGGTGACTTGCTGTTTCAGATTGACAGCAGGTTCGACGACAGTAGATGTGGTATCACCTTCCAGAGTTACTTCTCCCAAATTCGCCATACCGAGCGGCGTGACGCCCAATTTCGGAGCAGTCATTGTCCCTGTCATATTGATGCGCATTTTGACGTGAGAACCCGTATTGAGATTCAGTCCCAAACCGCTAGCTTTATCTTGAATCAAATTGAGTCCTTTATTCGCAGCATTGCCCATGTAGACTTTAGGGACGAAGGCGATGATGTCAAAATTCATATCGCTATCCAGTCCACTTTCGCCGCTCACGGTCATTTGGATGTCTTTAAAATTCAGTTTCGCTTCTTCCAGTCGCACTTTTCCGTCATTGATCGTAAACCAGTTCTTCGTATTTTGAATGCCAATTCGATCAAAATTGACTTCGCGGATGTCCAATGTATTGCCGATGGCTTGAATGGGCTTGAAGTTCTTGATGCTCGCTTCTAACGTCTCGATGAAACCTTCCATATTGACGGTCTTCAAATCTGGCATCATATCTTGCCCCAAAATGCTAGAAAACAGCAAACTCGTATTCATTTTTCCATCAATGAAGCCCCCGATGGGCGCGAATTTCTCAAACGTATTGAAAGTCGTGAACGCCTGCCCGATACCAACATCTTCCAGCGTCAACTTAATATCGAATGCCGGAGCTTCTGGATTTTGAGTATCGTAGCCGCCAGTGACTGCCATCTGTCCACCCAGCGTTTTCCCTTTTGTATCTTGGAAAAGCAGTGCACCTTCTTCAATCAAAATTGTGCCGACAACATCATTCATTTTCAAATCTGCATAAAGCACTTCTTTGAAATCTCCGTCGATTTTAAAGTTCCAATTGACTGGAAAAATGAAAGCTTCCAAATCTTCTGGCTGAGCTGTGGTTGGTGTCTCGTCGCCTATGTTAGAAGTGTACTCTTCCGAAGCTAGAATGGAGTTGAGGTTCAAAAATGCAGAACTGATCTTGAAATCGCCACGAACGGTATCATTCAAGAAAGCATATTCCATATAATCGGCGACGGTGCCAGAGCCATTGAGTTGTCCATCTGCCAAGTTGGTATTGACCTGATTGATAACGATCTGTTTTTCAGTGACTTGCGCTGTTCCTTTTAGATTCGTCAAATCGTAAGGTTCAAATACAATTCGGTTAGCATTGACGTTCAAGTCGATGTTATAGCGGAAATCTGGAATGCTGGCAGTCGCTGTCGTTTCACTCGTTTCCCCTTCTGTCGCCGCTGCACCGCCTTCCAAATCTGCCATCAATTGATCCAAATCAAACACCCCCGCATTCAAATCGAACGCACCACCGAGCACACCGCCATTGTTCAGAAAGTTATACAAATTCGTGGCTTTTCCATTTGCGCTCAGGCTGCTGCCATTGACATTGGTGGAAAAGGCACTGACATCTGCTTCATTGGCAGTAATCAATAATTTAGTCGCCAAATCCGTCAACTGATAAATGTCATAATCAATCTTGCGCATTTCGGCATCTATATTGAAGCGATATTGATCGCTCACTTGCTCATCTACTTTTGGAGAAGTGGAAGTGGTCGTTTCACCAGAATCTGTCAGCCATTCGTCCGCATTAAAATAGTTGGAGCGGATGCGCATATCGCCGCGCAAAGTTTGATCGGAAAGTACTGCCAATGGATTATAAATTTTGCCAGAAGCATACAGATCACTTTTCCCCAATCGTATATCTAATTTGACCAAATCTAAATGCTGAGGCGTGAAATTAACCAAACCATCTTTGACGCGCACTTCGGGCATATTATCGGCGACGTACAATACATCTTGCACCGTCGCTTGCCCTTTCATATTGACTTGACTGTAGTTTTCGGCTTCTATGGAAGACTGTCGCGCCTGAGCGGTGATGTCAGCGACAAATCGACCTGCCAATTCGCGCACACCATCTAGCGGATACGCTTTGGAGACATTCGCCAAGTCCAAATCAGCTTTCAATCGACCATCGACAAAAGGGTCAGAAATGGGTGTTTTGATCTTGAAAAAACCTTCGACTGGATCTTCGCCAATCAACAATTTCAATTGGCTAATGTCAATCGTCATCCCATCCAAATTACCACCAGGATGATCGACTAAAGTGGCGAGATTGATCTCATTGATGCCCATTGGTAAATCAGGATAGCGGACTTCTCCTTCTGCCACGTTCAAGTTGACTTGAAAAGCTGGATATTCTTCTGCGTTAGCTCGATATGTTCCTTTCGCAAATCCATTGAACTGAAAAGTACCATCTGCCTTCACTTTTTTGAAGTCTTGAGTGTACGCATTTGGTAGCAAAGACAATAACTCTTTAAACTCACTTTCAGGTGCATTGAAACTCAAATCCATCAATATATCTTCCTGATCTTCAAATAGTTGTACAAAGCCATCCGCTTGTAAGATCAATTCATTGATGTTCAACTCATTTTCACGCAGCGTATATTTCATACTGTCCAAATCGGCATGCAAAATCGCATCCAAATTGACAGTCGCGCTGTCCAAATACTGAATGCCATCGAACGCCAAACTGGTATATTCGATCTCTGTTTCTGTATCCAAATCAAAAACACTCGCGCTCAGATTACCACTTCCTTCGTGATTGATGTTTTCCAAAGTCGTCGTCAATCCCAAAGATTTGTCATCGTAGTGGATACGACCTTCATTAATTTCATATTTGTCCAATGCGATCTCCATGCCGCTTTCAGAAGAGGTCGTGCTTGTCGTATCTGTCGCGACGATATTGTAGTTGGCATTGCCGTCTTCCAAAACATAGACTTGAATATCTGGTTTGTCTAGCTGGATAGATTTGACGATGACAGGCGTACGGATGACCGATGTCAAATCAACCGCCACATCGAAGTTTTCGCCGCTTACGAGAGGCGTTCCTTCAAACTGTCCTTTACCGACAACGGAGAAATTTTGGAGTCGGAAACTCAGATTGGGAAAGCTGCGAAAGAAGGATAAATTGACCGACTCAAAATCGACTTCAGCATCTATATTTTGATTGATTTGGTCTTTCGCAAATCCTGTAATCTTATCTTTGAATACGACTGGAACTAATAATGCAACGCCTACGAGAAAGGCTATCGTAATTAAGAGAATCCAACCTATTTTTTTTAGCACCTTCATGCGATGATGTTTCTTTTTTTGTAATTGAAACCTGTCTGACTATCGTTGGCACCAGGCAGGCATTTAAGGAAATCTAAGAGCATATAAGTCAAAGGGAGTTATGACATCCTTAAATGATTGATATTCAATTTTTTTATGGCTCTTTCTAGTCAAACACATAATAAGGACAAAAGTACGTTCCCTGTTTTAAAATTAACCAGAATTTAGGTTGTTGTTGAGACGTTGTTTTTTACGGTAAGGTACATATAGTGGAAAGTGAGGCATGTTTGTGGGAGTTGATGTAAGCGGCATTTGGGGGAGCATAGTGAAAAATGGTATATTTGAGCAATCGTTAATTATTGATGATTACCTAGACGACACGGATGAAACGATTTGAAAAAGTATATAATAAGCTAAAAGAGACGATGACGGATGAAGAAATTGCAGATGCTATGCTTATTCCTCAAGATTTGACAAACGAAGAAATGAAGAAAGCTAATAATGAGTTACGAGCTTTTCGCTTCAAGCTATTGGCTGAACGGACTGAGGAGCAACGCATTTATTCTGACTTACTTCAATTTCGTTATCAGACCAAAAACTATATTCAGAAAAAGCCTTATCAAACAAGCATGAGTTTTAGTAAGCGACTAGAAGAGTATGCTCGGATTTTGAAAAAAACAAAGAAAGAACTGGCATCTGACTTAGGCATTCACTGTACGAAATTGAGCCGAATCATCAACAATAGAGAGACACCAAATACTGCTTTAATGTACAGATTAGAAGCACATTCTGGTGATCTAGTCCCTTCCATTTTACGGTGGAAATTATGGATGAAGCAAAAAGCTTTTGAAATATCGAACGATAAGAAAACTAAGTCATTAGAAGCTGATAAAGTTAAAAATGCTGTGAGTTACTCTGCTTGATGAAGCACCTTCTTATTTTATCATATTTTAAACTTCCACCATGTCCAAATCAGCAGAAACTGCTTCCTTCGTCCTCCGCTTCAACCAAAAAATATTCGAAAATGAAAAAGGTGAACCACAAGTACAGTGGCGCGGCAATATCCGACACGTCCAAAGCGGCGATGAAAAGCGGTTTTCAGAATACGATGCGATTGTGAAATTCATGCAAAGTAAGCTGGCAGACTTGACGATGGCAGCAACGGAACATCAGTCGCCGGAAGCGCAAAAAGGAATTTTGAGCAAAAGCTTCGATCTGTGGAAGCGAGTGGCTGCGGATACGCCCAAGTTGGTATTGGACACCATCAAAGATCCGAAAAAAGGCATCACGCAGATTCAAAGTCAAATCAGTCAAGTCGGCGACGCCATCAACGAAAAATTTGAAAGCACGATAGAGCAACTGCCGGATGTCGATAGTTTTCGAGTGGCGAATAAAGAAGATGTGAGTGAGCTGTCAGAGCAGATTCTGGCATTGACGAAAGCAGTGTCGCGTCTGGAGAAGAAAGTGAATGATTTAGCCAAAAAATAGTCATTCACGAGATGAAGCCATTAGCACAACAACTAACAGAACTAACGGAAGCGCGCGCCAACGCGCCCATTCAAATCTACACTTTGGGGACTTTTCGAGTGTGTCGAAACGAGGAGTGGCTGGTCGATAAAGATTTTGGACGTGATAGAAGTATACAGCTGTTTCAATTCTTGGTCACGGCTCGTCAGCGACGCGCATTGCACAAAGAACAAATCATCGACCGCATCTGGGAGGACATAGACCCCAATTCTGCCGATCAAACCTTCAAGGTCGCCCTCCACGGCATCAATAAGGCGTTAGAACCCAATCGACCACCTCGCACAGAGCCTAAATATATCCTTCGTCAAGGGATCACTTATCAGCTTACTTTTGATGAACTTTGGATAGACGCAGCTGCCCTTGAAAACTATATTGCATTGGCAAATCAACTAATACAAGAAGACCAATCTCTTGCTATAGAAGCATATCGAGAAGCGATTGACTTGCACCACGGTATTTATCTGCCAGAACGACTGTATGAAGACTGGTCGAGTGCGGAGCGAGAACGATTGCAAGTCTTGACTCTGGGTGCGATGATAACATTGGCAGAGTTACTGCTGCCGACTATGCCGATGGAAAGTGTGCGATTGGCGCAGCAAGCGTTACTCATAGATCCGGCTTGGGAAGACGCTTATCGCATTGAAATGCAAGCTTACCTCGCCAAAGGCAATCGACCGCAAGCCATCAAAACTTATCAGCAATGCGAAGAAGTCTTGATGGAGGAATTTGGGGTAAAGCCGTTGCCGGAAACGCGGAAGTTGTTGAAGGAGATTGAGGCTATCTAAGAACTAGCGATAATCAACAATGCTCATTCCGTTATTTCATCCTTTTACCAAGAAAATTCTAAGGTATTTACAAAGAGAGAATCCGTTTCAGGGTAGTTCTTCCCGCCCGTTTCTCCATCATAAATTCTAATAACAACATTAGCTGTTGAGGAATCAGACAATCTAGATTTAGGAATACTCAAGGTATAGTTGACATGAGGATTGGAAGAACTTTCTGTAGCAGAGAATGAACTTTCACCATTGACATCTCCATAAAATTCACAGGGTGTTACGGCAGTTTGATCTATTAGTTCAGATACACAAATTCTCCCATCGCTGAAAGGTGTAAGCAATAGATCAATATTTGAATCAAGCCCTCCATTATTGTTATAGTCCACGAAGATTCGATACAAATCTAAGTCAGGCCAACTCTCGAACGTCTGGTCGCTCTCGTCGTAGCAAATCTGCTCCAAATACAAAGTAACTCTCGGTTTCTCCAGTATTAATGAAACTAGTGAGGATGCTTGCTATTTTATGGGAAGTTAATCGAAGTGTATCATGTGTTAGCGTTGGCTTAATGGTTGTTTCTGCATTAAAACTAACCCATTCAGCGTCTATCCTACAATTATCCTCAATGTTGTACACTTTCAGTGCTATTTTACCTAAATTAGAGTTGGCGAGTAGCTTTTCTGCCTTCCAAAATGGTATTAAAAAAATTCGCTCTCTTTGTGCGTCTATCCAATAATTCGTTACTTCTTGGAGCATCTCGGCCTTTAAAAAAGTATTAGGTATTGGGATGGGTAAGTTATCAATGGGGTTGTAAGTATTGAACCCATCTGCTGAACTTTCAATTCTTAAGTTGGACATTTTAATTTAATTTAATTTAATTTGTGAGGAATAGTAATTCGTCAATCGATCGCTCAACCTTTGGTAACGCCGATTAAACTTATTTTCTTTCATTGGTTCTTCGGATTCATAGATAGGATTATATTGAGTAAATAAACGGATTCCTTGAATAGCCTCTTTTGCTCTAATGGCAACTAGATACCCTTTTGCTATTAGTTCGGATTGATTTGGTTGAAAAAATTGTTGCCCTACCTGATCTTTAGGAATTAAATAGTGAAGGCCTTTGTAGATTACTTGGTAAAATTCTAATGGATAGGGAATGTAGCGTACAATAGCATAATTTAG
>JBCDHX010000080.1:0-26712 GCA_038749535.1 Bacteroidota bacterium
CGCCCAACTGACAGGTCAATATTTTACCTATCTTTATTACTACGTATATCATTGGTGCTTAATGCTTGGTTTCATACAACATTAAGCACTTTTTTTCGCTTCTTCCCTTTTCTAAATGTTTTGTCACCTAGAGTGATTCAACTTAGTAAAAATCCAACTGCTTTTGACTGTACCTTAGTCATATGAATGCGGCAGCCATTAGAACAGAAATTCATGATATTATAGATCATCTGGATGACTCTTTTTTGAAAGTAGTTCATGCTATGTTTGAAGCCTATAGACAAGAGCAGCAAGAACCAATAGTGGGCTATAATACATATGGAAACCCGGTTCTCACTAGCATAGCTGAAACAGAATACGCAAGACGAGTAGAAGCCATGAAAAATGGTGAATCCATAAGTATCAAACAACTAAAAGAAGAAGCTGCAAAATGGTAAGTTCTACAGTTAGCATTGAAGCTAAAAATACAGGCAAGCTTTACGAAAGTGCTGAACTTTCGCAAAGCTTTGACTTCTACACCACCATCCGCTCAATATTGCTCACCAAAATATCTGTCGCGCCCAGCTCATTCAACGGCTGTACCGCTTTCCAGAAGTCCGCTTCGCTGAGGACAGCATGAATCGCTACCCAGTTGTCATCTGCCAAGTTCATCACCGTAGGACTTTTGACACCTGGCAGTAGATCGATCACCTGGTCGAGTTTGGCTTTGGGTGCATTGAGCATGACGTATTTTTTGTCTTTGGCGTGCATGACGGTGTCCATGCGAAACAGCAATTCGTCGAGTAGCTGTTGCTGTGGCGTAGCGAGGTCGTTGGTCGCAATCAAAACAGCTTCAGACTCCATCAGGACTTCGACTTCTTTTAAACCATTGCTACGTAGCGTGCCACCAGTGCTCACAATGTCGAAAATACCATCTGCCAAACCGATATTCGGCGCGATCTCTACCGAACCACTAATTTCGTGGACATCTACTTTCACACCTGCTTTGTCTAAGTACTTTTGTAGGATGACCGGATAGGACGTAGCGATTTCTTTGCCATCGAAATACTGTATGCCAGGATAGTCAATGCGTTTTGGGATGGCTAGCGACAAACGACATTTTGAAAAGCCCAATCGCTTGATAATCTGTACATTATCTGCTTTTTCTTCTACTACGTTTTCTCCCAATATACCGATATGTGCGATACCATCTTCTACATATTGCGGGATATCATCGTCACGGAGGAGCAGCAAATCCAATGGAAAAGTGCGCGAGCTACTCATCAAGCTACGCTTCCCGATGCTGTATTTGATGCCACATTCTTGTAGCAGATGATTGGTTTGCTCACTTAGGCGACCGGATTTTTGGATGGCAATTCTCAGGCGATTCTCATTCATATTGCTAATTTTGGCGCAAAAGTAAGAAGGCTAGCGCAAGAATTGGAAGTCTTGTCAGCATTCTTTTTATTTACTTAAACCACATATCTTATGCAACCATTTCACTTGGCTTTTCCAGTACATGATCTAGCGAAAACACGAACTTTTTATCAGGACTTATTGGGCTGCGGTGTCGGACGGACATCTGATCGTTGGATCGATTTCGACTTTTGGGGCAATCAAATCACTGCTCATCTAGTCGATCCGGAAGCAGATGACAGTACCACCAATGCCGTGGATGGTCACAATGTTCCGGTCAAACATTTCGGTGCCATTTTGGAGATGTCAGAATGGGAAGCTCTAGCGCAAAAACTACGCGATCATGGTACAGACTTTATCATTGAGCCTTACGTACGCTTCAAAGGGGAAGTCGGTGAGCAAGCGACGATGTTCTTTTTAGACCCTAGCGGCAATGCGATAGAATTTAAGTCGTTCCAGAATTTTGATCAGATTTTTGCGGTCTAAGTAATCGAATTTACAACTTGAGGTTTTGATTCTTTGTTCTTATATCAACAAAATTTGTGCGTCATGAAACGATACGTAGCTATTGTAGTCAGTTCCCTTTTTCTATCCATTAGTTTTGCGCAGTCGGAACATACCTTGCTTCGAGAAGGTGATGCTAATTACAAAAATGGAGAATACGAAAGCGCAGAGGAAAGCTACCGTCGAGCTTTGGAAAAAGAAGGCGCAGGTACGACTCGCTACAACCTCGGCAATTCATTATACAAACAAAAACGACTAGAAGAAGCGGCTAAATCTTACAAACGTGCCCTTTCACAGTCGGATGATCCCAAAGTCAACGCGCGCGCCTACCACAATTTGGGCAATACTTTTTTTGAGATGCAAAATTTTGAACAAAGTATAGATGCTTATAAAAATGCGCTGCGCCTCGATCCGAAAGACATCGAGACCAAATACAACCTCGCCCAAGCACAGCGTCAACTCCAAATGCAGCAACAACAACAGCAGAAGCAACAAAATCAAGACCAAGAGCAGCAAGAACAACAGGAGCAGCAAGAACAACAAAGTGAAGGCGATTCGTCCCAAGATCAGCAGCAACCACCTCAAGAGCAACAGCAGCAACAAGGCGAAGGTGGACAGCAAGAGCAGCAGCGCGATCTAAGTAAAGAGGAAGCTGAGGAACTCCTACGTATCGCAGAAGAAGAAGAGCAAAAAGTGCAAGGAAAAATGAAGGAAGGCAAGAAAAAACCGTCTAAATCAAAGAAAGATTGGTAACTGATTCTATAACCAGAGTATCCATAGACAAATGATAGCAAAAATCGGTATCATCAACATTTCAGACCGCGCCAGCAAAGGGATTTATGAAGACTTGCCGGGCAAAGCCGTCGTCGATACGATGAATGATTATCTAATATCAGAATGGATACCAGAGTATGCAGTGATTCCTGATGAGCAAGATTTGATAGCCGCCACCTTGATCAAAATGGCAGACGAAGCAGGTTGCTCTTTGATTGTGACCACAGGTGGCACAGGACCTGCAGTACGAGATGTGACACCGGAAGCCACAGCAGCCGTTTGTCAGAAAATGATGCCGGGTTTCGGTGAGTTGATGCGGCAAGAAAGCTTGAAATATGTACCTACAGCCATCTTATCTCGACAGACCGCAGGCATCCGCAATCAGACATTGATCGTCAACTTGCCTGGCAAACCCAAAGCTATCCGAGAGTGCTTGGATGCGGTATTTCCTGCAATTCCGTATTGCATTGATCTGATTGGTGGTGCGTATTTGGAGACGGATGAGAGCGTGATTAAAGCGTTTCGCCCGAAGAATAAATAGCTATAGGCTGTTAGCTATTCAGCTAATACGGAAGATTATAGATGGCAAAGTAGCTATTTTCTACCGCTACATATCCAACGATGACCAATATAGCAAACATCCACTATTTCGCACTGAACTTCTCATACACGTCATCTATCGCGGCTGCCAATTTCCGATCCTTCTCTGTGATCGCTCCACCTGCATCATGCGTATTCAAGCAAATTTCAACTTTGTTGTAGACGTTGCTCCAGTTGGGGTGGTGTTCTTGTGTTTCAGCATGGAAAGCCACTTCTGTCATAAAGGCAAAAGCGGCTTTGAAATCTTGAAACTGAAATGTGGCGCAAAGCCCTTTGGATTGTTCTGTCCAGTTCATCATTGTTAGTCTTTTCTATTGCTACGGCGACGACGATTATTGCCCCCGCGTTGTTTGCCACCTTTTTTATGGTGGTTTTTCTTGCCACCGGAGTTGCTAGAAGAACTCTTCTTGCTTTTGCGTCGGTTGGCATTAGAGAGCGTATCCAAAGACGTATCTGAGTCCAAAATCAACTCGCCATCTGATAACGCTTCCAAGTCTTGAATGATCGTATCATCGCTGACATAGTGCTCGCGATTCCAAGTTTTGTACGCCATTTTCATGTAGTTGCCGATCACTTCGGTAAAGCCGTCACGAATTTCGCCCGGCTCCATGGCGCGTGCTTTTTCGATCAAGGTCTGTACATGATGTCCATAGTGACGGAAGCGCGTTTCTGTTTTGGTGTATCCGATTGTTTCCGGCTTCTTTTGCTCGTCTTCAGGCGTCGGTTTGACACCACTAGGCGGCATCACCTCCAGATCATAACCACCAATGCGGAAAACGTGCTGCCACAGACGATCTTTGAAGTCGTCCAGATTCTTGCTCTGCGGAGACATTTGCAGCATCAAGTCGACGATCTGCTCCATGTACTTTTGACGCTTTTCGCTATCTTCTATGGTCTTGCCATAACGAATCAATTTCTGCACATTGCGACCGTATTCCGGGATCGTCAAGTGTGGACGCTCTGAATTGTACTCTAATTCTTCGACATGTTCTATAGTCGTTTTTACTCTAGCCATTTTTATAAGACTTTATAGTTTATTGATGCCGCCACAGTCAAGTATGCTGCGACTCATAGTATTTGTTAATTATGTTTTCTAGTTGCTACTTTTTGTTATTGAAAGAGTCCTCAAAGTACTCTTCTAGAATGGAAAGCGGTTGACCAAAATCAACATTTATCTGAGCAGAAGGTAGAAGATAAATCGACTTTGATCAGTACTGCAATGAAGTGTATAAGTGGTGCAACACTTTGCCATTTAAACTGAAAGTAAAACGGCATACAGTACTGGAAATGATACGAAAGCAAGAAACTAACTCACTTGCGTGTGCCAAATGTAACGCTTTTTTGATAATATAGTTTCGGATGTGGAAAAAATGTACGCTGACCTTTTCATTCTGTTTTGAACAATTTGACACCCAAATACCTAGCTTAATCGAATAAATTTCGTGCTTTATTGAAGATTTGCTTTATTCGTCTTCAAATCGATACCATTTGACGACTACTTCTACCATATCTCGTTTTCGGATGACTGTTCCTTCGGTACTTTATCACATCGCTTTATGGATACTGATTTTGACCATTCTTATGCTGTATCAAGGGACGGATGCCGGTCTCTTTTTCACTTTTGCCAACAATCTTATCATTATTTCTTTCTACGCCGCTGTTGTCTATTTCAATATCTATTACCTCATTCCTGAATACCTGACGAAATACAAACTGCTGACTTATACCTTATTACTATTCGGAAGTTGTTTGGTCATTACACCGCTTCGAGAGATATTTTTATACTTTCTATATGCTTGGTTTTCCAATACGGACGCTCAAAAATTGCTGCTCGAAAATGTGATGTTTCAGTTTTTATCCGTGTTTTTGGTGGTCAGTTTTTCGACTGTTCTCAAAATCATCAGTGATTGGGTACGCCACAGCCGTGAACGCCAAGAGCTCCAAAGACGCACTATGCAGTCCGAGTTGCGCTTTTTGAAGTCCCAAATCAATCCACACTTTCTTTTCAATACGCTCAATAATCTCTACGCCCTCACGCTCAAAAAAGACGATAGTGCGCCCGAAATTGTCATCAAACTCTCGGAGATGATGCGCTATATGCTCTATGAATGCAACGAAAAACGCGTGTTGCTTCAGAAGGAAATCAATTACATCAAAAATTATCTAGACTTAGAAGCTTTACGGCAAGGTAAGAATGTGAGCATTGAATTTGAGGTGAATGGACGAGTAACCGATCAGCAAATCGCGCCGCTGATGTTTATTCCATTTTTGGAGAATAGTTTCAAACACGGACTGAATCACTTGATTACAGAAGGGTTTGTCAAAATCATCATGAATGTAGATGACCAAGAAGTCAATTTTTATATTGAAAATAGCAAAGCAGATCGCATCGCTACGCCGACAAGAGGCAAAAGTGGCGGCATTGGGCTGGTGAATGTACGGCGGCGACTAGATTTGTTGTATCCCGATCAGTATGATTTAAGTGTGGAAGAAACGCCGACGACTTATGCCATCAATCTACTACTGACACTCGATCAAGTACCTAAAGCGGCGGCTTCTATGGCTTCATAGACGACCTCGGCAGCTCTTTCCCAACTATATCTTTGTCGCTGTACGCTCCCTTTTTCGATCAATCCTGTCCGCAATTTCTCGTCCTCATATATCCGAATCATTCCACTTTTAATCGCCTCTACCCTTTTGGGATCAATCAAAATTGCTGCTTCTCCTACGACTTCAGGCATGGAAGAGACATTGGACGTCAAAACAGGCACTTCTGCATACATCGCTTCTAAAAGTGGCACACCAAAACCTTCAAACAAAGACACGTAAGTCAATCCCAAAGCTGCCCCTAAAAGTCTAGGTAGTTCTTCATCCTCTACATATCCCAAGAACTGTATATCTTCCTGATAATCAGAGACTTCGTAAACCTCTTTAACTACTCCTGTCTGCCAAGCCAAACGTCCACCGATCAGTAATTTCACTTCACTTCTCGTCGATTTTTTGAAAGCAGAAAAAGCTACTATTAACCGATTTACATTTTTGCGTGGATGCACTGCCCCAATGTAGAAGAAGTAGTCTTTGCCATCGGTATATTTCGCTTTGACCGCTTCTTTCTCTTGCTGTTCCAATGGTCGAAACATGTCGCGACAGCCATTTCCTGAGATGTAGATAGGCGCTTTTACAATTGGATAGTTTTCTCTAATGTCTTGTCGTGTCGCTTCGGAGACGCTGACGATCTGATTGGCTTTTTGTAGAAAGCGATGCGTGAAATAGCGATAGTAGGCTAAATTGATACGGCTCACTTGCTCTGGAAAATGTAAGAAGGCTAAATCATGTGTGACCAAAACAGTCGGCACTTTCGTCCGCAAAGCGCAAAAATTATCCGTCGATAAAAAAACGTCTGCTTTATATTTTTTTAAGGCACGTACGACCGACCACTCAAACCAGATCGTAAATAAAATAGGATGCCGAGCAGGTGGAGCAAGGACGACAGGCATGACATTGTCACCAAAAATAAACGTCTCTGCATACGGTCGGTCGAATAGAAAAATGAAGGTGTGCTCAGGATATTGCTCTACCAATCGTTTTGCTACCTGATAAGTATACCAACCGATACCTTCAAGTTTGTCTTTGAGGAGAAAGCGGGTGTTGATGGCGATACGCATGAGCAGCAAGAAATTGTCTCACGCAAAGCTAAAACTATTCCAATTACGTCCTCACTATCATATTATACTTTAGTTTCTGTTTTCAGCACCAAAATCAAATATCTATTACGGAGTCCTCCAACAAAGGCGGACAATGGATACCGAAAGACAGACAATCATGGGACAAAACTATAAGCTATTCATGTTTGTATGAAAGCCTATCTGTATTTTCGCACGTACGCAATTTAGGGTAGATAAACAACATCAGTAAGTGTGTTGACTACTACTTTTTATCGCTAAATCCATTCGAGGTTGACCACGACGGTGTATCTTGCTAAAAACTATAGCACGTGAATAGTAGAATGTATATTCTTTCCTTCCTTTTGACTTTTGCTTTCCATATTTCACTGAATGCGCAGAGCAAATCAGTTGCTTCATTGAACAAGAAGCTTAGTCGTACGAGTCGTTTGGATAGTATTACTCTTTTAACAGAATGGGCGTGGGACAATCGAAAGCAGAATAGTAAGGAGGCAGCGAATTATCTAAGAACAGCGAGACAGTTGACTTCAGATTCAATGATGTATTATCAACTGACGCGGCAATTAGCACAAGTCCTGCGATTTAAGGGTAATTTTTATATAGCTTTCGACACGCTAGAATACTGTGCAGCCTACTTCAATCGGCAAGACGATGCCTTAGCACTAGCACTGACCAACTTTGAACTCAGTTCCTTACACGCAGATATGGGAAGTACGGATTTATCGGATAGTTTACTTTCAATATCGAAACCCATTTTGATTGAAAATGCACATCCCAGAGCATTTATCCGAAGCTATTTGATTGATGCAGACAATCACTTTCATCAAGGGCAGTACGATTTGGCAAGAGCGACTTATATGGAAGCGTTGCAGGCAAGTGATATGTCTGCTTATTCGCATTTAAAATCTACTGTTTTACAACGCTTTGGCTTCTTTGAGCAGCAATTGGGGAATTATGATGTTGCATTGGAGCATTGTTTTGAAGCACTCGAATTGGGACTGGAGGACTACAATAAATATCAAGTTCTCATTTATATCAGCAATATTTATCAGCTTTTAGAAGATTGGGATCAGGGTTTGAGGTATCAGTTGGAAGCGTTGGAGGTGGCGAATCGGCTCAACAATCCATTGGCAGCTGCTTATGTACTAATGGAAATTGGGTATATCCATTTGCATCAAGAAAAGCAGGAAGAAGCACTGCCATATCTAGAGCGTGCCTTTGAGGTGGCAAAAATGGAAGATAATCAATATGCTTTTCAAGGCGTACTATTGAAGGTGACAGGTGAAACTTTGAGAGATGTTGGTCAGACAGAAATGGCTTTAGTCAACTTCGAGGAAGCAGCAAATTATTTAAGGCTGTCAATCGAAAATAGTGAAGTCAAAACAACAGACAAGAATCAAAATAATAGAGATGCCAATAAAATTAGGAGCTTATTGGCATTGGTCCTATTTGAACTCAATCAACTAGACAACTCACGCGCCACTGCGGAAAAGTGTTTGCAAATGGGGGCGACAGAGAACGATCAGTACGTAGCCTTACGCATGAATGAGCTATTAGCCAAAATATATACAGCTCAGGGACTGCCACAGGAGGCGAGCGTTTACGAAGCGGCATATTTACAGATCGAAAAAGATTTGGTTGGCTTTGATGAAATGAGAAAGATTACGAATCTGGAGCAAAAAATAAACCAAAACAAGCTAGACGCTGATACAAATCCTGCTTCCTCAGGAAATGAATCGCATCAGTGGCTTTGGCTCATCGGCTTGCTAAGTATTATACTTCCAACTGCATGGATATTCAAAAACAAAATGCAAATAGTTCCAAAAAACACAAACTATACCAATGACCCTTTCCCTAGCGAATCCACTATCAAAAGTATGTCTACTTTCTTGTTGGATAAGATCGAAACAGAAGAGGACTGGGTAAATTTCACAGCTTATTTTCAACACGTTCACCCCAATTTTTTCAAGCGACTCAAAGAGCAATATCCCACCATTACACCGAATGAACTCAACATCTGTGCGTTGCTCAAACTCAACATTCAAAACAAGGAAATGGCACAACTGCTAGGCATCAGCCCCGATAGTGTTCGCAAAGCGCAGCATCGTTTGTCGAAGAAGATTGATTTGACGAACCATAAGTCGGTGCGGGATTATATAACTGTGTATTAGCCCTAAAAGATGATGAATAGCAATAAAGAACAATTTGTCAGTATTCGACCTGCGCATCCTCTTTTGCAGCAGCATATTGCGTACTACTATTTTCATTCCACTTTTGATCCTCACTTCAGACGAACATTCACGTATTACCCGAACTATCGCGTCGCCCTCAACATCTTTCGCCATTCGGACATTAGCTGGAGCGGCAACAAACGCTTGACTTTGCCTGACACCTCAAAGAAACAAACGGCGCTGCTCACTTTTTCGACTCAAAATAGTCGGGTGGTTAATATGAATGGACGTATTCAGAAAATCGGTATCATCTTTGAGCCGTTGGGCTTCAATCATTTCATCGATGTTCCAGCACAACGCCTCATTTCAGCGACTATCAATCCGTTTGATTTTTACGGAACGACCTTCTTTGACATGACAACGACCGTATTCGAAGCCACTTCCATCGCGGAAAGGCGAGATGTATTGGATGCGTTCTTTCTGCGACATTATCGCCCATTTCCGATGGAAGAATTGAGCTTAATTATCAAAGATATTTTGCGCCACAATAGGCAATGCAGTGTTCAAGCATTAGCCAAATCCTATAACATGAGTCGCAGAACCTTGCTCCGTCAATTTCAAAATCAACTCGCTCACCATATTCGTGGCTTCTCCAATTTGGTGCGTTTTCGCAATACCTTACAGCACTACAAAGCACATCAAGGCACGATTTCGCTGACGCAATTGGCGCATGACAATACCTATTACGATCAAGCAGACTTCAATAAACACATTCGCGCTTATACTGGATTGACTCCTAAACATTTGTTTCATCAGCGGCGAGAAATCGGTGCGCCTTATACTTTTTGGACAGAAGGTTGAGGATGATAAGATTTCTTTCGTAGTTGTCCCAAACGTACAATTTTGGTGTAGGCAACTCACCTAATTTTGTCTTGCCATTTCTGTATAAAACAGGGAATGACTCAGTTCATAAACACCTAATCTACTATCATGAATCTTGCTAAACAACAATGGATACTCCCGCTAATTTTCCTCATTAGTTATCAATTTATGAATGGACAATCCATTGATATTCAAACGATTGATGGACAGACCAAAACGATTGCTCCAAAAGAAACGCATCTGTATCACCTGACCATTCGGAAAGATGAATTTGCCTTTATGCGCTTTGAGCAGCAGGGAACAGATATTGGTATTCGAGTGAAAGATCCCGATGGAGAACTATTGATGCAATTCGATACAGACAATGGCAAGCAAGGACCTGAATTAGTTCATGTGATTCCCAATCAAGATGGCGTTTATCAAATAGAAGTGCAACCGTTAGAAGAGCAGAAAAGAAAGGGAAATTATACGTTTCATTTCGATGAAAAGATCAAAAAAGCAGACACTTACGCCTAGCAGCTTCATCAACTTTTTGGATATTGGGAAACCCAAGGATTTATTCCTGGTTTTGCGACTGCGCTCGTCACCAAAGACCGCGTCCTATTTCAGGCAGCTTATGGCTACTCCAACATCGACCAGCAAAAGCCCTATACGCTAGAAACGATCCAAAATATTGGTTCGGTCTCGAAAACCTTGATCGGAATTTCGTTGATGAAGGCGGTAGAAGACGGCAAAATCGTGTTGGATGATCCCATCAATGACTATTTGCCGTACCAAGTCATCAATCCATATTTCCCCAATACGCCCATTACGATTCGGCAGCTCGCCAACCACACATCTAGCATTGCGGAAATGGATGAATACGAGATGTCTTACATTTTGAAAGAACCATTTACTTACAAGAAAGGCGAAATTTCCAAAGCTAAGTACAAAGAAATGCGCTATTACGCCAAAAATAAACAACGGAGCATGGCGGATTTCTTGAAAGCACTTTTGGCTAAAAACGGGGATTTATACAGCAAGAAAAATTACCTGAAGCACAAGCCAGGAAGCCAATATGCTTACAGCAATGCAGGAGCAACTTTGGCCGCACATATCATTGAAATTGTGTATGATTTATCCTACGACCAATTTACCGAACAGTATATTTTAGACCCATTGGGCATGACGGAGACAGGCTGGTCTTATGAAAGTATTGATGCAGAAAAACATACAGATTTGCATTTCTCCAACAAAAGAGTAGTGCCTAAATACACTTTGATCACTTATCCTGATGGTGGTTTATTGACTAATGTGGTCGATTTAAGCCAATATCTTCAAGATCAAATGAAAGGCTATGCTGGAGAAGGCACTTTGATCTCTAATGACGCCTATCAAGAAATGATGAAACCGTCACTTTCTTCAGAACAACAAAAACGGAAAAGCAGAAATTATGGTATCTTCTGGGAAATTACTGGAGACCACATCGGACATAATGGAGGGGATCCAGGAGCGGTTTGTTCGCTTCGCTTTGATCCCGAGACAGGTATTGGAAGACTATTCATGATGAACACTATTCCTAATCATCCCAGTGCAACACAACAATTTCGGAGTATTTGGGGATTGTTGTCGGATTTTGGAGTAGCAATTTTGGAAGAGACGAAAAGGTAGTCTTAATAGGACTTCTTTCGGATTTGTCCCAAATGTACAATTTTGGTCGAGACAACTCATCTAATTTTGTTCTATCATTTTACGCATAGTAATTGACAAAAAATAAACTTCCGATTTTAAGGTCAATCATTCTTTTCATCACGCTTGAAATGAAGCGCTTAGCTGAAAAATGATTGACAGACCTGCTGACTGTCGTTTGCGGCGGGCAGGTCGAAAGATTATATTTTTTGTGTTCAAAAGAAAAAAGATGCGACGAATCCTCCTAGTTTTATTTTTATTATTGACCATTGGGGCTTGCCAGCGACGCGCTTTCGTACCGAGCTACGCCAAAGAAGCACCGCTAACCACTCAGCTACAAGAAATCTATGAAAATGGGCATTTGCCTGGCTTAGCAGTCGCCATCGTAACCAAAGACAGCACTCTATTTCAGCAAGCATTTGGCTATGCAGATGTGGCGCAGCAAGTGGCTTACACGCCACAGACGCAGCAAAATATAGCGTCGCTGTCCAAGACGTTTGTCGGTATTGTCTTGATGAAAGCCATCGAAGCCAATAAATTGAGTTTGGAGACGCCCATCAATGAGCTTTTACCTTTTGAGGTCGTCAATCCTTATGCTTCAGCTCAACCCATCACGGTACGACATTTAAATGAAGTAGTCAGACCTCACTAAAGTATTGTAAATATATCCAAACACTTAGTTCGGCAATCCCAAGGGCTTACCGAACTCAAGCAATATCTTTTTATCTATACTCAATGTTTAGCTATGAAAACGATTCAATTCGCCATTTTAATCGGCACAGTATTGACTTTCTACTCCTGTGAAAAACAATATACTTGTACTTGCCGAGACGATCAAAGCAATGAAATCACCAATATTTCTACTTACGAGCTCTCTAGATCTGATGCCGAGTCTGCTTGCGAAAATGCAGATGCAGAAGAGGGTGTTTATTGTATTTTGGATGAGTAAACAAGCACAATAACTGTCTGTCCATTCATTGTCCATGGCTCTTCCATGGCTTGTCCACACTTTAAATGGAGCATTATCTAACAAAGTATGCACATTTGTAGAATATGCCTATTCAAAGATTTCATTTATGAGTATCTTTTCTCGAAGAGGACGATACGAAAAGCAATTCTCTACTGTCTAAGCAATTCTCAAAAAGCATAGTTTTCAGAGCAAACAAATGGTTCTTGGACAAAATTCGTGGTCATTGAACCTCAAAAATATTAACCAATCAAATTTTACTCCACGAGATTCATTGAAGAACCAAATAAATCAGTAGTCCTACTAAATTTATGTACTGCCTGTGAAGGTTTTACCTCTAAGTAGAATGTTGTCAACTTAAGGAATCGGTAAGCCCAAAAGGATTGCCGAGCCTGCCGTGATTCTTGTTCGGCAATCCTAGGGGCTTACCGAACACAAACCACTAAGTTGACGATATTCCACCTCTAATTAAAGCCCTCACTTTCAACAATTTATGAGTAAATCTGTAAAAATATTTGCATGAAATTAGTCTCTACCTTATTGTTTATCTTGATAGTTGGATGCCAGGTTCAATCGCAAGACATCAATCGAAGCTACCTAATCAACCAAACGGAAGTCGTCGGTATCATCGACTCTTTGCCTCCCATGTTTTCTACCCAAACAACAGAAGGAAAACGGCAGTGGAAGCTACCTTTTGAATACATTGATAGTGTTCAGGTTGATAGAATCACCTATAACAGCGAGCAGCTAAAAGTCAACGGTTTTGTTGTTCAACCTAAAGCAGCAGGCGTGTATCCCTGCATCATCTGGAATAGAGGTGGCGTCAAAGAATTTGGAGCGATCAACTTGATGAGAGCTGCTGCCATGTTAGGCAAAATAGCAAATGAAGGGTACGTCGTCATCGCTACCCAATATAGAGGAAACGCTGGCAGCGAAGGACAAGAAGAATTCGGAGGTGCAGAAATTGCGGATGTACTTAATCTGATCGAAGTCCTCGGTGAAGTGCCCAAAGCAGATACCAGTCGAATCGGTATGTTTGGTGGAAGTAGAGGTGGTATGATGACCTATATCGCGCTGACGAAAACCGACAAAATCAAGGCAGCAGCAGTACTGGGCGCGCCTAGCGATAAATATGCTAGTTTGAAAGATCGTCCAAGTTTAGAAAACTCCTTGATCGAATTGGTGGAAGGCTATGCGCAAAATAAAGCAGCAGGACTCGACAAACGATCTCCAATCAAGTGGGTGGATCAACTTCCTAAAGATGTGCCTATTCTCATCCTACACGGCAATGCAGACTGGCGCGTGAAATCGGAGCAAAGTTTGCGCATGGCACTGGAACTGAATAAGCATCGAGTGCCATACAGATTGATGATTTTTGAGGGTGGCGATCACGGTTTGAGCGAGTTTCGAGCAGAATTTTATAGCACTTTGACCGATTGGTTTGATAAATACCTGAAAGAAAACGCTCCTTTGCCGAATATGGAATTTCATGGTAGGTAGAGAAGCTTAGAAATGGTTGCCATTTGAGTTCGGTAAGCCCTTGGGATTGCCGAACTATAGTAAAATCGTGAAGGAATTAATTTTCTATCTAATACATTAAGCATGAAATATCTATACACTGTTTTTGCAAAATAGATGTCTTCGTTTTTGCCTTGATGCAAAAAGAAGCAAAAAAATCAAGACTGGATTTCTTTCTTAACGCTCCAAAAGCATTCAAAATTCTAAACATCCCAAAACTCGCCCTCACAATTGATTTTCAAGCTTAGGACAGCAGTTACTGAATATCAGCTTCTTAGACTTAACTACAATTTGGCTCAAACATTGTTATGTTTTTAACGAATTTTGAACACTTTTTCCGCTAAAAGAAATAGGTCGAATTAGCACATTATTCAGAGATAGAATCTCACCTAGTTGGTTGAATTTATGAGCTTTTCAGGCGATCAATATAAACCTAATTCATTCTCAATATACTAATACACTACATATCTAAACTCATACAGCAATAACAAACTGAAATCACCCGATTATGAAATGTACTTTTCATTATTTCATCCTTTTTCTATTCACGTCTAATATTGTTTTTGGACAAGGCGTCAGCGAAGCCCAACAAACTCAAATAGACGCCCTCTTTGCTGACTTTGACAACTCGCCAACTGTCGCTTATGGTATCATTTACAACGATGAAATCATCAGTAAATTCTTTGGTCAAAGTAGCCGAGACAGCAAACAACCTGAACAATTTCGCTTGGGCGGCATAGCGATGCACTTTACAGCTTATGCAATTTTGTCATTGGTAGAAAATAAGCAGATCGCTCTGACAGATCAAGTCAGTCCATATTTAAGTGAAGAAGTTAGCTTAAAAATGGAAGGCATCACCGTCCACGATTTATTGACGCATGCCCATGGATTGCCAGAGTATTGGTCACTGAAACAATTGCAAGGAAAAACAGCTTATGATACTTTTCAACCTTCTGATGCAGCCGCTATTTTCAAACAGCCATTAGACCCACTTATGCCGCAAGGACAGGAAGTTTCTTTCTCTGGCACAGGTGCTTATTTGCTCGCAAGAATAGTGGAAAAAGTAAGCGGCAAAAGCTTTGCTCAATATACGCACGATCAGCTGTTTGCACCGCTCAAAATGCAGCATACTTACTTTTGTGACACGAACACTTCACGCAATCAAAACATCGTTTCTTACCTCAATAAAGGCGACTACTACGAACCTCAAATTGTACAGCACAACGACAGCGGTGCAGCAGGACTCATCGCGACGATGGAAGATTTACTGATTTGGTTCAAGCATTTGCAAGAAAAAGAATCAACACTACATCAGCAACTAGATCAATCGATAAAATACAATGCGACTACAATCTCTGAAACGCCCAATGGACAAATCACTTTCGGGCAACAGTTTACGTACGAGCTAAGAGGTGTCCAAAAGATTTGGGATTATGGCAGCATCGGTGGTTTTGCGAGTTCTGTTTTTAGGTTTCCAGAACAAGATTTGAGCATCGTTATTTTGAGTAAAAATGGACTGACGTACAATGGCTTTTTGGGGATGCACACCGCAGATATTTTGCTGGCGGATGTCTATGAAGAAGAAGAATCACCTCTTGAACAAGAGGCTGTCGTTGAAGTAAATACAATTCCGCTAACGCAGTCTATCAAAGAGGCGTTCGTTGGTCATTACTTCAATAACGACCGCTACCTGCTACGCGAAATCAAAGTCATCGACGACACCTTGCGCTATCACAACTCTGACTACAACAGCACTTTTAATCTATTGCCGATCAATGAGCAAGAGCTATTGGTCAAAACACATTTGGGCGATCATAAAATAATGCGTACGCCAACTGGTATTGATTTTCTCATAGACGGTGAGAGCAGTAGGCTTGAAAAATTGGCGAGCGATCAAATGGTTTCTCCGCTACCTGATTCATTCATGGGTTCATATCACAATGAAGGCTTGCAGCTTCAGCTCTCCATCGTCAAAGAAAGCGATCAACTATTTTTGTTGGATGATGAAACAGAACGCTTTGTGCTTCAAGTCGTTGGGCAGCAAAGATTTGTGACTAAAAGTAATCGTTACAAGTACATCAAACTGAGAATGGAAGGCGATACGCCTGCTGTTTATGTGTCTAGTGATGGGTATAAGAATATTCCTTTTGAGCAGATCAATTGCTCGACCATTGATCGTATTTAAGTTTGATCAAACGTCTATGATTAAATCGCCATCAACTATAAAACATGCCGATAACAGCATGAATAATTTAAGACACCTTTCCACAAGCAAAAAACAATAATGCGAATCACTATACTTCTTTTCTTTACTCTACTTTTTGCTAATACTGCTCCAGCACAACTAGCCGTCACTGCCGTAATTGACAGCCTTGATGCCTATTTGCAAGAGAAGAAGATTCCGGGTGCGATGATTAGTATTGTACGAGGAGATACCGTACTCTTTGAAGGCGGCATCGGGTATGCGAATGTAGAAGTCCAAGAAGAAGTGACTGCGCAGCATTTGTTTCGATTAGGTTCTATTTCAAAGTCGATGACAGCTTTGGGGCTATTGCATTTACTACACGAGCATAATATTTCGCTTCAAACGCCTATCAAAGACATCGCGCCCGACCTTCCGATCACCAATCCGTGGGCAGCCGAAACGCCCATTGCCATTGAGCATATTTTGGAGCATACGGCAGGCTTTGAAGATATGCACCTCCATGCTGGTTATTACGACAATGAGGATACGACTACTAAGCCGCCGATGGGTGAATTTGTCGAACGACACGCCAATTCACTGACTGCTAGATGGCGACCTGGCGAGCGCACTGCTTATTCCAATCCCGATTACATCATAGCTGGTCATTTGATTGAAAAAATAAGTGGGCAAGCCTATCATCAATACATTCAGCAGCACTTGTTCGAGCCGCTAGGAATGTCTACTTCTGGCTACTACTTTCGCTCTCCTGATACGCCTTTGATGGCACAAGGCTATAACAGACAAGGCGGTACATTTATTCCAGTTCCATTCACGACGATTACAGGCGGTCCTTCGGGTGGCTTTTGTTCTTCTGCTGCCGATATGTCAAAGTACTTACAATTCATGCTCAATCGAGGAGCGACTACTACGGACAGCACCTTATTTACAAAGGCACTTTTTGATCGAATTGAACATCCAGAAACGACGATTGCCGCCAAAAAAGGACTGCCGTATGGCTATGGTTTGGGCAATTACAGTGTTTGGAAAAATGGTTATCTATTTCATGGTCATAGCGGTGGCATAGATGGATTTATGTCTCGCTATTTGTATTCGAGAGCGGCAGATTTGGGGATTGCCATTTCCATCAATCGACAAGGAGATGCCAACGCTTTCATCGATGAGATTCTACGTCTGTTACTAGGCGAACCCGATGCGCCCAAAAGAACTATTCAACCCATTCCCGAAACCTTAAAAGAGACTTATGCGCACTTTTATGAATTCGACTGTCCTAGACATGAGTTACTTGGATTCACAGATAAGATGTTGGCTGGATTAACGCTTGATTTTCAGGGAGATAAGGTCATTACAAGAACACTATTGGGGAAAGCAGAAGATACGCTATACTATGCAGGAAATCAGCAGTTTTACTTCAATAATGAAGGTATTCCTACCGTTTTGCTTTTTCAAACAACAGACAACAAAAACGGACTTTGGATCAATAATAGCTACACCGTAGAGGCTTCCAGAGGACTTCGAGTATTCAAATTTATTGGTCTCGTTTTGTCCACTTTGTTGCTATTTTCTTTTCTGCTCTATACACTCATTTGGCTGACCATCCGATTGATAAAGAAGCGAAAAATCGGTATGCCTAGTCGCTTCATACTGTTCGGAGCAGGTGCTGTTTTCATTTCACTGTTTATTGCTTTTGGTAATATCGCAGCAGATCGTGGACTGAGTGGCACGTTTAACTTTAGCTCCATCTATCTCTACATTGCTTCTTATCTGTTTTGTCTGCTGTCCGCCGCAACAGTGTATTATTGGTTTCATTTATCCAGTCGAAAAGGATTTCGGATGTACTATATCTGTTGTTCCATTGGCGCAATTGCACTTTCTATTTATTTATATCATATTGGATTTGTCGGGCTACGACTTTGGGATTATTGATGGTCAATAAATAACCAGCAATCAATGAGATTTTAATAGCAGACAAGTTGCTTGCTGGTGTCTCCACTAATTCAGACATCGAAATTGACTTTCCAGTCATGAGTGGCTTTACGGTAACAGACCAACCGAATGGAAGAATACTTCTCTGAACCCATCATTCAGCCTACCACAGCAAGCATTTTTTCATGGAAGAGATGTAGTTTTGCAGCATACTTCACAATTGATTCAGCAAAACGATTAGCACATGACAGTCAACAACCTCCTATTCAACGAATACAATGCCTACTACCAAAGATATCTCGACCAAATCGACGAAACAACAGGTTTAGTTTCAGGATTAAAAAAAGGTAAGAAACGTACCACTCAATTTTTTGACTCCATTCCTGAGGACAAATTGCTTTATCGCTATGCCGAAGAAAAATGGACGCCCAAAGAAGTGTTGCAGCATTTAATTGATACGGAGCGCGTGTTTGCGTATCGCGCTTTCCGCATTGGGCGTGGTGACGTCACTGCTCTCGCTAATTTCGATCAAGACATTTATATCGAACCTTCTGGTGCCAATGAAAAAAGTAGAATTGAGTTACTAGAAGAATACGATTTGGTGCGCCGACATACCATTTCACTGGTTAAAAGCTTGAGTGATAAAAACTTAATGAACATAGGTGTTGCTAGCAACCATCCGATTTCCGCACGCGCTGCCGCCTTCATCAATATCGGGCATGAAATGTGGCATATCAAGATCATCAAAGAGCGGTACTTAGTTTGAGTTCAATAAAAAATTGACATTTTATGACATTTACACCTTATAGAAACAGAAGCATTGCTTTTCAGCAGGCGGAGCAAATAGGCGACTGGCACGTCAAAATTTATACGATCAGTCATCAGTCTTCTTTTGCAGCAAATAAGACGCTGCAAGAAGCAATCAAGCAACTTCCTGACTGGCTGAAGGCGGTTGATGATTCCTGTATTTGGGCATTACACCGTTTGGGATTTTTGATCGTCCATGAAGGTGAAGATGGTATCTGGATATTGCTTTACTGGTGGATGAATGGCGAAATGCTAGGTAACTATCTTTATATCGCAAATATCTCAGCACCAACTCAGATTAAGGCAAGTCCTTATCCTTACGGCTTGGTCTGCGTCTGGGAACTGGAAGTCGTCCAACATGAGCGCACCGCTTGGGTTCGGCACCTGTTGAAGGAAGGCGAAGCGGATGTGGAAGGATATTTGGAAGACGTGCTTTGACGCTAACTATTCTTCGTCTCCTACCAGCTCCTCCAATTCAAACACCGTCTGCATTGACCGAAAAGAAAAGCGACTGACCAAAGGCGCAAGATTATTTAAATGCTCCACATCCATCAAAAACATCGCTTTGATATTGTTGTCTGGATGATCTTTGATGTTCAGAAGGAATGAGGTAAAAATATCCCACTCCACGTTCAACTTGTTGTAGCGATCAATATCCTCTCCACTCTTTTCTTCGTACTTCTGTACCAATTGTCCCAATGTTTCCGCTCGATCTGTCGCGGTAGATTCGCTTTCATCTTGTAGCAATTTGAGCAACAAAGGCGTCATTCTAGGCAGCCCAATAATGACCGCAAGCAGCAGCAAACAAGCTTGATAGGATTTGGTATTTTTGACTTTGGTCGCTGGTCGCCAACGCCGATTAGACTTCAACAAGCGAGCAATATTAACAAAACGCTTGATGGAGCGAGGCGAGTTGCCTGCGATCTCGCTTAGGGCTTGAATGAACTCCATTTCCTCTTGACTGATTTTCACCAAATCCCAACGCACCACCGTTTCTTGTACCGCCACTTCTGCTACTATCTCTTCATTTTTGCTTTCATCAATCTGTATTTCTTTGACTACAGCAACATTGTCCCCTTCATTTGTTGTCTCAGCGACTTCCGCTGGTGTGACCTCCTCGACTTCATCGTCTGACGTATGCTCAACAGTGATATGTGTACTAGAATCGACGGTGATCGGCTCGCTCAATTGCTCTAGTGTGATGGCTTCTATATCGTTGCGGAGTAGGTAATTCAGGTATTTTCGTTTGTCTTTTTCTGTAATGGTTTTCAAACGGAATGGAATCTGGAATATCTTTTCCAGATAGTCGAATGGCGTTGCATTGCCTTGCAGTTCTCTTCTTAGTTCTGGATCATCTGCCAGTCCATCATCCTGATCGTAGAACATTTTCCCGTACTTCATCAACAGCGATTTGGAGACCCATCGCACATCTACACCGACGACAACTACAAACAAAGGA
This sequence comes from Bacteroidota bacterium, assembly GCA_038749535.1. GTDB lineage: Bacteria > Bacteroidota > Bacteroidia > Chitinophagales > Saprospiraceae > JAAUTG01. Next base: position 20,558 of record JBCDHX010000080.1, read on the forward strand.
AATGCCAAAATCAAGTGAATCGCTTGTAACACATTGACCACCATTTCAGGCGGACAGCGATCTAGATCGTCTATGTACAATACAATTCGGTCGATCTGATCTTGCGCTTCGATCTGCGAAAAGACTTCTTTGACGCTATCCTCGCTCCTATTTTTTTGCAAATACAAACTCAATCGATCAAAATCTGCTCGAATCAACGAAATCAGTCCCAAATGTTTCTGATAGTCGTTGCTGTCCAATCTGCGATGAATGAAGCTCTCTAGTCGCTTGCCTTCCTTGATCTCTTCGATCTCATTTTTGACCAACTCCATTTTCTTTTTAGCAGACCATTTCTGAGCGATGGCTTTTTGATGCTCTTCGTTGAGTTGTTCGTAGCTGTGTTGTAGAATTTTAAGTTTTTCGTTTTCTTCGCTCGCCGATTGATCTCGAATGTATTCCATTCTGAGACGTGCCTTGTCTAGATAGTTGATACCTTGATTGACTTGCTTTAAAACTTTATCAGATTCCTTTGAGAAATGCTTGATACTGTATCCAACGGTAGTAATCAGTCCCGTTACAACAGCTAATGCCTGACCTATTTTTTGAGCTACTTCTTCCCAAAGCTCTGACCCTAATGACTCTAGTAATTGATAAGCAGCGATAGGTACTAAAATCAAGATGATCAAAATCAAAAAGAACTTAATATTCCCTTTGAACGCAAATAAACTTCTCAATATCTCAGTCGCTCTCCCTGAAGTCGAGGTGTAGCGGTCAATGATGCTATTGACTTCATTAATGCTTTCTCGCGCACTTCTGTCGATGTATTGTAGCTCTTGAAAAGGCAGCGTTTTCTTGGCTTCTTCGATGAGTTTATTGACTTCTTCGTCATTTTTGAGGGGCGTGAAAATATGTTTCAATTTAAAATTCTCTAACGTATTTCGCTTTTCCTCTCGTATCTTTTCGATGTTTCCGATTTCGACTTCTATTGTCTTGATTTCTGCATCCAGCTTACTGATTTCTTCTTGAGCAATAGCGACTTGCTTTTTGGTAGAAGCCAATGTCTGATACAGCGATATTTCTGCTTTCTCTTCTGCCGTCTGTGGATTGAGATAGCGAGACAGTTCTGCAAAAATCGTCGTTACGATGCTTGCCCAAAGATTGGCGTCGACGTAGTACCAAGCGTTAAATTTGATTTGTACGATTCGCTTCGCAATTCCTGTCGATGCTTCACTCACACTAGATTCTAAGCTGATTTCATCGACCCGCTCCAATAGCTTTTCCATAAAGAAACTCTTCCCTGTCCCCCAATTACCAAATACCCCAATCGACAACGGCGGTTGCAAATCTTCTGACGCAATTAGATTCGCAAAAGCTTCTACTTCGTGCGTGATGTCTAGTTGATCTTCACCTTTTGTCGAGTCAGAATTATAGCTCGGTCGTTTGACCGCATTTTCTCTTTCTTCTGCCGCCAAAATCGCGTCATACACCTTTTGATCGATAATATGAATATGAAAAGTCGCATCCGAAGTAGCCGTCTGCTGAAAGCCACGTTTTAGGACTTGATAAGCGGCTACTTTATTGATGCTTGGATTGCCTAAACCAGTACCGATGAGCGGACAGATGATGCGCGTATAGATTTCAGATTGCTCACCGATAGATCGTGCAATGTTTTCTATGATCGTTAATGATGACAGTTCTTCCAAAGAAGCTGTCACTGCATATCCGATAGCAGGTGCATTCTTCTGAGTTTGTATATGAAAGCTACCTAGTTTGCGTTTCTTTCTGCTATGTTTTGCGCCTATCCTTTTGAGTCCGTCTTCTATGCTAGGCGACAAATTACCTTCTGTATCACAAGGAATGATAATCAAGTCCCCTTTCGCCACAAACATATCGCCAAAAATGGCTTCCACTTGGATGATCGGAAAAAGGTCTTCGATGGGTTCGTTGAGGATAGCTTGTATTTTTTCTTGGAGGGTCAGTTCTCGGTCTTCCGTTTCTACAGATACCGCTTTTTTGGCAGGTGCTGAGGCTTTGGTCAGCATCGGCTCGTCATGTGTGATCTCATCCAATATGCTCAGCAACGACATCGTGATTCGATTTTCTTGTAGTTGTGCATCGCTTGAGGGCAGCAGTCCAGCTTCTAACTGTCCTTGTAGTCCTTGATATTGGATGTTGAGTTGTATCAAGTTCTGATACTGCTGCTTTGTGATTTCATTTGCTGTTAGTTGTAGCAATTCGTGTAGTGCATTTCCTGTTTCTCCGTTGGCGATCAGTCCTCTAATTTCCGACACTTTCACATGTACATTCACATCTTCCATATCCTCTGTCATCTTCAAGATCACTTCTGTGATTCGATTGCGCTCCATCTGGAAGTCTTGATCGGCAATCATGCCTTTTATACGCTCTTGATTGATTCGGCTGAGTCGGGATTTCAGCATAATCAAGGTGTTCCGTACGTCGCTAGAATAGTATTGTGCAGAAGTATTCAGAGTGTCTACAGCTTCTTCTATTTCGCCTCTCATAAGGCGTTTAACGACTAGCTGTTTGAGCTGACGGGTAGGTTCGTTTGGTAGTTCTACTTCTTCTAGGGATTCTCCTATTGGCTGGTCGTAATCAGTTGAGAGGTCTTCATTTGACTGGAGTTGGTGGATAACTTTAGTGATTTCTTCTGTGACGTGATCCCAAGCTTCGTCTTGGTTTTTCCATTTAGTAATTGGAATGCCGTTGATTGGGAGGGTTTGAAATTTAGCAAACGGCGAACTCTCCGCAGAAATATCTGTCAATAAAATAGGAATAACAGTTATATTATCGTCCTCAGCTACATGAATGATTCGTTCAATCTCTGATTTAGCTCTTGGATTACCTGATAAATAACTGGAGCTAAGAATGGGGATAATAAGTTGAGCTTGATTTGGTCTTATTAATGGCTGTTCAATATATGCTCTTTCTGGTTCTATTATGCCAGCTTTGTGAACAAATATATCTTCCTTTTGCTCAAGAGGTACGAGTCTTTTGAAGAGTTCGTCAGGAGCACTTCCATCAAAATATAAATAAGAAACATAAACATCAATCGTCTGTTTTGGAGCGTCCATGTCGTTTTGTTTGAATGTTCAAAAGTGGTCGGTGAGCAAAAGGAGATATTGCTCAGGCTAGTCAAATATACAGAAAAAACGTCGGATGCTTTAAGCACTTCATCTTATTCCTAATCGTTGAAACGAAAACTCAACACTGAAAAAATCTAAGTATAACGACAAATTAGCTTATGGACAGAATAAGCTTCACCAAAGTAGCTTGTTTACTTTACTGCCCGAAACTTTAGCAAAGCAAGCAAGCTCAGATTTCTGAAACAAAGAGTTCATAGCTGAAACAGTCTCATATCTCAAAATCTCATATCGAAGATTCTAACCCAAACTCACCAACGTCACCCCATCTCCACCAAACTCATCAGCAGGATGGCTTGTTTGTTTCACCGCCTTGTATTCCCTCAATTTTTCCTTCACAATTTTGCGGAGCACGCCTGATCCTTTGCCATGTAAGATGCGTAGGCTGTCAGCATTGGAGAGTAAAGCTCGGTCGACAAAATCTTCGACCATTTTGGAGGCTTCATCGACACGCATTCCTCTGATATCCAATTTATTATGGAATCTCGCACTGGTCTCTGTCGTATCCGTTTTGATGCTTTTGGTGGTGCGAATGTCTAGCGGTTCTTTCGCCAATTCCAGATCGCGCAGCTTGATATTCATACGCATCATACCCATCTGGACGATGGCTTCTTTCTTGCCAATGTCTTGGACGTACCCAGTCGCACTACCCATTTTCATACGGACGAAGTCGCCTTTTTTGATTGGTTTATCTGGTTTGCCATTTCTGGGTTTGTAGTAGATTTCTTCTTTGAGGTTCGTGACTTCTTCTACTTTTTGAGCGCGTTCTTTTTTGACCTTTTCGGCGAGTCGTTTTGCCTTTTCTAAGTTCTTTTCCTCTTTGATTTCGCGCATCAATCGCTCTAGATCTTTATTCTCGCGTGCCGTTTGTTGGAGCGCTTGTTCTTTAGCTTCGAGCTTCACTTTCTTGCGACGGAACTCTAAATCTTGATGTAGTTTTTCGTAATTTTTGATGAGTTTTTCCAACTTATTAGAACGCTCTTCGGCAACTCGGACGCGTTCTTCAAGATCGCGTTTTTCTTGCTGCAAATCGACCAACAATTGATCGACTGCTTTTTCATTTTTGCCAGTTCTATGTTTGGCGTATTTTAGTATCTTTTTGCCCAAACCACTCTTCTGCGCAATCTCAAACGCATACGAACTACCTGGTCGTCCTACTTTCAACTGATAAGTCGGCGACAGGCTTTCTTTGTTGAACAACATCGACGCATTGACGATACCTTTGGTTTTGAAGGCGTAGATTTTAAGATTAGAATAGTGAGTGGTAATAACGCCAAAGACTTGACGCTCAAAGAGTTCATTCAGAATGGCTTCCGCTATTGCTCCACCGATTTTAGGATCAGTACCTGAACCAAATTCATCAATTAACAACAGCGTCTTGTCATCTGCGCCTTCCAAAAACGCCTTCATATTACGAAGATGAGAGGAATAGGTACTCAAATCATCTTCCAATGATTGCTGATCGCCGATGTCCGCAAATATTTTAGAAAACACCCCAAATTCGGACGTTTCATCGCAAGGCACGAGCATTCCTGCTTGTACCATCATTTGTAGTAGACCAACCGTTTTCATGGTCACCGACTTTCCGCCTGCATTCGGTCCACTGAGCATGAGGAGGCGATTTTTGCCATGCAAAATCAAGTCAAAAGGCACGACTTCTTTGCCAGCCGCTTTGTATTTCAAGAGCAGCAAAGGATGTTTTGCCATTTGAATGTTCAGAGTCGGCGTATTACTCAACTTTGGCATTTCTGCCCGTAAGTCAACTGCCAACCTTGCTTTAGATTGTATCAAATCATAGGTCGCGATCAGTTCTTGATATTCCGAAATCGGTGTGGTATACGGTCGCAACATCGCACTCAAATCGCGTAGGATGCGATAAATTTCACGCTTCTCGTCCGTCGCTAGATCAAACAAATCGTTGTTGATGTCGATGACCTGATCTGGCTCTATGAATGCTGTCCGTCCGGTCGTCGATTCATCATGTATGATACCTCGAATCTTACGTTTGTGCTCAGCAGGTACACTCAGCACACGTCGCCCGTTTCTGAAACTTTCGACATTATCGGTCAGCCAACCTTGCTTGCGGTATTGATTGATGACGCCACGGAACACTTTGTCCAGCTCACGTTCCTTCGATCCCACCATTCTTCGGATACGCTGTAATTCCGGCGAAGCATTTGGTTTAATTTTGCCTTCTTCGTCTATAACTTTTTCGATGGCATCAATCAAACCTTTATCTAGCTCATAGTTTTGGATGATTCGGTAAAGAGAAGGATACAATTTTTGGCGTGACAAATAGAAGAACATAAAAATATCGTGCATCTGTCGCAGCACCACATTGATGCGCTGAAGTCCTTCTTCAGGTAGTACGAATCCTTCGACATTGAGCATTCGTAGGTCCTCGGAAACGTCATCGTAAGTGCGGACAGGAAAACGATCATCGTTGTCGATGGTCATGCGATATTCCAGCACTTGTTTGAGCTGACGACGCACCACTTTTAGATCATTGGAAAATTGAAGTTGACGGGTTTTTTCTTTGCCCAATTCACCCAAACAATTCTCTTCTACTAGTCGAAGTATCTTATCAAATTCTAACTTCTCGTATATATCTTTTGGCTCTAATTGCATATTTCTATTGTAGATATTAGATGATAGACATTAGATATTAGATTTCATCATCTGATATTCAATCACTTACTGCTACTCTGATGTCAACTAATCTATTCCATCTTTTTCTCTTCTATATTCAACGATTTTTGGGCAGTATCTATAACGCTTGAAGGGGGATTGAGTTCCGAAAAACACAGAGCAGTTCACAAAAAGTAAGTTATCCACAGGATTGAAAGCTATAAACACGAGAAGGAAGCCAAAAAGAATTAGGGCAAACGCATCAAATTCCTTTTTGCTCTTTGATTTATCAAATGATTCAATTTTTCAGCGACATGAGCATGGTATTTGTCTCAAGCCGACGGGCTATTCATTTTGGCATTGCCCCAAAACGAATCAAAAGGTCTA
>JBCDHX010000081.1:0-26697 GCA_038749535.1 Bacteroidota bacterium
CCCAAAACGAATCAAAAGGTCTAGAAATGGCAAACTCCTCCGTCGAACCTGCCCTTTCGCCATCCGCCACCTAAGTAAAACGTGTTCCACACTTGCTCCATACGACAACTATTGCTTATCATACTTTTGATGCGTTTGCCCTATTAGAAATTAAACAACTGCTCCAATACTTTCAGCCAAACAGTTAGACTGTCGTCTGTATCTTCGATCTGTATATTTCCCCAATTTCTAGCCAAGTCAGCACGCGACCAGATCTGTTCTTCTGTTACTCGCGACTCTTCTATCAACTTGACTAATAAGCTATTGGCTTCGAAGTCAAATTCGACGCGCTGAGTGGTTGGTGCTAGTTGGATGGGACGATCAAAAATCAGTCCCATAGGCGAAGATGCAGATGATTCTTCAGTCATAGCATTTAGTTGTTGTGCTACAAGTGGCGATAGCTGGGCAACTACATCATGCGAATGATCGCGCCAAGTGATAGGGAAGAGCCGGGAGAGGTAATCGAGTTTGGCAGCTTCTATTTCTGTTCTTTGTACACTATATTCTCTTTCTGTAAAATCTATCGCTAGAGCTGCATTCAAAGCTTTTGTTTGTAGTAGAAAACCATGTGTTGGTGTCCATGCCAATGTCCATTTTGCGCCGATGACGTATTTGGCTCGCGCGCCTTCTACCAATCGTATTCTGTATATGGCTTGACGTCGTTCTAGCTGCTGAGCGCGGCTTTCCTCCAGTTGTGCCTTGATTTGCGGATTGTCAATAGTAGCAGCGATTGGCTTTATATTTTTGAGGGCGTTCTGTCCATACTGTCGCACACTGCCTTCAAATAAAGCGGGATCAGCGATTGGAAATTGTATCCCCAAATGCGCAAAACCATTCACTACATCTACGAATCCTACCACATGATTCTCTCTACTCAAACCTACTGTTTCTGGCTGTTCGTAAATTGCAGTTAAGAGATCGGCATTCGCGCCTGCTGCTTCTAGATAGTGCTTCTCTAATGCTTGTAGGAAGTCATTATTTGGTTTTCGTTCGTTCAGTTGTAATGCCTGTTTGTTGAAAGAAATAAGGAGTTCTGCATTTTGTTGAGCAGCAAGGAAAAAGGAGCAAAAAAGACAACTAAGTAAGCAGTAGATTCTATTCATGGTGTTTCATTTTCATGATTGAAGCAGTAAGATAGCAACTTTTGGACATGGATAGCCTCTGGCGAAGTGATTGTAAAGCGACAGACGAATGGATAGATCAGTTCGTAGAATTATCAAATTGTCATTTGTCATCTAAACTACCTATTGGCAATGACTTTACTTACCGTTGCATGATGTACATTCATGCAAATCTTACAAAAGCTGGACTTGCGAAAACCGATACTGACTATGAATGGTCATCAGCACGCGACTATGCCGATTGGAGAAGCGAGTCGTTGTGGAACTTGAAGATGAGGCGACACCAAGTAACGAAAAGTAATTCTCTTCTTATTCGACGGTAAAGGCGACGTAACGAACCGTCATAAAACAGCAAAAGCCCTGTAAATACAGAGCTTTTACTAAAAAAAATGTACCCGGAGCGGGACTTGAACCCGCACGACCATAATGGTCACAGGATTTTCTTACCAACTACAGTTTTCACTGCTATCCGAAAGAATCGGACTTTGTGGTCTGGACTATCCCTTTATCTTACCCTCCGACTGAGTCGAAGAACTTAGATACCACCCGTCTAGTCTCTACACCTTTCCTCCGACTGAGTCGGAGAACTTGGCTCGGGATTGCCATTTCACATGGAGTGAAGAAGGTTTCCCCGAATTTGAGCGGTTCTACTCTTTTGGTTTCCCAAAAGGCACTCAATAAGATTTATTTTTTGCTCTGAAATTTTCAGTTTGACTATGACAATTTGGACATATAAGCATTAGATTTTCTAATCTGTGATTAGTTCTATTTCCATCAATATGATGTAATTCCATACTGATCGGTTTACCATTTCAAGAAGAAATGCCACAAACTTCACATTGACTCTCTTTAAATCCTTCCTTTAGCAATCTTTTCTTCAATTTGAAAGATTGATATTGTGGATGAAGATTATAAAAGATAATGTCCTCAATAGGAGTCTTAGGCATATTTTTTCTAATACCTATTCCGGCTTGATTTGGAGAATAGCAGTTCAATTCTAAAGCTCTCTTCTTGAACGAGTTAAAATGAAGTCCAAGTTTAGCAGCAGCTTCAGACATAGATTTGGACGATTGACAAATTTGAATAAATTTATTATCATCAATTCTATTTTTTATTGATCAGCTTTTCTTAGCCATAAGCAAAAAATTAAAAATCTCTTTTAAGTCCTGCGTGTCTACCAATTCCACCACCCGGGCAAAAAAGAAAGCCCCCAACATTTTGAGAGCTTCAGAGCGAATGACGAGACTCGAACCCGCGACCCCGACCTTGGCAAGGTCGTGCTCTACCAACTGAGCTACATTCGCATTTTTTGATTTGGGATTGCAAATATACAAGAACTCATTTCACATTGTCAAACATTTGAATGAAAATTTTAGTTCCTGCTTCATTTTATTGCTTCGCATTGCCACAACTATTTGACACTCACCATTTTTATTACATTAGCTGGAAACAAGAAAAATGGAACTAGAATTTGGTTGGCTTTCACTAGCACCGCCTGTCGTCGCGATAGGATTAGCGATTTTGACAAAGCAGGTGTTCATTTCACTATTGTTTGGTATTTTTCTAGGATGGTTGGTTATCAAAAATTGGAATCTGCTAGACGGCATATTTGCGACCATCAATGCGCTAGTAGATGTCTTCCAAGATGCCGGAAATACTAGAACAATCATGTTTTGTGCTTTGGTCGGAGGTTTGATTTTGTTCATACAGCGATCTGGTGGCGTAGCAGGCTTTATCCGATGGATGAGCGGTATTTTAGCCAAATATGAAGCACGAAAGGCCGGCAGCAATCGTGTAGTGGTGCAGCTGCTGGCATGGTTTACCGGGATGTTGATTTTTGTGGAGTCCAGTATCTCCGTGCTGACCGTAGGAGCATTGTATCGCCCGGTATTTGATGACTTAAAGATCTCACGAGAAAAACTGGCGTATATCGCTGACTCTAGTTCTGCCCCTTCTAGTATTTTGATTCCTTTCAATGGCTGGGGCGCATTCATCATGGGGCTGTTGGCAGCACAAGAATTTAGCGATCCTTTCGCGACGATGTTGCGCACGATTCCTTATAATTTCTATCCATTTCTAGCACTGGCATTGGTGCTATTTATCATTTTGTCTAAGAAAGATTTCGGGCCGATGGGCAAAGCAGAACGACGCGTCCGCGAGACCGGACAATTGCTTGCCGACAATGCACAACCTATGGTATCCGACGAACTCACAGATGTCGAACCCAAATCCGGTGTAGTTCTTCATGCTTCCAACATGGTACTGCCGATCGTTTTGATGGTCATCATGATGCCCATTATGCTCACTTATACTGGCTGGGAGGCAGCAAGTACGGAAACTAATCTGTCTGGTTTTTCAAAGGTACAATATGCCATTGGGCAGGGATCAGGTTCTATGTCGGTGCTGACTTCTGTACTGACAGCACTGTTTTTTTGCATTGTTTTCTATCGTGTACAAGGCATTTTCAACATCAAAGAGTCGATAGATATTATTCTGAAAGGGATCGCTGGATTGATGCCTTTGGCATTGCTGATGATGTTGGCGTTTGCGATAGGCGCGGTATGTAAGGAGTTGCAAACGGGACAGTTTGTCGCGAGTGTTGCTGAGCAATGGCTATCGCCCAATTTAGTGCCATTCATTGTCTTTCTGGTGAGTTGCTTTATTGCTTTTTCTACAGGTACCTCTTGGGGAACATTCGCGATTATGCTAGCGATAGCGATACCAATGGCACGACAGATGGATGCCGATATTTATATCACGATAGCAGCAGCTCTGGGTGGGGGCGTGTATGGCGATCATTGTTCACCCATATCAGACACGACTATCTTATCTTCCATGGCTTCGGCTACTGACCACATCGACCATGTGCGGACGCAATTGCCGTATGCCAGTATCGCAGGTGGACTGGCAGCTTTGATGTATCTGATCGTTGGTTTTTTGATGTAAGTGTATCTGCTAAGCAAGTCTCTTTTGAAATTTATTATGATAATATTTTTCTTTTCTTTTGTATGTTATCAATTAGCAAAATGAGAAGTATTATAGTTGATTTTACAGTGCTTAAAGTCCATCCTTTTTGTGATTTCTGTCAAATAATTTTGGGCTGTACTCAAATGATAAAATTCTGTCATCTATCTTGTGCGGACTTAGTAGCCTCTCAACTTTTTTCATTAACTCACACACAAAATGACAAACAGAACCATTTCTCTCATTTTCCTAGGACTGGGGCTGCTATTGGCATTGCCAGCTCATGCCCAAATCAGTCTAGGTGGTATTCCCAAAAGTTTTGAGCTAGATTTGTCTGATGATAATCTACCGATTGTCGCGACTCAGCCAATCAATATAGATGCGCTTCTTTTAGAAGACAGCTTGGACGCCCTTAGCAATTTGCCGTATCGCTTTGCGCAAGCCTTTCCGGTGAGCTATAATATCAATAACATCGGGACATGGACAACCTTGCCGAATGGCGACCGGCTTTGGAAATTACAAATCCATTGTCCTGGCGCGAAATCCATCAATCTGCTTTACGATCAATTCAATCTGCCACCCGGCGGGCTTTACTACATTTACGCCGCAGATCGTAGCGAAGTATTAGGCGCGTTCAGCCATCACAATAACAAAGCTTCTGGCAAGTTTGCAACCGGACTTGTCAATAGTGCGAACATCGTTTTAGAATACTTCGAGCCCGCTGCTGTCGCTGGACAAGGCATTATTTCCGTCGGTCAAATTTCTCATGGGTATCGCTCATTCGATCAAAATAGCGAAGGGCTAGACGATGCCGGTCCTTGCCAAGTAAACGTCAACTGTTCTGAAGGTGCAGACTGGCAAATACAGAAGAAAGCGGTCGCGCGCTACCTCATCAATGGTACGCAAGTCTGCTCTGGGACACTCATCAACAATGTCCGTGGGGATTGCACACCTTACTTTTTGACAGCGGAACACTGTATAGATGGTAGAGGACTAGATGCAGTCACCAATCCTGACATTTCGGGCATCGTATTCTACTGGAATTATGAGCGTCCCGGCTGTGCCAATAGCGGAAATGTCCCCATAGAAACAACAGCAGGAGCTACTGTCGTCGCCAATGCCGATCCACCAGGTGGAGATGCGAGTGCTTCTGATTTTGCGCTGTTTGAGTTGGTAGAAGATCCCAACGAAGTCTATGAAGTGTATATGGCAGGTTTTGATGCCACGGGCGATCCAGGCAATGGCGGTGTCGGTATTCATCATCCGGCACTGGATGCGAAAAAGATTGCGACGCACTCCATTATTCCTACCTCCGTAGAAGGTGATAATTACTGGCGAATTTATTGGGATGCAACACCCAATGGACATAGCGTAACTGAGGGCGGTTCTTCTGGTTCAGGTCTCTTCAATGACAATAAACGCTTGATTGGTCAGCTTTTCGGTGGCTTTTTGGGTGGTCAGCCAAATTGCTCTGACCCTGCCAATGACGAAGGCGACTACGGCAAACTCTCCGTCTCTTGGGACGGCACAAACACCAATGACCCTAAACGTAGACTGCGTGATTGGCTTGATCCGGACAACACGGGCACCAAAGCGATTAATGGTGCCAATTGCTCTGTCGATCCTGATTTTGAGCTAGTTGCTATTCCGGCAGCGACCAATAGTTGTGGTGGCAATAGTGTGACCTACACCATACAAGTCAACCAAATCGGCAGTTTCACTGATCTGGTGACTCTGTCTGCTATTGGTCTGCCTCCCAATGCCACTTCTAGTTTTTCTACCAATCCAGTAACTCCCAATAATAACGTCACACTCATCATAGGAAATCTGAATAATGTGCCAGATGGCACATATACTTTTCAGGTCAGTGGAAACGGCTCTGTCGGTACTCGCTCTGTGACTGTTGATTTATTTGACATCGTGCCTAATCCGGCGGTACTCATCAGCCCGAGCAATGGAGCGATAGATGTGAGTACACTCGTCACTTTTATCTGGGCAGCAGAAAGTGGTGTAGATGCTTATGATGTACAAGTGGCAACAGATGTAGGATTTAGTAATGTTATTGCTTCCACTACCGTTACCACACCGACTTGGGAAGTCAGTCCTGCATTGGCACCCAATACTCAGCATTACTGGAGAGTGCGTCATGTAAGAGATTGTGGTAGCGATCCATGGTCGCCGACGCTCACTTTTACTACTAACGAGTTGGTCAATCAATGTTTTACTCAGATCAGTACTGATGTGCCTGTGCCTATTCCGAGTAAAACAATAGCAGTTTCTACTATTCAGTACACAGAATCTGGTATCATCACTGATGTGAATGTCTTTGCGCAAGGAGAACATACGCGCTCACGTGACCTGATTTTCTTTTTGCAAAGTCCGGCAGGTACACAGGTCAAACTATTAGATATAGATGATACGCCCTGTATTGGGGGTATCAGGGATTTTGCGTTTGGATTTGACGATCAGTCTACCTTCGACGCGGTGACAGAAATGAGTTGTCCGACGACGGATGGACGATATTATGTGCCACAAGAGATGTTGAGCGCATTCAATGGAGAAGATTTGATGGGCACTTGGACGCTTTTGGTGGAAGATGATCGCAGCGGTCGAAGCGGTGATTTGCTAGACTGGCAGCTCGAAATCTGTGCAGATATTGTCGTATCGAGCGTTGGATGTTCGCCTACTGTTAATGTAACAGGCAACCCCATCACCGTCGATCTGTACAGTGCAAGCAATAGCATACAGTCCAATGGAACGGTGCAAACTACAGGGAATCAGACTGTTATATTTGAAGCGGGTAATTTTATTCAATTGAATCCGGGTTTTCAAGTCTTGCCTGGCTCTAATTTTGTGGCACGAATAGAAGCGTGTACCGCAAATGCAACAGAAACAGAGATCGAGGCACGTACACAAACTTTGGTATCCGATCTAAGACTAGCTCCCAATCCGACAACCGATCATACACTAGTACAGGTACGCGTGAGTCAGCAAAGTCCACTGCAATTGGAGGTCTATGATCTGAATGGGCGACTGGTCAAACAACTAGCACAGCAAGTGCAACAAGAAGCTGGGGACTATTTCTATGATCTGGATGTGAGTCAGTTTCCGACAGGCATCTATATCGTCGCGCTCCGGCTAGGCGATGAGGTAAAGATGAAAAAGTTGTCTGTAGTGAAGTAAAGAATATTGCAATTTTCCTAAAGCCCTACCAAGTTAATAGAATTTGGTAGGGTTCTCTCACTTCCTACAAAAACTACAAATGTCTCCACGTACTTTCCATTTTTGGCAGCAATGGCTCACTTGGGCAAATGTGATGACGATCGTCGTCGGCTTACTTGCTGCTTTTGCTGGTAATTCCATCTTTTTTGAATTGCATAACGAGTACACCAAAGAAGTCTTTTTTGATGGAGCAGCATTTTCACCGGAAGTGTTGAGGTTGAAAAATTGGTTATTCGGTATTATCGGCGGTACGATTGTCGGTTTTCATCTGCTCATGGTGATGCTATCTGAGTATGGAGTAAAGCGGCGTGAAAAGTGGGCATATCAGGCGATGTGGTTCGGGTTACTATCTTGGTTTTTGATAGATAGTGGTATTTCCATCTACTATGAAGCTATTCACAATGTACTGATTATCAATGTTGTAGCTTTGGTATTAATAGGGTTACCGTTAGTGATGCTGCGAAAAGCGTTTCGTTAGTTAGCGCAGAAAAAAATCGGCTAGTTGTATGCTCACAGCTAGCCGATTCTGTATTATTAAGTTGTAAAAAGCTTACGCTCGAAATCAATTTGACAAATCTTCTGATTTTTGATATTAATTATAACAGAAATATACCCGCCCAGTATGACTGTGAGATTTGTCAAATTTTCTTTAGCCGTACAGGTCAAACGTCATTACCTAAGTCAATAAATTCCCCTCTTCATCCCAAGTGGCGACCGCTTCTCGCGTATCTTGATCTATACATTTCGCCAACCATTCTTCATCATAATCGACATCGTGCTTAGCTAAGACCTCTGCCGGAACACCATCCCAGATATTGGGTCGATTGCCGGCATACCCAAGCGACTGAATCCCCATCTTGGACGTATAAAATCCGGTCAGCGTCAGGTTGCGCAGCTTATCAAAAAACTGAATCCCTTGACTATACTGCGGAAATTTTTCTGCTTTGTCTGCCCAAGCAATATCGTCAACGATGGCGATCTGCTGTGTGTCAGATAACTCTTTAAAATTGTTCTCATAGCGTCGCTTTGACTCGTGATCGAGCCACATGATGCCGCCACGTAATGGCAGTTGATGATACGGCAAATCTTTGGCAATAAATTCTATGAAAACAGGCACTTCTACTTCGGTAGCAGAAGGGGACAATTCATCAGCAGGCAAAATAATGTCACAAAGCACTGCGATAGTCGCCAGCTCATGCTCTGTAAAGAAAGTCTCACTCTGCAAGGCTTCATCCCGCGCTTTCTCAGCAGGGGTACGACCATAAGCACTATCGACTATTTGTGTCTCTACATTGGCCTCTTCTATCGTTTCCGGCTCTGTTTTACAACTGACGACACCCGTCGCCACTGCACCACCACCTACGGTACTGATGAGTAATGTTTTAAGCGTTTCTCGTCTATCCATTTCTATGAACTATTAGCTTCTAGCTTCTAGCTATTAGCCTTTAGCAGATCAATTGTAAACTGCACAAAGCCATACACGAAGCCGAAGGTTAAGTAATTTATTTGATCGTAGAAGATTAATGCCTACGATGAATGAGCTGATATAGCTAACTGCTAATAGCTCACAGCTAACCGCTCTATCCAATATTCATCTTCTTCAGTTCCTGTACAATGTAATCCGATGTGCGCCACGCCAATGCCATGATCGTCCAAGTTGGATTCTTATCGGCTTGAGAAACAAAAGTCGCACCATCCGTGATAAATACATTTTTACAATCGTGTAGCTGCTGAAACGCATTGCAAGCAGACGTTTTGGGATTGTCGCCCATACGGGCTGTACCTACTTCGTGGATGATTTCACCTGGTTTGTTGAGTCCATAATCTCTATCCTTACTGGGCGTTTCTCCCATCACTTCTGCACCCATCGCATCGAAAATCTCTTCGAAGGTTTGATGCATATGTTGTGCTTGTTTGTATTCAGCATCTGACCAACTATAGTTGAATCTCAGCACCGGAATGCCCCATTCGTCCACTACATTTGGGTCGATTTCGCAGTAGTTGTCTGCTCTAGCGATACACTCACCACGACCAGAAATACCCATGGTGGCACCGTAGAATTTACGGATGTCCTTTTTGAGCGCTGTCCCATATCCACCGACGCGTTCGCCAATGTACTTATTGAGATAGTTTGCACCAAATCCAAAGCCATAAGAGGGCATTCCGAGTCCTCCCCACACTTCGATGTGATAGCCACGTGGAAAGTCCAATTTCTTATTGTCCAACCACCAAGGCGAGTAAACGTGCATTCCTCCGACGCCATCTTCATTGTAAATGTCTCTATCCATCAAGGCAGGCACGAATGCCATCCGCGCACTTCCTGTAGAATCATGCAAGTACTTTCCGACGACGTTACTGCTGTTGCCGAGTCCATTGGGATGTTGTTGACTTTTGGAGTTTAAAAGAATACGCGATGACTCACAGGCAGAAGCGGCGAGTACGATTACTTTGCCACGTAGCTGATACTCTTGCCGATCATCTTTACTGACATAGGAAACAGCGGTTGCTTTTCCTTCATCGTCAGTGATGATTTCGCGTGCCATAGAGTCAACGAAAAGGTCAATTTGTCCACCATTTTTCTGCGCTGGAAAGATCAAGCACGAGCCTGCCGAAAAATCTGCGTATACAGAACAAGTACGGCTACACTGATTGCAATAAAAACAGACGCCGCGATCTTCATTGATGCGTTTGGTGAGTATTGACAAACGTGACGGCATGACTTTGACACCTGCTTTGCGCGCACCTTTGATGTAGTACAATTCATGCAAGCGTGGCTTAGGCGGTGGCAAAAAATAACCATCTGGCTCATTTTCTAAGCCTTCTTTTGACCCAAAAACACCAATGAGCTTATCGACTCTATCGTAGTAAGGTTTGACATCTTCGTAGCCGATGGGCCAGTTTTCGCCGAGTCCATCTACGTCTTTATGTTTGAAATCAATAGGGCCGAAACGCAAGGAAATCCGTCCCCAGTGATTGGTGCGACCACCCAGCATTCTGGAGCGAAACCAGCGGAAGTTGGAATTGTCGGTATTGGTGTATGGCTCGCCTTCTATATCCCATCCGCCGTACGCCATATCGAAGTCACCGAAAGCACGGGTAGAACTAGCTCCACGGCGTGGCGATTCGTAAGGAAACTTGAGTTGTGTTTGAGTAGCTGGATCTTTTGGATCAAAGAAAGGACCGGCTTCGATGATCGCGATGTTCAGCCCTTGTTCGGCAAGCACTTTAGCGGTCATGCCACCGCCTGCACCTGAACCTACAATGACGGCATCATAAACCTTCGATTGTTCTTTAATTTGCATTGTTCTGTCTTTCGTTTTAGTCTAATTCGCGTTTCGTATAAGAGCAAGGTCTTAGGCTCGGGTTGATTTGCGGAAAAATAGGCATTTAAACCGACTTGTCCTTATTTGGCTGACGACTCTTTGCGTCGAATAACTCAAATTTGACAAAAATAGCGCGCTATACCGCGCTATACATTGTCCCTTTTATTCTCTCTCTTTGCCCTTTTGACTTCCAGTACATTGATGTGTTCATAGGGGCAATGTCGACACCGACTGCCACAGCAGGTGCCTCTTTTGAGGTGAAAAGCTTCTGTGAAGACCCATCGCCCGTTTTCGATATAGTAGTCGACGTTTTCTATTAGTTGTTGTCGCACGTTGGTTGAGTATTAATTTTTTTTAGAAACGAATAGTTACAGTGTGTAGTCAATTTTTAGATGGCTAATTGTACGAGTTGTTCGTAATAAGGTTTGGCACTTGCTAGCAAAGGGGCTAGATGATGTGGGAATGCTTCCGTCTTTGGTCGATAAGGTGCAAAGCCAGTTGATTGATGGACGCTTCCGTACCAGTATTTTGCCCAGACGCCATCTTCGGGTCGCGCTCCAGCTTTCCATTGCAACATATTTTGGTCGAATGGAATGCCTAGTCGTTCGCACAATTCAGTTAGTACTTTTTTTGGATCGAGCAAGACGCGTTTGGCATCCAAAACGATGACAGGCAGATCATTTTCCTGCAAATAGTTGAGAATGGCAACCTGCATTTCGTAACCCAAATCATACAGTGAAGGCATCTCCACTTGCTGCCGATAGGATAGAATCATTTCGCCGGGGTCGCGCGTCAAAATCACATTGTGACAGTTCTTCATAAAGTCCCAATCCAACTGAATCAAATGATGTGCCATTTGCTTAAAGAAATAGACAGGCGCGTCATTGACTTTCATCATCCAATTGACCACTTTCCCACCGTCTTGCTCTTGACTGTCGAGTACCTCGTCTGCACCGGGATGGTAGTTGAAAGCGGCTGTTCTGGATAGATAGTGCGCATACAAAGGCTCATCGACGACTTTAGTATCGCTGCGCTGCGCAAAACTGTACATGAGCGCAGTGGAAATGTTGCGAGGACCTGACCAGAGTTGTATTTTTTTCATCAAGCAGAGTTTAGAGAGCTTAGAGAGAAAGATATTAACTAGATTTCATCTGTTGCTTAACACTGATTACCTCTTTTTCGATTAATTGATGATACAAATCGCTTAGTCGTCGGCTCATCATTCCAAACTGACCTTCGCCAATGGTACGTCCATCTATTTTGGTTACAGGTGTCACGCCGCCAAAAGTACCTGTCACAAAAGTTTCGTCTGCGCCATAGACATCGAAAAGAGAGAAATTTTTCTCGAAAGTAGGTACGCTATGCTCGCGAGCGACACGCAGGATATTGCCACGGGTGATGCCATTCATACAATACTGTCCAGTGGATGTCCAAAGTTCGCCGTTTTTGACAATGAAAAAGTTGGTGGCATTGCAGGTGGAGACGAAACCGTGAATGTCTAACATGAGTGCTTCATCTGCACCGGCTTCTATGGCTTGGACGAGTGCCATGACTTCGTGGAGTTTGCTGTGGCAATTGAGACGAGGGTCTAGATAGTCTGGTGCGCCGCGACGGATAGTGCTGGTGAAAAGGGTAATGCCTTTTTCTTGCGACTTCTTGCTGGCTGCTTTGTGCTCGGCGATAATGACCAAATTGGGACCGCTGATGGTGAGTCTGGGGTCTTGTGAAGGTGTTTTTTTGATGCCGCGTGTGAGCATGATGCGGACGTGTACACCATCGTGCATTTCGTTGGCATTCAGGGTTTTCCATACTTCTGCGACGAGCTCTTCTTTACTCATCTTTGTGTCCATGCCCACTGTTGCTGCTGCTGTCCACATACGCTCCAGATGTAAGTCCTGAAATACCAAAACGCCATCATGTAGTCGCAAGGCTTCCCATACACCATCGCCGACCAGATAGCCACTATCGAAAACAGATATTTTGGCATCGTTTCGAGGTAGTAATTCTCCATTGACATAGATGAGAATATTTTGGTTTCTTTCGTCGGGGAGGGCGTTGTGTGTGCCGTGTACCATAGCTAATAATTTTCGAGTGAATTTACGTATTCGTCTAAAAACTAAACGCCATCCCTTTGCTTTTCCTTACATTTGGTTGTAGCTATTACCCATCGTCAAAAATCTCGATCATGAATGAGCGTCCACCTTTTTCGGATTGGTTAGAGAAACTACAGCAGGAAAGCTGGCATTTGGAGTTACTGGTATCCGGCTTTGCCATTTTCTTATTGATACAGGCGCGTGCAGCTTTGAGTGATGTCATGATCGACATCAATCTGCACACCAATTTCAGCGACGTACTAGCTAGTGCCATCTTTGTATTTTGGGGGATTTTAGTGTTGAGCTGCTACGTGCTTATCATTAGTCTTATTATTCATATCATAGCACGTGGCTTTTGGATTGGGATGATCGGATTGCGTTCTGTACAGCCCAAAGTTGACTATCAAAGACTGAGATATACAGCTGTGTTTGATACTTACTTGAAGACTAATTTATCTTCTTTGGATCGCTTGTTGATACGTTTCGATCAGATCAGTAGTGCTATCTTTTCTTTTACTTTTCTGATTATCAGTATGTTGCTCTCCGTGGCAGTTTGGTTTTTGTTTACGACCATTATTATTCATATCGTCAATGCATTCGGAGATCGCATAGAGGATGGATTATTTTTTAAGATACTCAACTATGCCATGCTTGGGCTACTGATCTTTCATATGGTTGCCTCTGTCCTCTATATGTTGGATACTTTATTGATCGGCGTTTTCAAACGAATTCGGATTACCGCAAAAGTATACCGCTACTTGTACCGCTATGTCAATGTAGTCAGCTTATCATTTTTGTACCGTCCCATTTATTACCATCTGGTGAGTTATATCGGCATCTGGCAGTCAAAAGCAACGATTACACTCTTTATTGTTGTTATGCTGTTTTTGCCATTTGTAGGCTTCGATCAAGAAATTTATTATCCCGATCAAGATCCTTACAATAAATCTTATTCTTACTATTATGATGATATGCGAGCCGAGGATGACATCATTTGGGATGTAGCTATTCCGTCCTCGCTTGTCAAAGGTAATAGTCTGCCACTATTTATCCGATACAACCCAAATCACAACAATTCCATTGGTCATCTCTGTGCCTATACGCCGAGCAAGAAAGCGGGATTGACGCATGGATTTGAGCTTTCAGACGGCGATCTGAATATTAACAGACCCAGTAAGATCGAAGCTGCTCCCGATAGCTTGCTGCAATGCTTGAGTCAGTTTTATCAAGTCTATATCAACGATAGTTTGTATGAAGCGCAGACCTATGTTTATTTGGCGCATCCCAATCGAGAAGAAAAAGGTATCTACACGGTTTTGGATATTTCAAGTGTCCGTACAGGCTACAACAAAATGCGCATTGATCGGAAAATATGGCGAGAATCAAAAGATACGATCATCACGACGACCATGGCGCACGTTCCTTTTTGGAAAGAGTAATCAATTGTTCCGCAGTGCTTCTATCAGCTCTTTCTTATTCATGCTGGAACGCCCCTCAATGTCTAGCTCTTTGGCTTGATCGTATAGTTCTTCTTTGGTGCGCTCTTCATACGGTTTAGCTTTGCCGCCACGTTTGCCTGCACCTTCTGAATTGGCGATACGCGCTGCTTTCTCTTTGCTATAGCCTTGATCGCGGAGGGCTTCGTATTGGTCTTCGTTTTTGATGGAAGGTCTATTTTCTTCTGCCATGGTATTCTTTTTCCCTAAAAAGTAAAATAGTAGCGGGAGTTCGATCGCAGGAATTTTTATCTTTGAAAAAACAAAAAATATGGAACCAAAAATTCTCACACTACATCCACAAGGCAAAAAAGGCGTCAATATCTTACAGCGTCGCTATGATGTCGTCAAAGATTTCATTTTGCAAACGGTAGAAGCGCATGGCGACATTAGCTACGAAGACTTGAATGATCTGGCGCATGAAAACATGGCTGATTTCGATGGTAAAGTCAACTGGTACATCGTGACTGTTAAGCTGGACTTGGAAGCGCGCGGTGTGCTGGAGCGCATTCCAAAGACCAGTCCGCATCGGGTACGGTTAGCATCAGTTTGAGTTCTATATTATCCGGCAGAGGATCGATCAAATAAATACATGAATAATTGATTGAGGCTCTGTGGTAGCGTAAGCCCTGAATCTAGTAACTTTTCTAGCTCCTCGACTCGATAGTATACATTGGGAGGGTAGTGCGAAACCTGAGTAGGTATACCGGATTCAGTATGGTACCGCCCGTCTGCAAAAGCGACAAATTTTATCTGGCTCTTCGCTTCTTCAATGATTACCTCGATGGGTTCGTCATCAGTTGGCGGTCGAAAGCCGATAATATCAGATCTGGATACGCCATTCATATAAGTGGCACTCATGCGTGCTTGACTCCCAGAGCTATTTTGCTCAGATAACTCGATTTCAATATGATCGTCTGCTCTAAGCTGAGCGATGGTAAATACTAGTTGATTGGTATTGACTTTGATTGTTGTGTTTGACAGAATGCGACCAAAAGGAGCTATCCGGACGGTAACTCTAAACAACCAAGTAGTATCATAATCAGAAGACCACTTAAATCGAAATTGCTTCAATTTTGTTGGGTTGTCACTTCGATCTGGAATGGGTAAATGATACTGTGTCGGTGCATTCACTGATTTGAATTCTTCTAGCCATAAAAATGGCTTGTATACATTTGCGGTAGACATAAGTAAATAAATTTAGAATGATAGAGGCAAGTACTTGAACCCAAATAATAGCTAGGTCAAAAGCGACGCTTATTTATGCACGAGTACTTACAAAAAGTCAACACACCTTCTAAAGTGTGTTGACGACTATAGGGAATTAAATATTTGGGTATCGCACAGGATGCTTTTACTTATGGTTTTTGGTGTTATACAAAGACCTTCGTAAGGTCATACTTGTTCTCATTTTTTCATTTTGTGTACAGCATAAAGCTGGGTGTGTGATAAGCAGGTCTTTAAATACTATTTTCCCAAAAAGTTCCAGACTTGAATTTACCTATAATCGCTGTCGAGGTCGCTTGACCTCTATTGTGTTTTGATATTCCTCTTAAAAGGCTTTTCAAGGTTATACGAAGGCTTCTGTAGCGTTATGCGTGTTCTCCACTTGTATACGATGACAAAGTTAAAGCGGTAACCAATAGGCTTTTGATACGATTTTTGCAAAAAGTTCCAGCTATCCGCTAGTTATTCATTCTCTAAAAGAGATCATCCAGTTTTAATAGCCTTTTTTTGTTTAATGGTGCTCACCTTATGACGTAATTCGCTTTATTACATAAAGAAAAAAGTCAGCACACCACTTAGAGTGTGCTGACGACTATAAGGGATATAATTATTTGGGTATCTCACAGGATGCTATTTATTAAAAGCTTTGGGGTTATACGAAGGCTTCTGTAGCGTTATGCGTGTTCTCCACTTGTATACGATGACAAAGTTAAAGCCACAGCCAAGGGGCGGCAAATACGATTTTTACAAAAAGTTCCAGACTTGCTTTCGGAGAATGACTAGCTATCAAGTAAAAGCTACTCAGATTTCAATATTTTCTTCAATATGTTTCTCTAATTTATCCTCCTTATCAGCAATAGCTTTATATTTCAGCCATCAATAGACAAGTGCCAAACCCAAAATTGCTTTGACAACTCATTCGTTCTTTAAAAAGAAGATAAGTGACTGAATACATGGAAGTTGTGCATCTTCTTTTTGAAGAACTTCCGGAATGAGTTGATACAATTTTTTTGGTTCACTACTTAGTATGCCTCAGACGGTTATAGAAACCCATGCATCTTTCATCGCACACTTACTACTCATGCAACAATCCAAACTTGTTCAGCAACTACTTCTATTGCACGAAGAAGAACATGATCGTTTTCGTCGCTTCATAGAAAGCGAACTCTTCCCCACCAAAAGAGGCAAAGATGGTGTCATTAAACTCCACTCGTATTTTCTGCAATGTCGGGCTGATTTGACACTCATGAATAGGTCGGATGCTTTTCTATATATTTATTCTCAGAAAAAAGTCAACGAGAAAACCGTCCAAAAGCTCTGTGGAGACCTACTGAAACAATTGCACTACTTTTTCTCTATCTGTCATTGTTTGGACAATGAGATCGAGAGAGAACTTCGTAAAGTAGAAGTGATGTTGGAGCGAAAAGCCTATGACTATCTGCCCGCTGAGTTCAAAAAAGCCGAAAAACTACTCCAAAAACAACCCTTGCGAGATACGCGCTACTATCACTATATCTTTCGGTTGTCTGCACTGAAAAGTAGGTTTGAGAATGTATATGAAGGGATATTCAACTACGACTTGATCAATGATTTGGATCGCTACTTCTTGATGGAAAAGATCGCTTATATCTGTGGTGATAGAAGCAACAATAATCTCAACGGTGACCCTACGACTAGCCAATTAGCACCAAGGCCTTCTTTTCCAGATGAGACCATCAACTTCAAAACCTGGGATGCCGCCCTGAAGCTATTGATTGACTACAAGACAGATCAATCGTCCTATGATTTCGTCAAAAGCTCTATTTTCGAGCAACCTAAAGCCTTCTCCCACAACGACTTATATAATCTTTGTTCTTTCCTCCAAAATAGTGCACTTCATTTATACGCCAATCGTCATGAGCAATATCTAGAGCTGTTTGAGCTATACAACTTTCAACGTGAACAAGGCATCTATGACAGTTTCAATTTCAATCGGGTCGCTTTTTTAAATATTACAACGGCTGCGATTTATCTCTCTCAGATAGGTTGGCTAAAAAGTTTGATTGAAGAATACAAGGAAAATATCGCCACCTTCGAGCCGGGTGATTTAGAGATTGCCTTGGCTAAAATTGCAGTTGCTACAGCCGACCTTTCTGATGTGGATGCGCACATAGATGTTGCAAAAAGCAGCACGGATGGCATGGTTAAAGCGATGACCTATCCCATTCAAATTAAAGCAGGTTTTCACAACAGTAACTACCAAATGGGCAGCTCTTCTTGTAAAGCTTATCTTGCCTTTTTCAATCGTCTCACTCAGTCCAGCAACCTGAGCGAACAAGTCCTTCAGCTCATTGAGCAGCAGCGCAACTTCATCAACAGCGCCGAAAAAATCCTGCTGATGGCGGACTCAGGCGCTCGCTATGAACGTTTGGCAGAAATAGAAAAATTGGAGCGAAAAATGTTCCTCGCTGCCGATCACATCGCAGAGCAAAGCTGGGTGCAGCAAGCTATGGAAACCATTTTATTTAATAAGATAGGCAATCAACTTGCCGACCGGCGTCAACAACTCAAAGACAACTACACCTTAGCAAAAGCAAAAGCTTTCGAGCAATGGCTGAATAGTAGTGCTTCTCGTATGACTCCTTTTCAGCTGGAAAGCAACAAAAACTTTATTCGTCTCTTTTCGGAGACAGAGGGCTTGCGTCATGAAGTCTGTTATACGATTGCGCTAGCAGAACGTCCTTATTGGCTCAAACGCCTGAGCGATCCCATCAAAAGATTATAGAATGATATCGAACATAACGCAAACGAACAAGGTCTAAATATTTATGCTTTTATGGTCAGCAAACATGCTATACGCCATAAATTACAGCTATGCAAGACCTCTTACTCGTTGCTCAAAATGCGTTTATCATCTTCATTTTTATTATCGCCTACACTCGCCTTTTCGGTCTGCGTAGCTTTTCTAAAATGACCAATTTTGACTTTGCAGTCACCATTGCCATTGGGTCAGTGGTCGCTAGTGGTATTTTGAACACTGATCGCTCCGTGCTATACAGTTTGATCGCTCTTTTGTCGCTCTATGGGCTGAAAACACTCACAGCTTGGATACAAGTCAGATGGACAGCTTTCGATAGCTGGACAGCCAATCAGCCTGTTCTGTTGATGCGAAACGGCAAAATAGATGAAGAAGAAATGAAACGACAAAAGGTCAATAAAGACGAACTCATCGCCAAACTCAGAGAAGCCAATGTGCTGAAAATGAGTGCAGTGCGAGCAGTTGTGCTGGAGACGACCGGAGATGTATCTGTATTGCATGGAGAAGAACTAGAAGAAGATCTGCTGTTTGGCGTGAAAGATGTCAAGTCTACGTAAGGGTTGCGGGACGATTTTTGTTAGAAAAGGTGGCTGTGTATCTTTGTCACCCAACAACTGCTAGAATCATGGAAGCTTATGCCGCAGCCCTCACTTACGCTATTCCTTTTTTTGTTTTGCTCATCCTTATTGAAGGTGTAGCTGCCTATGTCATGAAGCGACAGATCAATGTCGGCGCAGATACCATAGCTAGCCTCAGCTCTGGCATGACCAATACGATGAAAGATATTTTGGGCTTGTCTATTGTCATTCTGAGTTACGAATGGATGGTAGAACATTGGGGGATTTGGGACATCCAAGCCAGTGTCTGGGTCTATATGATTGCGTTCATTTGGCTGGACTTTGCCGCCTACTGGTCACATCGTTTCAATCATACGGTCAATTTGTTCTGGAATCGACACATCGTCCATCACAGCAGCGAAGAGTTCAATCTGTCTTGTGCGCTGCGGCAGTCCATTTCTGGTATTGTCGGTATCTATTTCTTTCTATACATTCCGATTGCCATCATCGGTGTACCTGCAGTGGTCATTGCGATATTAGCACCCATCCATCTATTTGCGCAATTTTGGTATCATACGCGCCTCATCAACAAGATGGGATGGTTGGAATACATCATCGTGACGCCTTCTCATCACCGCGTCCATCATGCCATCAATCCAGAGTATATCGATAAAAATTATGCAGCTATTTTCATTGTTTGGGACAAATGGTTTGGAACATTTCAAGAAGAACTACCCGATCAGTCACCTGTCTATGGCACACTCAAACCTGTGAGCACCTGGAATCCACTTTGGATTAACTTTATGCACGTCTGGGGACTAGTAAAAGATGCTTGGCGGACACAGTCTTGGAAAGACAAATTACGGATTTGGTTCATGCCAACAGGCTGGCGTCCAGCGGATGTGGTGGCGCGATTTCCAACGAAAAATCTAGTGACAGACGTTTACAATCGTTCTAAATATCGACCGGATATATCTAAGTTTTTGCTGGTGTGGTCATGGATGCAATTAGGTGTGACCATCACTTTCATTTACTACGCCTTACTCAACTTTGGGGACTTTAGCTATGCAGCTATCTTGCTATACATGACAGCTGTTTTTTTCTCTATTTTAGCATATACGTCGCTGATGGATAAGCATTGGGTAGCGATTCCGCTGGAGTTGATGAAAGTGGCTTTGGCAGTAGCAGTGATGATGAAAATGGAGGTCTGGTCTACTTGGGAAGTGCAGCTGGTGTTGATGTATATGGTGAGCTCTCTATTGCTGACGGTTTATTTTAGTCTTATCGAAGGGCGAAAGACAACTTTGCTGAATAAAAGGGAGATGGTCTAAATGATGCCGCTGTAAACAACACTGCCACGAAAGTAATACTTCCATGGCAGTTCAAATTTCTAAAGGTAGATGTTAGCTAGATTTTCCTCGGACCTGTGATGTCATGAATGAAAATTCTGTTGCTAGCTTCTGTATACGTTCCCATTAGCCTGTAGTTTTGTGTAATTGTTCTCTAATGACACAAATCTACGACGACTCCTTCAAGATATTGTGGACACTTTTTTTAATTTATTCCTCCGATCAATCACATATTCTATTCTGTATAAAAATATAATAAGCTGATTATCAATAAGTTATAAGATTGTATAAAAAATAATATATAATTAATTTGTAAATGTGACTGCGTTATTTTTCTAGCTCTTTTCTAAGTCTAATAAATAATTCACATTCCTAGTGTTGAGAAATAGTCAAATAGTAAACGTATTGCAAATAGTAGACTTTTGACTACTTCTCAACAATGTAAATTTATTTACTTCACGTTATTAAAAAAGTCACGCACAGCTAGCCAATTATCGACCCGCGAGTAAGTTGTATTGTGGATATTATGCGATGCTGTATATAATAAGCCTTTTCCGTCAAATCCATCCAGATTCCAAATGTGATCATCGATCATATAATCTGCTTTGACAATACTTTTCGTGCCACACATGACGATATTTTTCCAAGGGATGAATGGAAAATGAATGGATAACCAATGCAACTTATCCTCCATAGAATACCGAAACTCCATCGTCGCGGTCACGATAAAAACTTCATAAGACTCCATCAGTTCCTGAACGACAGCCTGACTGTCCGGCATCACACGGATGTCACTAAAAAAGCCTCTAGCATGAATGTAATCGCGCAGATGTGTTGCCCCTTCCAGCTCATATAGTTTGCGTCCGGCATACTCTTCCCACTTCGGTCGCCATCCCAAGTCTCGCTCAAAGTACATCAGCAACTTTCCGTAGACATCACCCAGTACTTCGTCCATATCAATGGCTATTCGCTGCATACAACTAAAGCTTTGCTACTTCTGCTTCCAAACGTTCCGCTACTTCTGCTATCGTTCCTATTCCATCGAGCTTAAGGGCTTTATCTTTCTCAGCATAGTACCCGAATACAGCTTCTGTCTCTCTTCTGTAGACGGCGATTCGGTTGCGGATGATCTCTTCGTTGCTATCATCTTTTCGTCCTGATGTTTTGCCACGTTCTAGCAGTCGCTTCACGATCTCATCTTCGTCCACCTCAAGTGCCAGCACTTCGTTGACTGCTACACCTCGTTCTGCTAGTAGTTCATCCAGTGCTTCTGCCTGCCGAATAGTGCGCGGAAAACCATCAAAAATAATTCCTTTGACATCAGGGTTAGCGTCTACTTTATTGGTGAGCATACCGATGGTGACTTCATCAGGTACGAGCTCTCCTTTGGCGATGAAAGATTTTGCTTGTAGACCGAGTGGCGTATCATTTCCCATTTCGTAGCGAAACAAATCACCCGTAGAGATGTGTAAAAGATCAAATTTATCGACTAGAATAGCGGCTTGTGTGCCTTTACCGGAACCCGGAGGTCCAAAAAGGATGATGTTTTTCATTCGAAAATTTTGTGAACAATATTGAAGCGCGAAAATAATCAATTCAATTGGAAAGCTAGTTCCTTTCCGTGTCAACATCTTTTTGACGCCTACACATCATGAATGATACAACTCGGTTCGAAGAGCAGACGAATTTCATATGCTACTACCTGACAACTGAGTTTCATCTAAATGGAACTCACATCTTTGATCGAATGAATTTTTGGAAACCAATATTTGGAGGTATTGAGATGGTCAACGACGACACCGCGAGAGGAGGTGCTATGTATGATTTGTATGTCACCGTTTTTATTGGCAGCTACCATCGCTACATGAAAAATGCGACCGGAGCGGCTAAAAAAGATCAGGTCACCTGGCTTGGCTTTTTTGAGCTGCACAGATTTGCCTTGCTTGGATTGGTCGCGAGAACTTCGGCTGACGCGAATATTGAACTCGCTCAAGACATGAGACGTAAAGCCGGAACAGTCAAATCCATTGGGCGTCGTGCCACCATATTTATAGTTGACGCCTATGTGCTGTTTGGCGTAGGCGATAACTTCTCGTCTTAGTTTTTCTCCTTTTTCTAATCCGTAATTAGATGTGGTGCGTGGTTTGGTCGATGTCGATTTGGCTTCAGGGGTGCGCGTCGCAGTAGACGGCGACTCATAAAATTGCAGACTAGAACAACGCTGATTGGAAAAACCAATGATCGTCAATCCAAGTAACAAAATAATTCCGGTTCTGGACATAGGCTAATGAAAGTGTGATTTTGTGTAACTATACTTCACTAACCATTCTTCACCATAGGATATTGTTATTCTTAACGCTTCGTTGACGTTAGCTTGGTCGATAGCCATTTTCTAATTTACAGGCTGATGTCTAGTAAAGTAAACGCATTAAAGACATAATTAACTGTAGTTGTCGTTTGGAACACGATGTACTTGGGTGGCGGATGGCGAAAGGGCATGTTCGACGGAGGAGTTTGCCATTTCTAGACTTTTTCTCCCTTTGGGGGCAATAGCTTGTCCGCTTGCAAGACCAAAAGGGAAGCCCGTTGGCTTTGCCTGTCCCGACTCTCGGGTAGACAAAAGATAAGATTATATCGCTGTAAAATTGAATCATTTGGTAAATTATGTAGCAGAAAGCAATTTGATGTCTTTGCTCTAGATATCTAGTAGACGACCACCTACTTTCATTTACTATGACTACTCCAGCTGCAACTTTCCCAACCGATATTTCTTTCCATTGGCAGCATAAAGTAGCAGCGTTTTACTGCCGATTTGTCGACAAGCATTCGGATTGAGGGCTAGATTCTCGATAGAATTTTGAGCGATTGGAAATGCCTTCCAGCTACCATCTGCTCTGACGACTGTCAAAGTGGAAAAGCCTTTGACTGACTTATGGTGTTGCAGTCGCTTTCGATTTTTGCTGTACGTAAAATTTCGTCCATCGTCATTGTAGACCAAAAATACTTCATCCTCCACAACTATCGGATAGTAAGATAGGCGGACGTCTTCCGTGTAGTAGCTACTTTGCTTTTTGGGGATGCGCGTCGCCCACTCAGGGTCGCCATCTTTATCCAAATTGACCAGTAAAATATCATCATCTTGATAGGTATATTTACTCACTTGAAAACTTCGCTCTGCGATCAGTAGCACACCGCCGTCGCTGCGTATAAACAGATGGTCGATGGTAATGTATTTGGGAACTTCCGTATCTCCCACCGCCTGCGCACTTGGCATATTCGTGTTTTGGCCAGCAGTTATGTTACTGACGGTTTGTTGTATGACTTTTTGCTGTCTCAAGTCAATGCGAAAGTAACAAGTTCCATCGGTTTCCATTCGTTTCGCATTGGATACCAATCCGGCTGCCACTACCTCTCCATCGCCGAGCAACCGAAACTGAAGATCTGTGATGAGTTGATTGTTGGCATCCAAGGTGTAGACAGTCGATATCGTACTTTGAGGAGCATATTGGAGTAAAACATAATGATAATTGGGGACGCCTTTTCGTCGGCTGACGCGCCCTTTTCGATAATGACGCGCCAAGATAAACAAATTACCTGCCTGATCGATCTGTTTGTCCCGGATGTCCAAATGATCCGCAGGGTAGGGTAGTTTGATTGTTTTTTCCCAAATAGTTTGTTGCCCTTTGCCGAGTAAAGTTGTTTTGATGACTTTTTTGTTGAGCTCAGTAGGATGGTGAGTGACAATCAAGCAGTGTGTTTCTTCTTGATCGACGATGACCTCAAAATCTCCACTTTGGTTGCGCATCGGCATCTTTATGGTCTCAAGAGCGACCTGCTGATCTAGTCGAAAATTGATGCTATCGGACAGAATAGACTCATAGTATAAGGTATGCTTTAGGTTTTTCTCCAACAATTCTGTGCTGAATAGATAGAAAGTATCGCGCAGGCGGACGAGTCGCTCGAATTGCCAAGCGTCTCCTCTATTAGCTGGATCGAATCCGATTTGGTGCTGTAGATTGAGCTGTTTATCATAGGTATCGATAAAGACCGGACTTCCTTTCTGTCGGTCGGCACGTACCATATAAAATCCATCATTGCTCGGAATGACACGTTGTAGCTGAAAATCTTCTGCGATAGAGTAAGTGGGACTCCACTTTAAACGTTTTGTCCACTCATTGGACTGCCCAAATAAGAGGATAGGAAAAGCAAGTATAGTCAGTAAAGCAAGGCGTATCATAGGATTGATTTTAGCGTTAACTCAGCATTAACAGCGGTATATTTTCAATTACAATCGGAAGAATTTACTTTTGTAGGGAAGAAAGATGAAGCTTTTATACTTTATACCTTTCTTAACGCGCATCAGAAGCAACTCGCCGCCTGATTAGGCGTTTATAAAAGCGAATATGTCTGTTTGAGGCGCATATTTTCCAAAATAACGATTTTATTTCTATACAAAAATCTAATTAACTGATGAAACAATTCATTCTTGTCTTCTCTCTACTAGCATTCGGTGCTAGTGTAAGTTTCGCACAAGCAACGACTGCTGAACCAACTCAGGTAGAAGAAACAACAGACGGTCCTGTGATGACATTCGAGAAAGAGGTGGTCGATTATGGTACGATTGAGTACAACTCTGATCCATTCCGTTATTTCTCTTTCACCAACACAGGTACTGAGCCATTGATCATTTCCAATGCACGTGGAAGTTGTGGCTGTACCGTACCGACTTACCCAACTGACCCGATTATGCCTAATGAAACTGGTCAAATCAAAGTCCGCTACGACACGAAGCGTGCAGGTAGCAAATTCACGAAGTTCGTTACTTTGACGACTAATGAAGCAACTCCAACGCGTAAGTTGACGATCAAAGGTGAAGTACTACCGAAGCCAAAAGAAGAGAGCGTACCGACTGAGAACAGCCTATTCAACGGCGGTTCTGGTAAGTAAGCATAACTACTCTGTGTAGTAAAGAGGGTAATTGGATGTAAGTTCAGTTACCCTTTTTGTATTTCTGTAAATGGCAGTACACCATTTTCATTCAGGACTGCATCTACTCCATAGATGCAATTTTTGGAACACCTAATTTTTGACCAATGACACCTATCCGACTACTCCTCTTTTCATTGTCGCTCATCCTCTTATCCTGCCAACCTAAAATGTACCAATTCACCGACTATGACTTCGAATTGAAAGGTTTTGACTGGGACGAAAGCAACTACAAGTTTCCCCAGTTTATACAAGATTCTGTCATCACCAAATATGGCAATCAGTATGCTGCCTGGGACTACGCTTATATTGGAGACATCAAAAGGCTGCACGAAACTTGGGACATCAGTGCCAGTCCTAGAGACTCCCTTTCCAAAGGTGCGATAGACACCTTCCGCACTTACCGAGCTGTGAAGGCGATTGATTACATTTTAGAAGCTGCCAAAGAGGAACAAATTGTCATCATCAATGAAGCACATCATATGCCGCAGCATCGAGTATTTACGACTCGACTATTGGAAGGATTGCAACAGCATGGATTCAAGCATTTGGGACTAGAAGCCTACTATGCTTACAATAAGAATGATTCTATGTTGCAGGTGAAAGGCTACCCAACACTAACGTCAGGTTTTTATACCAAAGATCCTCAGTTTGGGCAGATGATAAGAAAAGCGCATCAGCTTGGGTTTGGTATTTTTGGTTATGAAAGTGAAGGACATGCTGGTGGGAAGGAGCGTGAGATCAATCAAGCACGTAATATTGAGCAATTTCTAAAGGCACATCCAGGTGAAAAATTCTTGATCCATTGTGGTTTCGCTCACGCCTTCGAAGGCAATCTAGGTGGACAATGGGAAAAAGCAATGGCAGGACGACTAGCAGAGTATACTGGTATCGATCCGTTGACCATCAGTCAAACTGATTATTCAGAACGAAGTCAACGTGCTTTTGAGCGTCCGCAATACAAAATAACTGACGTCGAAGCACCGACTGTTTATTTGAAAGAAGAGAATCAGCCGGTCACAGTGACCCGCAACGATGGCGGCTTTGATTTAGCTGTTTTTCATCCGCGTACAAAAATGAAGGACGGTCGTGCGCAGTGGTTGGTTTATGGTGATCGAAAAGTCGTTCCTTTCGCTTTCCCAAATCTCAATCTCGAACCGCCTTATCTCGTTTTTGCTTACGTCAAAGGAGAAGAGGTCGGTCATGCAGTGCCTTTGGATATTCAGTTTTCGGAGACAAAAGCAGCTAACTTAGTTCTGCATCCTGGCGAGTACAATATCGTAGTCTGGAATGAAGAAGGGAGAGCAGTATTGACTGAAATCGTGGTGAAGTAGATAGAATAAATAAAGACTTGCCAAATTTCAATAATTTGGCAAGCCTATTAGACTTGTTATGTCGTAGCTGATTAGGGCGAAGCGAAGCAAATTTTATTTTGGACAAGGCAAAATTTTTCGGCATAGCCTAGCTACGACTAAAAATTTTAACGCAGAACAGAATAAAATTTGTCCGATGTAGTCAATCAA
>JBCDHX010000082.1:0-26485 GCA_038749535.1 Bacteroidota bacterium
AGAGATTGTTTGGAAAAAGCGATTCGACGATTTCATCAAGATGAAAACTACTTGAGGCAGCTTTTCAGACCAATTCAAGCCTTACTCGACAAGGTCGATCATGCTTTTCGCTTGCAGGAAAGTTTTGTCACCTAGAGTGAAGATTTTCATAAAAACTCATTGATCCAGATGATAAAAACTGAAGTCCAAAAATTAGACTTTTCCACCCTCTCGAAACTCTCTTAGCTCTCCTCCTTCCCCCCTTTTACAAAATACATCTCCATCATCCCCACGTTCTTGACCTCATGTTTGCCGCGTGCTTGGCAGTCAAAATGATCTTTGACGAGATCATAAGTATGCTGAGAAATATTGACCTTACCGACTTCACCATGACTTTCCATGCGGCTAGCGATGTTGACAGTATCGCCCCAGACATCATACGCAAATTTCTTCTCTCCGATGACACCGGCGACTAGCGACCCACTGTTGATACCGACACGCATCTCCCAATATGGAATCCCTGCTGCCTTCTTTTCTGCCACTGCTCCACTCATAAATGCCTGAATTTCCAAAGCCGCTTTGACCACACGTACCGGATTGTCTTCGTCCGCGATAGGAACACCACCGACACCCATATAGCCGTCGCCTAGTGTCTTGATTTTTTCCAGCGCGTATTTATCCATGATGCGGTCAAAGGCAGAAAAATAGCCGTTGAGTTCTCGGATGAGTTCATCGGGTGACAGCAACTCAGAGACGCTCGTAAATCCGCTAAAATCAGTAAAGATCACGGTTGCCAGATCGTACTTTTTGGGCGTCGCTTTGCCTTTATCTTTGAGCTCGGCAGCTGTAGGACCGGGTAGGATATTGAGGAGGAGTTCATCTGATTTTCTGCGTTCTCGTTCGGCGAGCTTGCGTTCTTTGATGACCTCCTTATTCTTATTTTCCAACCGTTTATTGGCACGTCTAGAGCGATACAAATTGATAAAAACGAGCGAAGAAATCAGCAACAAACCAGCTCCTATACCATACGCCAATTGAGAAGAGCGACGCTGATTGGTGAGTTGTAGTTCCTTCAAGTCTTGCTGTCGTTCCAGAGCTGCAATCTGTTGATCTCGGATGCGCTGATCGGCTTCTACTTGCAAGAGTTTCATACTCTGCATCTCTTCTTGCTGCTGCAGTTCAGTGAGTTCGCGCTCTCGCGCTTCCGTTTTGAGTTGTTCACGCAGCAGTAAGAAGGTTTGTTCGCTTTCCAGATCGCGCGCTTTCAGCAATGCTGCTTGTAGACTTTTATCTTTTTCTAATAATGCCAATTGATCGGTTTGCTCTTGCGCTTGCAGGAGTAAATTGTCCTTCTCGACTTCTAGTCGGCGTCGTTCTTCGCGCGTTTGTTGGAGTTCAGCATCTTTGAGGGCTTCATTGATCTGATAGATGCGGATTTCTTTTTCGGCGCGTTCGAGTTCCAGTTGTTGCTGTAGGAGTTGCTGTTGGCGAAGCTTTTCGATGGTTTGCAGGGAATCTTCGATTTGAAGATGTTCAGAAAAATAGGTCAGCGCAGTCTGATACTCGAATAAGGCTTCATTGATCTGTCCGGCTTGTCGATAAGCATCACTAAGTAGCACGGCAGAACCAATATAAGTAGCTTGTTCCTCGGCTAACTGATTGTACAACAGCGCATTGTAAAAATCTCCTTGTCCTAGATAAAGCTTAGCGATCAAGAGGTGAACAGCAACTTGTCGCTCCGTCGCTTCATTTGGTAGCATACTCTGAGCCGTCTTCAGATACTGAACAGCCGCCTCTATCTGCCCCATATTTTGGTAGCAAATCGCCATATTGATGTGGAGTGTCGCATCTTTGTTGCTGTCTTCTCCGTCGTTGATGACGGTGGCAAGCTGAAAGTGTTCCAATGCTCTTTGTGGCTGCCCCAATTTCAGATACGTATAGCCCAAATTATTGTAGACGCTAGCCGTTGCATTGTCATCATCTGTGGAGGCGACAAGTTCCAATAGGATTTGATTTTTCTCTAAGCTGCTCGTATAGTTTTCTTGCTTGATGTAATTGACAATTTGCCGCTCTATGGTATTGATTTGCCCGGCTACATCATCTTGGTCATCATAGAAGTCATAAACCAGATCAAGAAGGAATAGCGCACTATCTGGTTTTTCGTCGAGTGAAAAACTCATTTCCATACGCTCCCACACTTCTATTTCTTTATCCGTGAGCATCTGCGCTTTCCGAAAATTGAGTAAGGCTTGTTCGTAGAGTTTTTCTGCTTGATAAATATCGCCAATGTTGAGGTAGGCTTCGTAAAGGGCAGTGGTATCCTTATTTTGAATGAGCAATGGAATAAGTTGCAATTGATAACGCAAACTTTGTGTGTACGCTTCTTGCTGCCTGTACAAACTAGCCATTTGCCAATAAGATCGTAGGAGTCCATCTTCGTAGGATTCATCTTGGCTAATCAAAAGTGCCTTGCTGACCAAAATAATAGCAGAATCGACAGATATATTGGACTGTTTGGCACGCGCCAGCAACTCGTCGGCTTCCAACACGCTATCAGAAGGCGCCTGCGCTTGAAGGACGCTTAGCCCACTCAACATCAATACCAAAACCATCAGATACCGCAGTTGCATCATCGCATATTATAATTCAGTCCTACTCGAAACGTACGCAAGTGCTGTGGATTGTACAGCAAAGCATCCTGTACTCGATCCACACTAATACCTCCGTATGCTCTGTCCAGCACATTGAGCACCTGTACAAAACCCTGAAACTCCCTACTAAGTTGATACCGAAGGACTAAATCTAGCACATAATAGTTGGCAATGAAATTTTCCTCTAGCGGACTGGTATCGAGTCCATTCCAGCTACGACTCAGCCAAGGCTGCGAAATGGTATGCACGGATTGTAAAAACCAGCGTTTGGTGATCTGTGTCTGACTATTGATCTGAACTGTCCATTTGGCGACGCCTCTGACTTGTTCTATTTTTTCTTCTCGAAATGCCAACTGCTCTTCACCTCTTGCAAACTGAAAATTGAGATGACCATCTGTATTGAAAGGTAAGCCGACCAAGACTCGCCCTTGAAATCCTCGCATATTGATAGAAGTGGGCAGATCATTGCGATAGCCTGCTGAGTAGCGAAGTCGAGCATCAGCGATGTCCAGTGTTTCATAATAGCCAATAAGTTGATCGGCTTGCGTCCGAAAATAAGCTATATCGGTACTCACGTTATCAAAGCGTCCTAGCCGTAGTCCTATTTCAAAGGCTTGATTGGTTTCGCGCTGTAGTCGAGATGGTGCGAGTTGTGCGAAAGCCGTATCGGGTAGCGTGATGATGTCGTAAGAACGCGCCTGAAAATAAAGTGAAGGCGTCTGTGATGCTCTGGAGAAGTTGACACGTAGGCTACTTTCTTCTCCCAGATCCCACAAGACAGCAAAAGTGGTACTCAGATAGTCGCCGTAGATGCTATGATCGTCATGGCGCGCGACTGCCAGTCCACTCAATTTCCTCCATGTTCCATACAGTTGACCATACACGCCTATATTCCTAAACTTGGTTTCTTCGGGAACAAGATCAGCTACGCTTCTGCCTGCTGTGGTGCGCAGATCGCCTTCACGCGAAAAATAGGAGAATGGCAAATAGTCTGTAAATGGCTGTACGCGAGATTGCGATAAATTAGCCCCCAAAGTGACCTGAAGGTTTTCGCCAAGTGTATGACTCACTAGCGGATCGATATACCAGTCTTCCGAATATGCATACTGATAGCGAGAACTAGACAAATATTGGTCATAGATATCATTTGCCAACGCATCAAAATCCGTATCGTCAAATTGGCTGCTTAGCGATTGGTCTTTTCCGGCAAGTACGCCTCTATTGAGTTCATTGAGAATGTGATTTTTGGAAGAGCGCGGTTGCAACTGATAGCGCAGATTGGTGCCATCTATTCTGACTTGCCACCTTTCCCATTTCTTTTCCCAACCGCCCGCGATGCGTGTAATAGTTTCGCCTGTGGTCGTGACCGGGTCGGCGAGTGACAATACTGTCGGATTGAGACCTACGGCGCTGTGATCTTGTCTATTGTATTGCTCGAAGTCCAAATAAAAACCGCGATAACTTACTCGTGCGCCTATGGCATCGCTACTATGCGCGAAGTTGCGGATGACGGCATCTTGAGCCGTGCCGGCATAGTTGGGGATGCCGAGTAAATGACTTTCATTGCTAAGGTAGGAGAGCGGATGATACAAACTATCATTGTCATGCAAGACCGGACGCTCGTCTATCTCCGTATAGCTCCCAAATATATTGAAATTGATGATGTTTTTGTCTCTGCCCATCTTACCACCAAGTGTCACACTTAGTTGATCGTAAGCTTGTAAGCCCAGCGATACATCTGCTTGTACATAAAAAGGACGTTGTGTTTCTTGTGTGATGATATTGATTGTGCCTGCCATTGCATCTGCACCATAAATGCCCGGTGTAGGGCCGAAAGTGATTTCGATGCGCTCCGCTTGCTGTATGGGCAACTGCGCTCCCAATGGCATGCTACCCGTACCAGACGGTCGGATGGGAATATCGTTGATGAGTATTTTGGTATAGCGATTGCCGAGTAAACCACGCATCAGAAAAGTTTCTCCGGCGAGTGCGCTGCCCGGCTGAGAGACCCGGATGCCTGGCAAAGATTTTAGGACATCTACTAGAGAGGTAAAGCCTTGATCTTGAATTTGCTGCTTCGTGATGACATAAATCGTGAATGGCAAATCTTCGACTTGACCGAGCGTACGACTCCCAAAAAGTGCCGTAGGATCGGCGTTTTTTTCCTCTTCCGCCAAATCTTGTTCCCCCAATTGCCGAAAATCCAATCGCAAAGAATCAGCCACTTGCGCCGATGCTTTATTGCTATTGAAAAAGCACAACAGCAGCAAGCAAAAATAAATCTTCATCTGAGGTGGAGAGATAGTGGTTGGATCTTGCTTCATGTAAAACAATCGTAATTCATCGCAAGATAGGAAAATTAGAGGTGGGTAGGTGGCTAGCTATTTTGGAGGAGTATAGAATTACGCTTCTTTATCAAATAAAGCAGTAGTCGTCATAGCTGATAGCCACTGATCTCCAAATCCAGAAAAGCGTGGCGCATCTATCAAAGCTGTATTAAGCTCAAAATCTGCCTGCGACTGCGTGTAAAAAAGCTGCTGCTCGAATAAATGCGCTGCCAGATACTCCTGTTCGCTTTGCTGTGGCGTCGGAATTAAGATAGCGCGACTGCCCGTAGCCGCCAAATCCATTAAGGTACTATATCCCGATCTACAAATTACAACATGACTGCCACATATCAAACGGTTGAGCATTGCTCCAGAGACGAAAGCGTAATAGGTTAGTCCTTCTCGGATGGTATACTCTTCCGTAGATTCACTCTTGCCACCGATGATGAGCGCGCGCTCTTGAGATGGTCTATTTTTGGCTTGCTCGATGATGATTTTCTCCAAATGTGTCCGTTGTGGTTCAGGTCCTGATAGCACCGCGATCCAGTCGTATACTTTCGGTGCGTCTAGCTTTTGCATTCTAGATAGTAGCCCGATATAACGAGGATTTGGCATACGAGTGCCGTGTGCGAGCAGACCGGATAGATTGGGTACGCCTGCGACATCGGGTATCCAGTATTGGTTAAAGAACAAACGAATCCAGTTTTGATTGAGCTGTCGGACGAGCCATTGGAAAATAGGGTAGTGGATGATGACATTGAGCTGATGCGTCATAAAGATGTTTTCACAACCTAGAGCAAAGCAGCCAAAACGGTTATCGGAAATAACGGTGTCTATCTGATGTATGCGGACGATCTTTCGAACACGAAAATATTCGGCGATGGTCGTCCATGCGATCTTAGGTAATTGCCATGCCATCAACCACATGAAATGCTTTTTGGGATAGTAGATGTTATGCCCTGGCAGATTGAGACAAAGCAAATCAGGACACTCTTTTTGTAATAACGCTAACGCACGACCATCTGACGCCAAAATAACCTGATGACCATCCGACTCCAAACGACGGATGATGGGCAAGCAGCGTGTGGCATGTCCCAGTCCCCAATTAAGCACAGTGATGAGGATGCGTTTTTTATTCTGAGTTTCTTTCATGAACGGGAAATCAGAGTGGCTATCACGTCGGATGATACACTTATTCTTTTGGTCATCTGAAATTAAAAACAAGGTAATAATTTACTTTTTATCCATCTTTTCGTTAAATTTTCGCGTTTCCTATGAAATAAAAATAGGTTTTACCCACTAAAACCAATTTTCATTTTTTGTTTATTATTTGATTTTATAAAATTAAATTTTATGGTCAATCGACTCAACGTACTTTTTAGTCGGTAAACATCGCATAATTCCTTACGATCTATCTTAAGGAAACCATCAATGTAACCTTTAAAAGAGCAAATATATCGACCTCACTTTACCGTACTGTAAAGCCAAAATGAAGAATCTTGAACAACGCATTTGTTTTTTAAAATTTGTAAGCCCGATCAATTTCCACTGCTTGAAATACGCTTAAAATGACTGAATTAACAGAAGATACGTCAACAGGTCTGCTTGCCCTAACAGATCAATTCATTGAAGAAGTCAAGCACGATTTCTGGATCTGTTGTTTGAGCCGAGAGATGAGTTTGATCGGTCGTCGAGAAGTGCTGACTGGGAAGGCAAAGTTTGGCATTTTTGGTGATGGAAAAGAAGTTCCTCAAGTCGCCATGGCAAGAGCTTTTCAAAAAGGCGATTGGCGTTCAGGCTATTATCGTGATCAGACACTGATGTTGGCATTGGGGATTGCTAGCGTAGAAGATTTATTCGCGCAGTTGTATGCAGATACAGCAAACGATCCTTTCAGCAAAGGTCGCCAGATGAATGCGCACTTTGCGACACCTACCATAGATAAAGAAGGCAAGTGGCTCGACACAACTGATATCTACAATACTTCCTCTGATGTCTCTTGCACTGCCGGACAGATGCCGCGTGCCCTGGGATTGGCTTTGGCATCCAAAATGTACAAAACCCATCAACCGAACACATCCGAGTCTGAAAAATTTTCTAAGAATGGTCAGTCTGTCTGCTTCTGTACGATAGGTGATGCAAGCACCTCCGAAGGGGTTTTTTGGGAAGCCTTGAATGCAGCAGCAGTAACACAAGTTCCGCTAGCAGTCTCTGTTTGGGACGATGGGTATGGCATCTCTGTGCCTACCAAATATCAGACGACTAAAGGCAGTATCTCCGAAGCATTAGCAGGTTTTGAGAGCAAAGAAGAAGGCGTCGGTATGAGCATTTATACCGCAGAAGGATGGGACTACCGAAAGCTAAGGGATGTGTACGAGAAAGGTATTAAAAGAACTAGACATACCCATCAACCTTCCTTGTTTCATATCACAGAATTGACGCAGCCGCAAGGACACTCTACTTCCGGCTCACATGAGCGATACAAGAACGCAGAACGACTCGACTGGGAGTCTAGATTTGATTGTATCACACAGATGGAAAAGTGGATGATGGCGACCGACATAGCGGACGAAGCAGAAATAGCCGACATCCGCAAACGTGCCAAAAAGAAAGTACGTGAAGCTAGAGATAAAGCATTAGCCAACTACACCCAACCAATCCTAGCGACCAAACAAGAAGTACTCGATATATATGAGACCATCATCGCCGCTGTACCTAGCGATATAAAAGCAAATGTAGAGCGCAACAGCCGTGCTCTGGCGCAGATGAAAATGCCGCATATGGCAGACATCGTGAAAAATGCGCGCTACATGAAGCAGTTGCTGCTAGGACAAAATATAGCCGAAAAAACAGCCCTCGACGAATGGCTCAAAGCCGCTTACCATGCAGCACATCAAAACTACCATACTGATTTATATAGCGACTCCGACCGTGCAGCGACGCGCGTACCTGAAGTGAAACCGACTTGGTCGAATAACTCACCCACCAAAAGTGGTTATCAAATTCTAAATCATTATTTTGATCTGCTTTTTGCACGCGATCAAAGGCTATTGGCTTTCGGAGAAGATGTCGGTCATATCGGAGATGTCAATCAGGGTTTTGCTGGCTTACAAGAAAAGCATGGCAAGCAGCGTATATTTGATACTGGTATCCGAGAGTGGACGATCATGGGGCAGGCCATCGGTCTAGCGATGCGCGGCTGGCGACCCATTGCTGAAATTCAATATTTGGACTATTTGATCTATGGGCTAGAGCCGTTGACGGACGATCTGGCGACGCTGCGCTATCGTTCTGGTGGCATACAGCAAGCGCCTGCTATTATTCGGACGCGCGGACATCGTCTAGAAGGTATCTGGCACTCCGGTTC
The DNA here is from genome assembly GCA_038749535.1 of Bacteroidota bacterium. GTDB lineage: Bacteria > Bacteroidota > Bacteroidia > Chitinophagales > Saprospiraceae > JAAUTG01. Next base: position 8,325 of record JBCDHX010000082.1, read on the forward strand.
TCCTATGGGGATGATGTTGAGTACCCTTCGTGGTATGTGCATTCTAGTCCCTCGAAATATGACGCAAGCTGCCGGATTCTACAACACCATGATACAGTCCGATGATCCTGCCATCATCGTAGAGCCTTTGAACGCTTATCGACTCAAAGAAAAGCAGCCGGATAACATCGGAGAGTATACTGTACCCGTCGGTCAAGTTGAGATATTGCAAGCAGGAACAGACATTACTTTGGTTACCTATGGTTCCTGCGTACGCGTAGCAGAAGAAGCCATCACTATGCTCAAATCTTTCGGTATTGCTGTCGAATTGATTGATGTACAGTCTCTACTACCTTTTGATCTAAATTCACAGATTGTGACATCCATTCAAAAGACCAATCGACTATTAATTTTGGACGAAGATGTGCCGGGCGGCGCGTCAGCCTACATTTTGCAGCAAATTTTGGAGGAACAAAATGCGTATCGCTATTTGGATGCCAACCCAATTACACTGACGGCAAAAGCGCATCGACCGCCTTATGGTTCGGATGGTGATTACTTTACTAAACCCAATGCAGAAGACGTTTTTGATGCCATTTATGAAGTCATACAAGAGGCACAACCAAACCGTTTTTTGTCCTAACTACAGACGCATTGCGCATAAATTTGGCAAAATTGTAGCATTTCCTTTCCCTATTTGTCTACAATCCTGCACCACAATAGAAAATTACTTATATTGAGCTGACGAAACTCTATTATTTCAATAATTCATCAGCAAAAATGAGTAAAATATTTATCTCATTGGTTGCTTTTCTGATTTATGCGGGCATAGCCGAATGGATATATGTTTGTCCAATCGCTAACTTCACGTGTCCCACTGAAAAGGAAGAAGTAATCGCCGAGGTTCCTGAGCCAGATCCTGTAGAGGAAGTGCAACTGGAACCCATCATGTTCAATTGGAACGACCCGGGTGCGGTCACTACGGATCGCTACACGGATGCTTACCGACAGCGGATTCTCGCTAGCAATGAAGATGGCAAGCTTTTCGAGATTACCGGATTTTATAGTCCAAATGAGGAAAATACAACCGAATATCCCAATCTAGGGGAAGCGCGTGCGCGTGCTATCGGCAAACTGTTTCCGGAGATACCGGAAGATCGGTTTAGGTATTTTGTTCAGCGCGTAGACGACCCGAATGCTGATCCCGGCAATCTTATGCTCTTTTCTAAGACGGAATGGGTCAATGCGCCTACAGAAGATGCACCGGAGGAGATGGCGAAAGTCGTTGATATAGCAGATCGTCAGATTGCTTATTTTCCTTTTAGCTCCGCCAATCCAATCCTGCCGCAAGAGCTCCGCGACTATCTGAAAAATCTGGCAGAAAACCTCAAAGCGACAGATGGCAGTGTTCGCCTAGTTGGTCATACGGATAATGTGGGCGACGAAGGCATGAATAGACGTCTGGGGCAGAGTCGTGCCAATAGCATTCGAGATGAACTCATTAAAAACGGCGTCGAAGCTTCCAAAATTAATACTAGTTCGATGGGCGAGGCAGAACCCACAGCTACCAACGATACGGATGCAGGACGTGCCCGTAATCGACGCGTAGAAATCATTTATAAATAAAGCGTGACCTATTACTTTTCATTAACTACAGTTGGATAGGCTATTGATAATCAAAAATTTAGATCAATATTCTCTGTCAACTGCTCAAATAAGAATTAAAACATGGAATCATTTATGAATACATGGGGAGAAGACTTTTGGGCGTTTTTTCTCTTTTTATTGGGTGCATTTCTCTTAGGAATGCTTTTGCACTGGTTGCTGTCGAGTAGAGGTGGCAACAAATCATTGATCGCCGATCTAGAGCGTGAGCGAGATAGTTTGCGTGCCAAAAATACAGATATGGAAAAAGAGCTGGCGGCAGCTCGTTATCGCATAGAAGAACTGGAGGGAGAGCTAAAAGGCGCACGCACATCGCTCAATCAATGCGAAGCTGACAAAGCAACTATCAATGCACAACTGACCCGTCTACAAACAGATGCCGGGGGTGTAGGTGTCGCGCCTGTGGTAGTAGGTAGTGGCGGACTGACGACGAGCGATGGTGATGATCTAAGTAAGCTCAATGGCATATCTGATGAAGCTTTAGCGATCTACCACGCCAATGGCATCCGTACTATAGCTGATCTACGAAAAGCAGATGATGAAGCTTTGGCGCGTCATTTTGCTAGCTCCAATCACAACTACTATTTCGCGCAGCAGCAAGCCAACTTGTACGGCAGCGACATGAAAGGATATTTAGATTATCGCTTGAATAACTATGCAATGGCATTGCACAATGATAACCTGCAAGTCGTCGAAGGCATCGGGCCAAAAATCGAAGCGCTGTTGAAAGAAGACGGCATTCGGACTTGGGGAATGCTCGCGAGAAAGTCACCGGAAGATTTGAAAGCTGTTCTAGACAAAGGCGGGAAACGCTATCAGATGCACAATCCGAAAACTTGGCCGGAACAAGCCGATCTCGCCAACAAGAAAAAGTGGGAAGAGCTATACAACTTCCAAAAATTCCTAGATACCGGACGTGATACAGGATCGAACAATCAAACGCCTGCGAAGATCGAGAAAATGATGATTCGCATTCTCGGCATCAAAGCTAACCCAGATGACTTGAAAGTTGTCGAAGGTATCGGACCGAAAATCGAAGGTCTACTGAAAGCTGATGGCATAGATACTTGGTCTGATCTAGCAGTCGCTACTGTTGATCGACTACAAGGCATATTAGATACTGCCGGCAAACGCTATCGACTAGCCAAGCCATCTACCTGGCCTAAACAAGCAGCACTCGCTCGTGATGGCAAATGGGCAGAACTGAAAGAATATCAAGATTTCTTACAAGGCGGTAACGACCCGACATAGTCGTTATTTGACTGTACTTATTATAGGCAAAATGAGGAAGATACGCTGATGTGTGTCTTCCTTTTTTATGCGTCCTTATCTCACACGCAAAGGCTGTGTGTCCTCCGGCGATTAGCTATTTTTCATTGATTGTTGTTAAAAGCCTGCAAAATAAAAACAAGTAAATAATTGATTATCAGTTGATTAACAGACAAATGAATATTTCATCATATATTCATCTGAACATTTGTTGTTTGGTCACTCCAGAAAACGCCTATATCATTGCAGTGCAATTAAGAACTTAAAAGAATGCTAGTTAAAAAAAATATGTGTTGTTGCTGTTGTTTCCGCCGTATCGGAACAAGTTGTCCGAAGACATCCACTTGGGGAATGGTCAGCACTGCGCATGAATGAAATCATCAACATTGCAGCTCTTAAAAAGCCTTTTCTCAAGCAGGAAAGGCTTTTTTTATTGTCTAGCAATTTCCCATTGTTGGACAATTTTGAAGGGAATCCAAGTTGCCACAGGTGAATCCAAACAATCAACCGCTGAACCGCTAAAAGCTAATGGCTGAAGGCTCACAGCTAGAAAGAACCACTTATCAAAAAAAGTAGATCACGACCATGACAATGTACACGAACATCAATCCCGCCGACCTAAAAGACATAGCTGAACTCGAAAATCGCATCAACGGCTACAAAACTGGCAAAGAAGACGAAGAGCGCTTCAAACTCTATCGCCTGACGCGAGGTGTGTATGGACAGCGACAATTCGGCGTGCAGATGTTCAGAATTAAGATTCCTTATGGTCGCTTGAGTGCCGATCAGTTGCGCAGAATTGCGGACGTATCCGATGAGTTTGCGACTGGCAATTTGCACATCACGACTCGCCAAGATATTCAACTCCACTACGTCAAACTAGAAGACTCACCAGAAGTCTGGAAAGCCCTCGCTGCTGCCAACATCACCGCCCGAGAAGCCTGTGGCAACACCGTTCGCAACATCACAGGCTCTGCCAAAGCTGGCATCGACCCTGAAGAATTGTTTGACGTATCGCCTTATGTACAAGCTAGTTTTGAGTATTTCCTCCGCAACCCGATTTGTCAAGAAATGGGGCGTAAAATCAAGATTGCGTTTTCCTCTAGCGATCGTGATTCGGCTTACACTTACTTTCACGATTTTGGGTTTATTCCGCGCTTGGATGAAGCTGGCAATCGAGGCTTCAAAGTGGTCGTTGCAGGTGGTTTAGGCGCAGTCGGGCAAGTGGCGCAGACGGCTTATGAGTTTTTGCCAGAAGATCAGGTCATTCCGTTCATCGAAGCTGGCTTGCGTGTATTTGACCGCTACGGGGATCGCGAAAAGCGAATGAAGGCAAGAATGAAGTTTTTGCTGAAAAAGTTAGGATTAGAGGCTTGGTTAGAACTAGTAGCAGAGGAGCGATTGGCATTGAAGAATAAGAGCGTGCAGGTATTATTAGATGAGAAAGAGAAATCACCTGAATCGCCAATCGCTCCAAATATATCTGCTGAAGCAACTGATCTAGAAAAATACAATCTGTGGCGACAAACCAACACCTTCGAGCAGAAGCAAAGCGGATTTTATGGTGTCCAGTTAAAAGTACAATTAGGCGACATTTATTCTGATACCGCTCGCGCTCTAGCCGATTTGGTCGATCAATTCGCTAGCGACGATATTCGCTTGACCATCAATCAAAATATCCTGCTTAAATATGTCCGCGAAGAAAATCTGCCAGCTCTTTTCAATGGTTTGAATAAATTGGGATTAGCAGAAGTTGGTTTTGGTAGCATCGCCGACATCACGGCTTGTCCTGGTACGGACACCTGCGCTTTAGGTGTCACAAATAGTACTGGATTAGCGAAAGAATTGGAGCGTGTCATCCGAGCAGAATATCCTGCTTTGCTCCATGAAAAACACATCAATATCAAAATCAGCGGCTGCATGAATGCTTGCGGTCAGCACACAGCTGCGAATATTGGTTTTCACGGCAGTTCCATCAAAAGAAATGCTTTGGTCATTCCTGCCATGCAAGTCGTCATCGGTGGTGGTGTCTCGCCAGATGGCAAAGGCTACATCGCCGAAAAAGTATTGAAAGTACCGACCAAAAAAGCACCTGATGTCCTCCGCACTTTGCTCGATTATTACGAAAGTGAAGCCAACGACAACGAATATTTCAACGACTTCTACTATCGTCTCGGCAAACGTCATTTTTATGATCTATTAAAGCCACTCGCCAATGTAGAAGTACTGACGGAAACGGACTATTTCGATTGGGGACAAAATGCCGCTTACAAACAAGAAATTGGTGTCGGCGAATGTGCAGGTGTGCTACTTGATATGGTCGGCACGATTTTGCAAGACGCCAAAGACAAAATCGAGTGGGCAAAAGGAGCCAACGCCGCCGATGTCCATGCCGATGCTATATATCATGCTTATAGCGCATTCGTCGTCGCTGCCAAAGCCTTGCTACTCAGCGAAGACATCAAATGCAACACCCAAATCAAGATCGTTCAAGACTTTCAGTTGCACTTCATTGAGACAGGTAAATTTGCTTGGGTCAGCGATTTTCCATCTCATGTTTTGCGTTTAAAGCAACACGAACCGCAACCAGATTTTGCCGCTACCTACATCACCGATGCTGCCAATTTCATCCAAAAAGCAATCCAATATCGAGAAGCGCAGTTGGAAGAAAAAGAGGTGGTCGTGAATTATTATCATGCTTAAAAGAGATATTAGACGATAGACACTAGATGTTAGACAGGTCGCCATTCCTCTCGAAACTCTCCTATCTCTCTCAGCTCTCGAAGCTCTGTACATTCTCTAAACTCTCTCATCTCTCGAAACTCTGCCTTATGTGTAAGACAATTCTTCCCAAAATCACCCTCGTCGGCGCAGGACCAGGCGATCCAGACCTTATCACGATGAAAGGCGTGAGGGCATTGCAGCAAGCAGACGTCATACTATATGATGCGCTGGTCGATAGGCGATTGCTAGAGTATGCTTCCGAAAATTGCTTGACGATCTATGTCGGCAAACGTGCCAATAAACATTCGCGACCACAGCAAAGTACCAATCAACTGATGGTGCATTATGCGCGAACGCATGGTCATGTGGTACGTTTAAAAGGTGGAGATCCATTTGTTTTCGGGCGTGGACATGAAGAGAAAGTATTTGCAGAAGAGCATGGGATTTCAGTGGAAGTCGTGCCAGGGATTTCGAGTTCCATTTCTGTTCCAGCTCTGCAAGGTGTGCCTGTGACGCGACGTGGCGTTAACGAAAGTTTTTGGGTGATGACGGCAACTACGAGTCGCTCTCAGTTGTCTTCTAACGTCGCCTTAGCTGCTCAATCGACCGCGACGGTGGTCATTTTAATGGGTATTCGGAAGTTACCACAAATTGTGAGACAGTTTAAAATAGCGGGAAAACCTGATACACCTTTGATGATTGTGCAAAGCGGCTCGACGACCAAAGAAAAATGTGTTTTGGCGACTGTCGATACGATTTTGGAGCGGATTCAGGAAGAGTCGATTGGTACGCCAGGGATTATCGTTATCGGAGAAGTTGTAACTTTGCATCCAGATTATTTGCAGAAAGTGACGAATGTCATCGCTGCACAACGCACAAACACCTTGGCTTCTGCTGCGCCTTTTGTCGAATCAATCATGGACTAAATATGACTTTTTCCATTTTTGACCGTCTCAAAGGTGAAATAGGTAAATTGACCTGTTTTGATTTTTTCATCATTCAATCGAATAAATGAAGAGGGAATGAGGAGAAAATCAAAACATGAAGGAGGGCAATTTCCTATTGAACTCATATCAAGTCTATGTGCGCGTTGGAAGACGTTTATTTTGAAAATTAAAAATTCTACAATGCTTAACCGATCCATAGGTATAGGAGAACAGCTCGACGTACAGGAACTCAATGCGATTTTCCGCCCATTGAGCTACGAAGAGCGTATCCAAAAATTGTATGAGTTTTTCCCTAAAGATAAAGTACTCTTGACTTCCTCTTTTGGCACGAAGTCGGTCTTTATGCTGCATTTGCTGGACAAGTTAGGCATCGACCAAAAAGTTTACTTTATCAATACAACTTACCACTTTCAAGAGACTTTAGACTACAAAGATCAATTGGCAAAACGATACGATTTAAACATCGAAGAGGTATTGCCCAATCCTACTGAAAATCGCATCACACGCGAGCAAGAGTGGTGGAAGGAATACCGAACGATGTGCTGTAGTGTCAATAAAGTGATTCCCTTAGAGCCGATCAAAGCGCGTCACCATGTTTGGATGTCGGGTTTGATGGCGTACCAAACAAAGTTCCGCTCCAACTTAGACATCTTTGAGCAGCAAGATGATATTTTGAAATTTCATCCGCTCATCGACATCGAAGAAGGAGAGTTTTTGTATCAAAAAGGATTCCACAAATTGCCAGCTCACCCACTTGAAGCCAAAGGCTACGGCTCTGTCGGCTGCGAACATTGCACGTCGAAAGGGCAGGGCAGAAGCGGACGTTGGAAAGGAAGTGAAAAGAAGGAGTGTGGGTTGCATCCAGATTTTTTTAAGCAGAAAATGAGCCGTTAGCTTTGAGCTATTAGCCATTAGCGGTTCAGCGGTTAATTGTTTGAGTTCAGCTATGGTAGATTGTACTCTGACTATTCAATGGTTAACAGATGAAGCGAATCATAAATATTGATCAAGAAATTTTGGGAGGGACACCTGTTTTTAGTGGAACAAGAGTACCCATCAAGAACTTGTTTGATTATATAGAAGAAGGGGAAGATAAGCAGGCTTTTTTGGAGGATTTCCCAACAGTAGAGGCTGATCAAGTCGATACTTTACTTCATTTGGCACAGGAACTCATACTCAACACGACGAAACTAGCTCATGAAAATATTACTGGATGAATGTGTAACAAGAAAAGCAAAAAGATTATTTACGGATGTCGAAATCTATACAGTTGCTGAAATGGGTTTCAGCGGACTAAAAAATGGTCAATTACTCAAAGAAGCACAGAAAAATGAGTTCGATATTCTACTGACTATTGATAAAAATATTGATTCCCAACAAACGATTAGCAAATACAATTTATCACTTGTCATTTTTGATGTCAAAAAAAGTGGCATCGAACATATTAAGGAATTAGTGCCAATCTTTTATGAGCAGATCAGTAATTTTCAAAAAGGAAATACTTACCGAATATCAAATAGATAATCTCCCTAAAAAACCAAAAACTACCATTTACAATCAAGCTACTGCGCTGAACAAGCTAAAAGCTCACAGCTAGTAGCTCATAGCTAAAAAGAAATGCAAAAAACAGACATACTCATTATAGGCGCAGGTCCAGTTGGATTATTCACCGTTTTTGAAGCGGGCTTGCTGAAATTAAAGTGTCACTTGGTAGATGCGCTACCACAAGTCGGTGGGCAATTGACAGAAATCTATCCAAAGAAGCCGATTTATGACATACCCGGTTATCCGAGTGTGAATGCTGGCGAATTGGTGGATAACTTGATGCAGCAAATTGAACCGTTCAATCCGACATTTACATTGGGCGAGCGCGTCGATGACATTGAGCGTCAAGAAGATAACTCATTTATTGTCACGACAAATAGAGGCACGAAAATTCAAACGCCAGTCATTGCAATTGCGACAGGTTTGGGGTCATTCGAGCCGCGCAAACCGCCGATTCCAAACATTGCTGATTTTGAAGATGGCAAAGGCGTGAGCTATTTTGTGCGTGAGCCAGAAGATTTCAGAGACAAGCGCGTCGTCATCGCAGGTGGTGGCGATAGTGCTTTGGATTGGACGATCTTTTTGGCGGATGTGGCGAAAGAAGTGACGCTAGTGCATCGCAGGTCTAGTTTCCGTGGCGCATTGGATAGTGTGGAAAAGGTGCAGGAATTGGATATGCAAGGACGCATCAAGATGATTACGGAAGCGCAAGTCGTTGGGCTGAAAGGTGAAGACAGACTGGAGCAAGTGGTCATCAAGCATAAGAACTTGGGTGAGATCACAAAAGAGGTGGACGACTTCATTCCTTTGTTTGGATTGACGCCGAAGTTGGGCCCGATTGCCAATTGGGGACTTGAAATCGAGAAAAATGCGATTAAAGTGGATACACTCGATTATAGCACTAATATTCCCGGTATTTATGCCATCGGCGACGCTAATACGTATGAAGGCAAACTCAAATTGATTCTTTGTGGCTTCCATGAAGGAACGCTCATGTGCCAATCTGCTTTCAAATACATCTATCCAGATAAGAAATTGAGCTTCAAATATACGACCGTAATGGGTGAGCAAGGCTTGATGGCGAAGGCGGCGGAAACGGCGTGAACGAATATCGAATACTAGAACAACAGAATATCGAATGATGAATTAAGATGACGTATCCTAAACTTCGACATTCGTTATTCCTTGTTCGCTATTCAATTATTCTGTTGTTCATCTTGATTCTAAAAGCCATTAGTCTTATCTTGTATAGATGGAAATTCAAGAAAACATCATTAACGAGTTGCTAGATTCTCCAATGGCGCCAGCTATTGTGGAGCGGGTGCAGTCTGTTTTGGAAGATGAGCGAAAGCGGCGAGAGTTGTTTTATAATCAAATTACAGAGCAAGAAAAGGCAGAATTTATCAATGGGGAGGTCATTGTACATTCGCCTGTGCGCAAAATTCATAGCCAAATAGGTTTGAATTTGATAAGAATCTTAGATACTTATATAGTAGAACATGAGCTAGGTTTTTTAGGATTTGAAAAAATACTCATTCGCTGTACGCGCAATGACTATGAACCAGACTTATGCTTTTTTGAACAGTCTATTGCTGCTGAGTTAGAGGACGACCGAACTATCTTTCCCATCCCCAATTTTATCGTAGAAGTACTATCCAAAGGAACAGCAGCACGCGATCGAGGTATTAAGTTCGATGATTACGAAGCGCATGGGGTACAAGAATATTGGATTATTGATCCAGATGAGAAGATGGTAGAACAGTATTTACTAAGCGAAGAAGGGAAATTTGAGCTGCGACTTAAATCTAATTCAGGTAAAGTTCAGCTTGTGACCATTGAAGGATTAGTCGTTCCGATTGAAGCCATTTTCGATGCTCAATTAGCGCATCAATTCATAAAAGAACTTTACTTGAATAGCTGAGTTTAGACGACTTGTGATTTGTCTAAAGTCTATCGTCTACTATCTAACGTCTCAATCTAAATGATAAAAATCACCGTCCTTGACAGACAAGATCAACCTCACGAACTCGAAGCACCGACCGATATGAACATGAATATCATGGAGGTTTGCAAAGCTTATGAACTGCCAGTCAAAGCAACCTGCGGTGGCATGGCGATGTGTTCCACCTGTCACTGTTATATTTTGAGTGATCACGAGCTACCTGAAATGCGCGATGCAGAGGAAGACATGCTCGATCAAGCTTTTTTTGTGGAAGATAATAGCCGTTTGGGTTGTCAATTGATGATAGATGAATCTATGGATGGGTTGAAAATCAAGCTAGCGCCCGAAGCGGAGGACTGAGTTTAGATATGAGATACTAGATCGCTTCGCTTTTAGATGTGAGACCAGTTCAGCCGTCTTCTGAAGCCTATACGAACAGCATTTACAGTGCTCACATGATTCATACTTTACTCATCGCACCACCAATCGCTCTACCATTCTATCTTCTTTGTGTTGTAAAATCACATAATACATACCGCTTGGCTGTGTACGCATATCGACTTCGAGTTGATGCGTTCCTGCACTGAAGTTTCCATTCTGAAAAGTTTTGAGCAAACGACCATTGGCGTCGAAAAGATGCAGCTGCACTTGAGAAGTTTTGGGTAAATAGAAAGTGACTTGAGTGTTTGCATTTGTTGGATTGGGCGCGATTTTTAGTGTCGAGGTGATGACTTCATCATTGAAAGAACGGGGCTCTATTTCTGCTGTCGGCTCAATGATATTGTTATCGCATTCATTCGGACCAATATTTCTGATAATCGCACGAAACGTACTGCCAGGACGAGCGCGAAAACCTGAACGTAGCAAAATGCGATTGCCTGAGCGGAAAGTAGCAGTATTAAAAACATTGACTTGCCCTACCGTCTGAATCGTTTGAGCAGCGATGTAAGTACCTGATGCTGTTCCGCTGACGTTGATGACGCTTGGACAACTACCGCCACCTGGTGGAGGCGTACTTCCACAAGGATCAAGCGCATTCGCTCCACTTTGACAGTCATTGCTGCGGATTCGATTACTGATATCTGCTTTTGACATCGTCGTCCAGTTGTTTGTTTCTACTAGCGATGGTGCCATGATATTGACGCCGCCTTCATGACGAGCTGTGAAGTTATGCCCGATTTCATGAGCCGTCAACGTTCTCAAGACGCCCGCACTTGCTTGTATATCTTCCAATAAATGAAACTTTCCAATCGGATTGCAGACGCCAGGAATATAAGCTAGCCCAATCGTAAAAGGGCTACCATCAAATGTAATGTTAGTCGCTGTCCATAGTTGTCCCAAATCAAAAGGAACAGAAAATCCCCCTGTGCTTGCCCAATTGGCGAATGTGCCTAAAATCGTACCTGCTTCTGTTGTCGATTGGGTGTCAAAAGGATCGCTGTTATTGGTAATGATGACTTGCTGTACAATTCTAAATTCGATGTCATCATCAAATTCGCCCGTGAAATTACCTTGCACATTATTCATGACTGCAACATTTCGATCTTCGATGTCGTCGATAGAACCATAACGATCAAACATCAGTTTGTCTGAAGCAATTGCCAATTTGACCTCAAAACAGCCCATTCTTTTGGCTTCTAGAGCTTCATCCTTCAATTCCTCTACTCGTCCGAGTGTGATCGACGCATTGCAAATTTGCGCCTCATCGTTGATGACATCTTCTTCTCGATAGAAAATGAAGTAATCTTCGGGTACAAATTGATTGACGACTAATCGGAGCGGCTCAAAGAAAATTTGAGTCTCTCCCAAGTTGAAATAGCCGTACAAAAAGTTGCGATCAATGGTCAAACGCAGCTCTTCTCCACCATCTACCAAGCCTTTGTAAGTATAGTTTTCCTTGAATACAGAAAGATTGGAGCAGAAATAGTCGAAGCCTAGTACATCGGTCGGTCGGATTGTCAAATTGATGGTGTCGATACCGTCCATGGGCATCGGCATCGTGACTTCATCGACACCTGAAAGAATGCTTTGCAATCGCGGCACATCAATGCTGTAGACTTTGTAATCGCGCAGTTTTTCGGACAATTCTGCTTCTATTTCGGGCGGCAGTGGGATGTGCGAGCTGACAATATTGCGTTGAGCAGTAAGACTAAGGCAGGCGAATAGGATCAACACGCTAATGCAAAAATGGCGTATCATAGCAATAGTTTGAGTGACTTCTAAGAGAGGGGCAGTGTGTCACCAAAACTAGCTATCAGGAAGCGGTGTTCGATTGGATAATGTTAAGTGGGTGTTGGACAAAAATGGAATCCAATTCCACATTTGTCCAAAAAAATCACTTTGCCAACATCAATTTCATTTCTTTCCCTTTGAACTGTACCGCATCCAAATGCCCCATCTGCTGCTCGTCTTGAGTCATCAAATGAATGTGAGTGTAAGAATCGTGATGCACAAAAACGCCTTGATGAGTGGTCGAGAAAAAGCCGATCAGTTCTACCTTTTCCTTGCCCAAATCATACTTCACTTGTCCAGCATGCGCTTCTTTGGGCGAAGTAACAATGCTGCCAGGTGCTAGATTTTGAATATGAATCTGAGCCGATTCAACTTCGCCGATGAGTTTGAATACATAAGGTTCATTTTGCCGCCATTTCAATCCAAAAAGATATTTTTCCAACAATTTGAGATCGAAATTTTGGTCTGGTAAGGTTTGCTTTTTCCAATCAGTCGCATTAGCATATACAAAAAATGGAGCAGCTACTTCAAAGTCTTCTCTCATCTCCATGCTTGAATCCGCTGCAACAGTTGAGACATAAGATTTACCATTGTTGATGAGCAATTCACCCCTCAAACTAGCCAACGGACCAATGCCATACAATCCAGTTCGATCCGAAAGTGTATCCAACTGAACTTTGCCTTTCAGTTCCCCTTTCCACATCACATTTTTCATCGCGCTGACGACTTTGACTTCTGATTGAGGTGTATCGCTTTCGCTATTTTGGCAAGCAAACATTAGAAAGCTAACAGTAAATAGACCTACTAAAATAGATTTCATTCTAATCGTTTTTAATATGAGCTCAAATTTCATCGCAAAAATCACTCTTTCTGTCGATTTGCAAAAAAGTTGACCTCCTTTGCAACCAGATTCTCAGTCTAACCATCTAACTTTACAAAAAGCACCCAGTTCAGTTCGAAAAGGAACCGACTGTTTACATTCACAAAACAAACAAAATGAAGATCCTCTTACTGATTCCCGTCTTTCTTTGCTACTTCCAGTTGACACAAGCCCAAATCAGCGCGAAACTCATGCGCTACATGGACGTCTCCGATGACAAAATCGTTTTTGTCTATGGTGGCGATATTTGGCTGGTCGAAAAAGAAGGTGGCACCGCCATGCAAATCACCCATTCTCCTGGCGAAGAATCTTATCCACGCTTTTCACCCGATGGAAAAACCATTGCGTATACCGCTAGCTATCAAGGTAATATGGATGTTTATACCTTGCCTTTAAGTGGTGGTGTTCCGCAGCGATTGACCTATCATTCTGGTGCAGATCGTATGCTCGATTGGCATCCCGATGGCGACAAAATCTTATTTGCTTCTTCCCGTGAAATGGGACAGCGACGCGGACGACACTTTTATGAAGTCGCAGCAACTGGCGGTATGCCAACGAAACTTCCGATTCCTTATGGTGAACTCGCCAGCTATTCTCCCGATGGCGATTATTTGGCGTACATCACCAAATACACCGAAGGCTATCCGTTCAAACGCTACCGTGGTGGCTTGGCTTCGGATATTTTGATCTATAATGCCAAAACCAAAAAAGTCGAAAACATCACTGACAATCATGCTACGGACGGAAAACCATCCTGGGGCAAAGATGAACTCTATTTCCTGTCGGATAAAGGAGATGAAATCCGCCTGAACATCTATGCTTACAATCCAAAAAACAAAGAGACGAGACGCCTCACCAATTTCAAAGACTTCGATATTTCTTTCCTTTCTGCTGGACCTGACGAGTTGATTTTTGAAGCTGGTGGACAGCTGTATTTGATGGATATGGACACGGATAAATATCGCCCGATAGAAGTAAACGTCATCAGTGATCTCTCCAATGAAATCGCACAGCGAAAGGATGTGAGCCGAAACATCCAAAATATGACGGCTTCGCCCGAAGGCAAACGTATCGTTTTTGAAGCTAGAGGAGAACTGTTTAATGTACCTGTCAAAGAAGGCTATACTTTGAATCTGACGCAATCAAGCGGTGCGTTTGACAGGCATCCAGCTTGGTCACCTGATGGGAAGCATTTGGCATATTGGAGTGATAAATCTGGTGAGTTTGAAATCTATTTGCAAAAAACAGATGACACTAGAACCGAGAAACAATTGACAAAACGCGGCAGTGGATACGGCTACCAGATTCATTGGTCGCCCGATAGCAAACAAATCGCTTTTGTAGATGAAAAGAATGACATCACTATCGTAAATGTAGAAAGTGGCAATTCTTATGTAGCGACCAATACGGTATGGAATCTAGGACATGGACAGCGCAATGGCTGGACGATGGATTGGTCGAATGATTCGCGTTGGCTGACCTATAGTTATGCGCCTAATAAAAATGCAAATGACGCTATTTTTGTCTACGATACCGAAGAGAAAAAGGAGCATCAGTTGACCAGTGCATTTTACAATGACTATCGACCTGCATTCAGTAAAGATGGTAAGTATTTATACTTTTTGACCGACCGAAATTTATCGCCTCATTATTCAGATTTAGGTGATGGGACTTGGGTCTATCCGAATGCCACGCAGATTGCCGTCATGGCATTGACCAATGACGCAGAGGATTTATTTAAAGCCAAAAGTGATGTGTACGAAGTGGCGATTCAAGAATCGCCCGATGATGATGATAAAACCGACGAATCGCCCGAACAAGATGAAAAAACTGAGGAATCGTCTGATGACGAAGAAAGTGAACAAGACGACGTAAAAATAGAACCTACCGATGCAGAAGCACGCATCAGAATCTTACCGATAGATGCTGGTAATTTTTATGCTTTGATGCCATTTGAAGGCAAACTGGTATTTGCGAAAGGCTCGAACACTGGCTCGGAAAAGCGAGAGGTAAGTTTGATGGTTTTTGACTGGAAAAAACAAGAAGCGATGCCAGTCATTTCTGGTATCGGTGGTGCGACGGTCACTGCCGATGGAAAGGCAATTTTGGTCTCTTCCAAAGGCAAATACGGCATCATCAAACCAGCACCGAAGCAGAAAATTGAAAAGCCAATCCCAATAGATGGTTTGGTCATGAATTTGGTGCCCAAAGAAGAATGGAATCAACTTTTCAACGACGCTTGGCGCAGACACCGTGACTTTTTCTACGATCCTGATATGCACGGCGTAGATTGGGATGCGATGCGTAAGCAGTATGGCGATCTAATCGAAGATGCGCGTACCCGTTGGGATGTGAGTTTTTTGATCTCCAATTTGAGTGCGGAATTGAGTGCTGGACATACTTACACTTTTGGTGGAGATGCGGAGCGCGTGAAACCAGTTTCGACAGGCTTGTTGGGGATTGATTGGGGGATGAAAGACGGCAAATATATCGTCAAAGAAATCATCAAGCCTGCCGTTTGGGATACAGAAATGCGCTCGCCCTTGGATCGCCCTGGCATGGACATCGAAGAAGGCGATTTCATCCATTCGGTCAATGGTGTTTCGCTCACCGATGCGCAGACACCTTATGCCGCTTTCAATGGACTAAGCGGCAAAACGGTAACACTTCAAGTGAGCAAAGATGGCAACGTAGATAACGCAAAATCATATACCATCGACTTACTCACACCTGGTCAAGAAAGTCAGTTGCGTTATCTCGCTTGGATCGAACACAATCGGCAAATGGTCGACGAACTCTCCGATGGTAAACTCGGCTACGTTTATATGTCGAATACAGCAGGACGTGGACAGTTGGAACTTGTCAGAATGTATTACGGTCAGTTGCAAAAAGAAGGCTTCATCATCGACGAGCGTTTTAATGGTGGCGGACAATTGGCAGATCGTTTCCTTGAGTTGATGACGCGACCAGTCGTTTATAATTTGCATTGGCGACATGGCAAAGATCATACTCATCCGATCAAAACAAATACAGGACCCATGGGTATGCTCATTAATGGTTGGGCAGGTTCTGGTGGAGATGGTTTGCCTTGGGCATTTCAAGAATTGAAAGCTGGACCGATAGTCGGTGAACGGACATTGGGTATTTTGGTCGGACCTGCGACTGGACATCAATTGATCGACGGCGGTGGTATCACTGTACCAGGTGCGCGTCTGTATGACAATGACGGACACTGGTTTTGGGAAGGCGAAGGTGTCGCACCAGACATCGAAGTATGGGATGATCCAAATATTCTGATGCAAGGTCGTGACCCGCAGATGGAGCGTGTCGTGAAAGAAGTCATGGAGATGCTAGATGATGCGCCAAAAATGACGCCGAAGCCGCCTAGTGAAGATCGGACGGCTGAGGGGTTAAATGGGAAGGGATAGTTTAGCTTTTAGCTATAAGCCACTAGCGATGAGCTGCTTCAACAGTAGCTGATGTTCGGTTCTTTATCCTTGAGTTTATAACTAGAAAAGCCTATTGATGCTTTGTGTGTTGATAGGCTTTTTTGATGATGATTTGTTCAAGATTCCTTTTTCAAGTTTGTAAAATCAAAAAAGCCCATCCGTCTAAGACAAATGAGCTTTGTAGCGTGGGAGAGACTTGAACTCTCGACCTCAGCATTATGAATGCTGCGATAATTGGTTTCATATGGTTTAACATGAATCAATTTTATTGAAAATCAATGAGTTATGAATCAGTTGAGGTTGTGTTAAAGTGAATTAAGCCATGATTTGTTGTACCTATGTTGTACCCAAAATGATTATCTTTGGAGAAGATTAGTTATTAAATCTTTTTCCATGTCATCAATCAAGGTTGTTTTAAGAAGAAAACCGAATCAACAAGGTTTATATCCACTGGTTGTCAGGATAACTAAAAATCGTAAGTCCACTTACATTTCAACAGGAAAATATCTGGAAGAAAAGTACTGGGACAAATCAAGAGGTCGTATCAAAAAATCTCATCCTAACTCTACTCGCCTAAATCATTTTTTAACGAAGAAATTAGCCGAAATAACGGATAAGATTCTAGAAGCGGAATCTGAAAATAATATCTCTTCTGCCCAATCCATAGGAGAAAGAATCAGATCAAAAAAAGAGCATTTCAGTTTCTTTGATCTAGCTACCAACCATTTACAGCATTTAGAGGATAGTCGTCAGTTCAATAGGCTAAGTATTGAGCGATCAAGGGTAAATCACTTTAGAGATTTTCTAAAGCAAAAAGACCTTCATTTTCAAGAGATCACACCTGTTCTTCTTAGAAAGTATCAAGCTTATTTGCGAAAAGTGAAAAATAATGGTGACAGCTCAGTAGCTAGTTGTTTAATCGTTATCAGGACTATCTATAATCTTGCAATTAGGGAAGGCATGGTTGATCGACGTTTTTACCCTTTCGGCAAAGGTGGAATTGTAATTAAATTTCCTGAATCAACAAAAGTCGGGCTATCTAACGAAGAGTTGGAACAGTTTGAAAGCATTGAGCTAACTGACCCTAGAGAAATCCATGCGAGAAACGTTTGGCTATTCTCTTTCTACTTTGCTGGTATTCGCCATGCAGATGTATTACAAATACGCTGGAGTGATATTCGAGAGGGGAGATTGTATTATCAAATGGATAAGAACAATAAAACAACTTCTCTGAAAGTACCCACCAAAGCTGCTGAAATACTATCTCAATATGAGCAAGATCGTTTATCAGATAGTGATTTCATTTTTCCCGAAATGAAGAAGGCTGATTTAAGTGACCCGAAAGATGTAAATAGAAAGATTAAGAACGGCAATAAGGTTATCAACAATGAGATGTGTTAGAAAAACAGGACACAAAACTATCTTAAATTTGTGTTACTATGAAAGAGAAAAAGCAGAACCATATTCAGGGAAATGGAAAGCAAAAACGGCGTAGTTACGATGCTGCTTTTAAAGGGAATGTACTGAAA
>JBCDHX010000083.1:0-26003 GCA_038749535.1 Bacteroidota bacterium
ATAATTTTTAATTAATCATAATAAAATTTCATCGACTGTATATTCTCAGCTTCAGCTTGTTCCATAACTAATCCTGTCATGCCTAATACCGCCTCAAGCCGGCCAGGCTTACACTTTTTGCATTGCCAAAAAAGTGTGCAAAAACGCTAGACCCTCCAAACTCGTCCCTAGAACAGTGGAGGCTCGAAGCCACCCGCCCAACAGGACAAAAGCCTCACCCTCAACTTGAATTTCATTGAAATTACTTAAAAGTGCATTTTGTTTTATACACAACATTAGCGAGATGATAGTAGGAGTATAGACTCAGCGGGTGACTCTAAGCATCTTTTTAAGTCACCCGCTGAATGTCAATCTTAGCGACAGTGATTACTGAGTTTCTGAGCTTTGAACTCGATAATTCAACGGGTGACCAGTTACCGACTAAACAAATTGAAGATCGGTACATCAATAGTGGCGGTCACACCATACCTCAGCGCACCACTTTCTATCTCAGCTCCATCGATCACTACACTTCGATTTTGAGGTCCCAACTGAAAACCTGCAGCTATAGAAAAAGGAGATCGAGGGAGATTGACCACTCCATAGATGCCTGGTGCAATCACATTGCTAAACGTCAAATCGGGTAAACTGCTAGAGAGACCAGCATTATCTTGATCGATGCGATAGGCAGTGACCACACCTAAATCTAAAATGGGTAAAAAGAGACTGTATGACCAATTTTTTAAACCAAATCCACCAGTACTCAGTGTAAAGCCAACAGGAACGGATAGCCCAACACTACTACCTGTCTGTGCCTCATCCGATATGGCGTCGTTGCTCAGGCTTTCTCTGTAGCCGCCACCACCGAAATAACCATTTAAAGAAATATTGAAGCGAGATGTCCTTTTGACAGAAGAACTTCCTGGTGGTACGGCTGCTGTTCGGAGTGCCGCTTTCACACCTGCTGCATCTTTGGCAGCGACTACTTCTGCCATGAAGCTACCGTAGGTAATGAGGGCTTTTTCTACCTTTCTGTTTTTCTTTTTATTTTTTTCATAATTCTCAATTTGTAGTTCATACTCATCCTTATCCTCACTACCGAGCGCGATTTTATTTCTAGCATCTTGAAGAAAACCTTGGTCTCTTCTAGCTTCCTCTATATCTACTTCCCAGATGTAGCTAAAGATACTGACCAAATTCTGAATGGCTTGTCCATATTCTTTGGAAAATACATTCTCAAAAAGGGCGAGCGACTGATCGGATATATTGGTGAATTTGCCGAGTTCTTTGTACTGAATACCCAAAGGTTCATTCCCTAAAGGCTCGTTGATGATGGTATTGAGGAAACTGACAGTGGTTTTAATGAAGGGATAATAGTCTTGAAAATTCAGCTCTTTGCCCAACTGCTTTTTGTAGTTGAGTGTGGCACGCAAGTTATCAATTTCGTACACGGTATTGATAAGTTGACTACTGACTTGAGCAATACCTTCTGGGGTGATGTCGTCATTGTTTTTGATGTTGGAAAGACGCTGATAGAGCAAACCTGTATATGCCATACGAGTCAGTGTGTCTTCCATGATCTGTCGAAATTGGTCGCGATTGATCCAGCGTTTGACACCTGGTCCTCTAGCGATCACTTTGTTTTGGACAACTAAGCTGTCGTAGGTGACCGTAGTGCCTGCTTTTTGTAGCTCGATTTGTTGGCGCACACTATCAGGGATGGTGATGGTTTGATCCTCGATCGCACCATATCGAAATCCATCTAAAATATGAATCGCAATCTCTGAGACGGTCGATAGGACTTTGGCTTGCGTTCTGGCGTTGTAGGCATTTTTAGCGTACCTTTTCTCTAGATTGTCGATGTAGTCCTTTAGAGCTGCTTGTTCCATCACGATGGTGTCTAACCAAAGCTGCATATTTCGATTTTGCTCCGACATCTGCTCGAAGTAGGAGATCGCTCGGTCAAAGTCATTTTTAGTACTGACTAAAAGTGGCTCTTCTTCTATTAGCAACTGCTGAATCCGATCCGCATCGTGCATACTGGTCAGCTTCAATTCAAGCTTGACAGCAGGATCGACGAACTGAGCGACTACTTTTTTCTTGTCTTCATACCACTGAAGTAATTCTTTTCTAGCAGACTCGAAGGCTTCTACTTGAAATGGTTGAGCACCATATCCTTTTTCCCAAATTGTCCAATGAATATCACTCGATACACTTGCTCTGGAGATCGAATCTATGATGACTTCATAATTTTGCAAGGTATCTCTGATGAACTGATCGTCCCACGCTAAGGAAGTACAACGAGCTTGATTGAGGGTATCTAGCACGGAATAGGAGGAGTAATAATTGGGATGAAAAGTGTTGGTATTACTCGATAATAGTTCCATCCACTGATCTATTTGTGCCTGAGTGGGAACGAGGAATGTGTGCATATTATCAGTTTTGGAAATATTAAATCGACTGTCTATCCGATTCAAAACAGTGACCGCTTTGCTGAATAAAGTGTCATACTGAGCTTTGGTTACAGCGATTTCATCTCTCCACTTTTGTTCCAGTGCACCTTCTTTTTTGTTGTTGATGTAGTTGTCATCATACTGAGACATGCGACTGATAACAGGGATCTCTTCAATTTTGGTGACGATATATTTCAACGACTGAGCCGCATGCTGATAGCGTTTTTGAACCCTCACCAATTCTACTTTTTGTTCTGCTTTGGCTTGTAATAGATCAAAGTTACGGTTGAGCAATTGCTGACTTTCTGCCTGCTTGTCCTGAATGATCGGAAGCAATACATTCAGGTCACCTTTGCCTCTTTTGACCTGATCAGCGACTCGGTCAAAACGGCGATCAAGATAGAGTGCCACTTCATTTTCGTAGGCTGCGATTTTTTCTAGCTGCCGCGACGAGGCTTTTTGAGTCGTCTTCCAATTTTCGAGTTTACGCTCTGCCTTTTTGACTTGTCTGTCTAAAACTTTGAGGAATTTAATCTTTTCTTCCGCCAAACGGAAAGTCAACAATTGTTCCTCTTGAGAGCTACTTTCGATTACATTGATGTCCGACTTGAGGTCGGCGAAACTATTGCCCAAAATATCAGCTAGGTCTTGTCGCCAACTTTCCAAGGTGTCTTTTGGAATGATAGAAGTAGCATTGGTTGTTTTGTTAAACTTATTGAGTCGATCAAATTTTTTGTCCAAAATAACCATCAAGTGCTGCTGTTGCAGTTCGACGAAGTTGGTGATGTCAACGGCTGTTTTAGTTGGATTGGGTTTTGCTTTTACTGCATTTTTATCAGACTGAGGACTGCGTTTTTGCTGTGTGAGTGTTTCTATTTCATTCCGGAGGGCTTCCATCTGGTTATCCATACTGATTCGTTCTTCCTCACTCCCCGACTGTTTTTTTTCTTTTAGGTTTTCTAATTGCTCTTTTAAAGCTACAATTCGTCCTTCCAAATTCGCTTTAGCGATCTTTTTGCTTTCTTTTCGATTGATGCGTTCTGCTTTTGCTTTTTGGCGTTTGATGCCCTTTGGATTTTTAGGTGATTTAGGTTTTCCTGTGACGGCGTTGGTATTCTTGGTGCTTTCTGCCATACGCTTTCTTTCGACATTGACGACGTAGGATTCTAAGTCCAAGAACTTCTTGCTGAGTTTGCTGCTGATTTTTCTGCGTTTGGCATTCATTTTTGAGCTTTTACCATTTTGAAGACTCAGTCTAGCGATAAGTCCTTCATATTGTTTGGCAATAGCCGTGCGTAAAGCGATGCGATTTTCTTCTAGATTAGACCCCAAAATCCTGATATCCTCTTGAGGCGTATCGCTACTGCTTGCAATTTGGCGTCGCTCTGATGCAATTTTGTCTTTGACACCTTCTGTGTAGACGCGATCTATTTTGGTCAAAATAGCCTCTAGTCGCTGATTGATGCTGTCTTTGAGTATGTCTTTGTTAGCACTGTTGCTTTTGAGGTCATTGAGGATTTGTCTTTCAAAATCTGTGTACTCTTTTTCTAATTCTAGTTCTTCTATCGCCTCCCTGACCATGAGGGAAACAGTCGCTTTTGACTCCAGATTTCTAATGCGATATTTCAGTAAATTGACGATGGTATCCCGTTTGTGGATGAGATGAAAGTAGCGAATCACGTCTGTAGAGTAAGCCACTTTTTGTGCTTGCGAGTTGTTCTTTTGAGCTTTGAGTTCTTTAATCATCACTGCTACCTCTTGTTCCATAAAGTTCATCCATTCTTGTCTGATGGCAAGTTGATCGCTTTCCAAAAAACTACGCATCAGTGTCAGCCCTTTACCGACCAATACACTATCGGCAGGCACTTCTTCAAAGTAACTATCGTAGTCTGCTAGTTTGAGTCGTTGAAATTCGTAGTCGTAGTTGATCTGTGATTGTAGTGCATACTGCGTCTGCATCTCGAATTCCTTATATTGACTACGCGGATCATTTGGATTGTAAAGGTCGTATAGCCATCTATTTTTTTCATTTCCTCTACTAATAGATAAGAAACTGGGCTTTATTTTTTCTACCCCATATCGAGTCGCTTCTATGGTCTCGCTACCTAGTCGAGCCGCTTTCTTTTCCGCATCAGAAGCGATAACATCTTGACTGCTCAGGGTTTCTAGTTTTACTTTTTTGAAGGCATTGTAGTAAGGAAACTGATAGTCCAGCTCAGGGTCATTGGAGATTTTATTATCTAAATCATATTGATATTGAGTGGGGATATCATAAAGTAGCTTTTCTCTGCCCTCATAGATGACCGTTTTCAGTGCATAGTCGTCTTCTGATGTCGAATTGAAATGATCCAACTCAAAGCGATAACGGATACTTTGAATCCCCAATTCCATCAGGGCATCGAAATGATTGATCTGGTCAAATAGGGCTTTGTTCTTACGAATGAGAGTATTGAGTGCACCTTTTCTTTGTCTATTTTGAAGTTGCTGTCTGCTACGAGATTTGACTAGTTCTCCGCTTAGACGATTGAGTACACGTTTGTCTAGATTGAGCAAACGATCGTCCAAACGCGTGTAAAGGTGGAGCAAAACAGAATCAACGGGAGTATTATCATAGACTTTGTTAGCGAGATCATAGACCAAAGAAATATTGTAAACTGCTGGATCGTCAGCTAAAATTTTGTACTTCGGTAAGTCGAATAGTCTTGGAAAATTGAGTCCTAAGTTGTTCAAATCCGACTGAAAAGAAGAGCGAGAGTAGGAAAGTAAAGTACGATATTGGCGTAATTGTAGATTGGTGAATGTATTGTAAGTATCAGGAAATAAAACCCTAAACTCAGGGATGTCCTTTTCTATTTTTTCTCGCATTCGATTCATAAAGGTGATATTCAATTCCTCTTGCGCTCTATCGACGATAAAGTCGGATAACCCTTCTATAATGGCAGCTTGATTGAACCCAGTATTCTTCTTTTCTCTACTATTCAGTGCGCTCGTGGTTTGTTTTAAGTTTTGGGCGGCGACTACCCTTTTCTTGTTGTAGTCGTTCAGAATTTCTTGGTAAGAAGTAGTTTTTCTGAGTTCAAAGTTGGCATTGCCGTAGAGTACCTTTTGCCAAGCATAATATTTGTCATAATCTGATTTCAATTGATTGATTAAGTTAGTCGTCAGAAATGGATCTTTACTAGAAAATTCAGGATTGATTTGTTCTCTGTCTTCCTGCTGGAGGTAGCGAGAAAGGGGAGCACTTAGGACGTAATTGCTCTGGTAGGCAGACCACGTTTTCTGAAGGATGTCTTTTTCATTTAATCGATCAAAGGTCAAGTTGTGGTGAGTCGCTAGGATGGAAGCAATATTTCGGGTATTTCTGGTTCTATACATAGAAGGGACTTCCTCAAAGGCGGAGTTGTAGTAGATATAGTCATCATTATAGATGGTGATGTATCTATATGTGGTGTCTATATTGTCATAGTTGTATCTACTATGAGAAGTAATAAAGTAGATTTCGCCATGTCTATTTTCTAGCAGAAAAGCGACATAATTCTGTTGTCGGGCTGCTGCTTCTATTGGTGCGTAAGCAGCTCTGGTTTCTATAGTTTCTGTTTCGGTGAGCGGTAGGTCTACAGCCATTGTATCGACCAATTGAGTACTATCCATCGTGGCAGCATCTGTGGAAAGTTGAGCTGTATCTACCAGGATAGCTTGGTTGCGCTTGTAGGGTGTCTTTATATTTTTGTTGTAATTAATTTGATAAAAATCCTCAGGTATATATACGTTTCTAGGACGATTGAGCATCAAAATATCGCCGTCAGAAGTCATAGAGTCAAAACTCAATGCTACAAGTTGTTGAGCAAAGATGGGAAGAGCGGTATTATAGTTGATCTTGATATTTTCTTCATCGATAGGCTCGAAGCGATCGCTTTTTTTGAGGGTATCTAACATGGTAACACTGATGGGTCCCCCTTTTGAGAACAATTCTGTATTTGTACCATCCCAGTCATCTGTTGTATAGTGATAAAACCCATGCAGCTTGGCTACCATAGGCTGCTTTTGTGAGACTTTGAACTGCTGTCCTACATTGATAGTATAGCCAAGTAGGTTATTTTTAGTGATTAGGTCATCTGTCGTCATGCCATAAAGATCAGCAATACCATAAAGTGTCTCCCCTTTGGCTACAGTATGTATGGTGTCTTGCCATTTTTCATTTTTTGTCAAGGTGTAGGGGAAGTTCTTAGTATAGCCATAGCCTTCCTCTATTTGGCTGACCACAATTTTTCTATTGGCAGCTTCATACCTGAGGTTTAAAGCTAAAGCAGCTATGATAGGTTGGTTTTTAGGGGTCAAATATTCCTTTCCCTGTATCAGATAAGAAAGATAATCTGCCCATTGAGTACCGCTGAGCGTGTAAGTAAATCCATCTTCTAAGATGAGTTCGCTGTTTATAAAGTTGATGGGTTCTGCCAGAGTTTGCTCTCCAGTGGTAATCGTATTATCTGCTGGAGAAAGTCTTGTTTCTCTATCTACAGGTTTGGTATAGCTTTTTGTTCTGACGACCTCATTGGAAGGCAGAGTAAGCGTAGTGCTAGAGTTAAGGCGGATGTTTCTTTTAAAAGCTTTTACTTTCCAGTCTTCATCTTGCTGTTCCAGCGTCAGGAGGGATTCGCGTTTGGAATTGTAGAGCGTCATACTACCGTAGGTATTATGAATCGTCAGGAGACTATCATAAGCCGTCTGAAAGAGCTGAGTAGTATCAGGTGTTGTTCTTAAGATGTAGGTCGTGTAAGGATCGGAGTAGCACTCAAAAGAAAGCTGCTCTCCAAGCTGTATGTGTAAAGTGTCTGTATGATCAAATCCATACAGCGTATAATAGCCAAGTTGATCGAGCATTTTTTGATTACCTCGGATTTCATCTTGTCCATTGCTATCGTTACGTTTTGCAGTCATTTGAGCGACTCGTTGAGGCAGTGCGGTAAGGGGAACATATTGATTGTAGCCGCAGTAAACGCCTCTTTTTTCTTGAAAAACGACCAAACGTGGAAGTTGCTCTTGACGTGCTCCATTTTGGATGCGCTGTTCTTGCCGCAATATCTCAGCTAGATTCAACGCATCTTGATAAAGAGACTGACTCCAAGCGAATGTAACGACCAGTAAACTGATAAGTGTGGTATATGATAACCTTTTCATTGAGTGTGATTGTAGTGTGATGGAGAATGTGGTAATGCCAATGTAGTGCTTCCGTGTTAGTATCCGCTGTAATCATTATCCTGCACTGGAACGAAGCGAAACATTTCTTTGAGGCTGTTTTGTCGTTTTTCCCGACCCGCATATTTGTTTGGGCTTTTGAGTTTAATGACTTCGCCAGGTCGCAGTTTTGATTCTATAAAATAGTAGCCATCGCCTGCGTAGGTGAGTTTGACGAGCTGCGAATTGCCGCCATGCAAATTCCATTGGATAAGCTGCTGCGTTCCAAAATCAACTGCCTGACCACTATTCCGATTGGCTAGCAGATACCAATCATCACCCATATATTCAAGTCGAAACTGCTGGTTATTCCCACCATGTTTTGACCAAAAGTAGAGTTTGGCACCTGCATATATAGCTGAGTTGCCCACATCCAATACCTGATAGGGAAAAGCTCTATTTTCTATGGTATAGTATTGACCTGCAGTCAGCGTCAGATGAGGAGAGATGTTTTCTTTGCTGACAATTTGATCATCATCACAGTTTGAACTTCTTATCAAAGCTTGGGGAGTGCCAGCGGTTTTAAGAAACCATTCATATTCTCTTTCTAAAGAGCGACCATTTTCGATAGGTTTTCCGCTTTCATCTACGGGTATGAAGACTTTTTTGACTTGGTAAGTTATTTCTAGCACTGTGACTGATAACTCCCCTCCCAGTAGGCAGCCAGGTTGCAACTCCAAGGTCTGATAAAGGGACTGTGGTTCATCAAAACTGACGCCACGACCTTCTTCTGCCGAAGTGGAGGACAGTGACTGGTACGCAGCGATCATTTCCTCACTCAATCCCACAGGCTCATTCCTGAAGTATAGGTCTTCTATTGTGATCGGTTCGCTGTCGATGTCAGGCAAATCGCTCTTTGGAATTTCTTCTATGTAAGCAGTGTAGATACCTTCCAAGGTAAGTTCGTGCTGTATACTTTTAGATTGCGTATTGTAAGGGGTCGTAAATGTGTTGATGGGAGCGGATGTATAGGTATTGAGGTAGCGTAAATCTGAGATGTAGACGCCTTCGAGTATGTATTTTTGGTTTGGTACAGTTGCCTCCACATTGTTTTGACCAATAACTGTACCACAACTCATCACTAATACATAAATGGCGTAGCGGACTTTTGTATTCATTATAGTGTGTGTTTCTGGTATTCGTAAATGGGTGATTCAACTCTCTAAGAGTGACCTGACAAAGTTAATAAGACCACTGTCAACTGTCTAACATTTGGTGCTTTGATTGCTTCCTATTCGTTGCATCAAAGGAGGAATGTTTTGCTATTGGTTGCATTTTTACTTATTACTCGACTCGGCGGCAAACCAAATGTCGAGCAGCAGCTGAGGTGGGTGCATAAGTCGTGAAGATACAGTTTACGCGATCTCGCTTTTTCATAAGCAAACGAAAGGGGTGTTCTGCTTCTGTGAATTGATTGTTGGCGGTTACTTCTTGTTCTAAAATCGTGGAAAGGCGAAGAGCATCTTGGTAGATAGATTGAGCAGCTAATAGAATGGTCAATAGGGTCAAGAGAGTGATGTGAAGTAGTGCTTTCATAGTTATACCAATTTCAACAACCAACTACGTATATAAACCGATTATTTTGAGGCTGCTTTTCGTTAAAAAGCCTCGCCGACACTAAGGCGTCTCCTACGTTTTTCGCCTTAGTCAGCCTCGAAATAATCTAGTTTCTATTTACGTACTTCATTATTGAATTTGGTATTATAGTGTGTGATGATTCGTTTTGATAAAGATAAGAATGAAAAGTATAAGGCAGACCGTCGCCTACCTCAGTGACCGATCACTCTCTGAATACTTGTGTTTGTTACTATTCAGGTCTAGGTCTAAATGGAAGAATATTCGCACTGCTCCCACTTGCAGAGAAGTTAGGTTCTCCCCAGCCGAAAGCATGAAAATTCCATTTTTCCGCTAGTTGCCAAGCAGAATTCATAAGCTCCTGATTGTAACCACGTTCATCAGTACTGGTCGTTAGGGCTGCTATTTTTGTTTGATATTGTTTACTATAGTCAGCACACTTCTGATACTTTTGTTCCATGTATTGTTGATCTTTGGGCGTAGTGTAAAGTTCTCCATTTCGGACATGAAAGCTTTCGATCATATACCAATCTTGACCTTTCATTTCACCAGTATTAAAGACAAAATCAGGATCAAATCCATTCACGAAAGCAGACAAATCTGCATTATGAACCCAAATGATCGCGTTAGACATTCGTTCCTCGGATACGCCAAAATCTTCGCCAGCATCATCCAAAAAAATACCTGTCACGCCCATTTCTTTCCATTTTTCAATTCGATATTGAATGGTAATCGGAGTAAGGTTTTGTATAGATACACCCAAGTCAATATATCCATATACAGCCACATTTTGATTGTTTAAGATCCCAATAATTGATTTGGTATTGTTGTGATCTGGATGACAGGGATCTTGCAAACCGTCTCCAATGACAAGTAAATCATACTGAGCCAGCGAAGCAGCAGCCACAGCAATATCCCCACGCGGGGCACCATTAGCATAGGCTGCAATATTATTGGTTAGACTAGGATAACCATAGTAGACAGCTAGTTTTGCGGGAGGTGGGTTTTGTTGTGCATGAACAGTAGTTATGCTGCTCGCTAACAATAGTATCAAAATACTCAATATCCGTCCAATTGCAGGCAGATAAGTATAGGTGGTTTTCATTTGTTTTAATTTTTGAGTGTTCAGAAATTGAATAGGTGTGTGCTTTGGTTTTTTAGTCAGATCACTTTACCAAGTCTGTTTTTCTTTTATCAATCTAATTTTTCAAGTTTCCATCTTTAACTATAGCTCAACTACTTAATGAATACAATAGAATGGCTACTATTCATTTATTTTGAAAGTAGTCATCAACTATTCGATTACTGTTAGTTAAGTAGTTGAGCACATTTATTTTCCGATTGCGTGACGGTATCTTTTTCGCCCATATTTCGTTGAAAAGCCTCGCCGACGCTAAGGCGTCGCCTATGTTTTTCGCCTCATCTGACCTAAAAATATACATCGTCAGCAAAGGAAAATATTTATCCTCAACTACTTATCCTAACTCATTCGGCTATCTGTATTCATGCTTTCTGCATTAAATACAGTTGCCTGTTCTATAGTACCCTTTCCTTCTTTGTAGTAACATTGTACTTTCAGGGTGTCTGGCGTTTGGAAAGCTTTGATAACATTGTCACTCGCTTCTTGACCAATACTTGAATGTAATACTTTCCACATGTCATCTACTTTCAGTCAAAATTCCTTGCCATTGAAACTAAAATCGATGGCTGTTCTTTCTTTTACCACTATTGATGCTGAATTAGATTAAATGCCTACTCTATAGCCTTTTCGACTGCCGTCGTACTGTCTCAATATCATTTAACAGCGTTAAATCTTCACGAACTGCTGAATGCTGATGCTACCAGCATTGCCTACTTTCAAGTAGTAGATACCTTTAGCGAGGTCTGAGACATCAATTTGTATTTGCTTATTACGCAGAAGTTGAGAAGACAATAGACGCCCTTGAGTATCTGTAATTTCTAGTATCGAACCAGTCGAGAATTCTGATACTTCAAGCATCAAAACATCAGCCACAGGATTGGGGGCAATGGTCAGTCTCGAAGAGAAATCAACCACTCGCTGACTACTCGTCATAATGCGATCATTGAGATATAATTCAGTAACCCTACTTGTCCGTACAGTCGGTCTAGTCGGTACATCCTGTCCAGTTAAAAATACATCTAGATCACCGTCACCGTCTACATCTACTAGATCAGCCGAGCCATAGCCTATTGGAGAGAAAGGTGTCGATATTGGCTCATAGTTACCCAAGCCTTCATTGAGGTATAGAATAGTAGTGTAATTATCCATCAAAGAATCTCCAGTTGCCAATATATCCAGATCGTTATCGCCATCCACGTCTGCGAAATCGACACCGCTAAAAGCAATAGGTGTTGCTAGCTTCAAATCCTCAAATAGCTCAAAATTTCCATCGCCATCATTGAGGTACATTTCTGCAATAGGCACAGGCAGAGATACTCTAGATGTGTCGCCCATCACCAATACATCTAGATCATCGTCACCATCAAAATCCTGAAACTCCAGTGTCCCTCTCAGAACACCTCGAAAAGGTGTATTTTCTACTTCAGTGAAGTTGCCTGCTCCATCGTTTTTGTACAAAATGGTAGAATATTTAGACTCTAATGGATCTTCTGCAAATCGACCACCTGACAATAAGTAATCCAAATCACCATCATTATCTATATCTGCAAATGTACCTGAGGTCTGAGAAAGGTCGCTAAAAGGAATGTCTTCCTTTGGCGTGAAATTTCCAGCTCCATCATTCATGTACAGGATAATGAAATTGGGAGGTTCAGCACCAAAGTCAGAACCAGCTAGTAGGACGTCCATATCGCCATCATTATCGACATCGGCAGGTGTAATTTGACCTAGTATACCTTGACGAAAAGGTTGCTCTGCTACATCTGAAAAGATACCATTTCCATCATTCAGATAGAGTCTCGTCGACTTCGTAAATGGTGCTGCCGTGCCTATGATAGCAATATCGAAATCACCATCTGCATCTGCATCAAAAACGCTCATATCTCCAATGCAACAGACACCTACGAATGGTGTATTAGGTGCTTCATCGAAGTTACCTTGACCATCGTTGAGGTAAAGTAATGTTGCATGAATGTCACCGCTGAGTGTACTAGTAAAGCCTGCAATAAACAAATCTTCATCGCCGTCTCCATCTACATCAGCAAACTGTGTCATACTGTTATAAAAGGCTTTGACGCCACTCGTTTTAGGCGTAAATGTTTGGGCAAAAAGGCTTCTACCGACGAGCGTGAAGCACAAGAGTAAAACAGAGAGTAATAGTAATTTTTTCATGTTGGATAGTTTTTAATTAGTGTGAAGCAAAGCTATGATCACATCATTTCACTATCCAGAAATCAGCGTTCAGATTGCTGTCGATTCGTTGCATTCAGACATAAAATATCCCATTATTTGTTGCAAAAAGACAAAGATTTTAGTTCTTAAAATATTGATTATCAGTTATTTATGTATTATCGCTTCAAATTCCTTCTTAAAAGTTTTTAGCAAAATCATTACAGCAAATATTTCAACACATTTCAAGTCCGATCCAGAAGAAGAAGAAAGCATAACAGACGACAATATTTGAATCAAATTAGATAGAAAGTTATTAAAATAATCACTTGTTATTTGCAAGTTAAATAAATTCACTTCATATTTGCAAGTAAAATAACTAAACAAACTTACATTATGAAGTCAATAACAACAGCTATTACTATGCTATGCATTTTGACCATTTTACTGCTACCGGCTTGCTCCAGCAATATGGTGACTTATGAAAATGAAGAGGTAAGATATATTTCAGTAGAGCGGACACTTCCCTTTCCTACTGATGTGATCTGGGACAGGGTATTTATGGAATATGGCGATGCCCATAGGTTCAATCCCAATGTGATTCACTCTGCCTATATCGGAAATATAGATAAAGCTATCGTGGGTGCTCAACGCCTTTTGCAACAAGATGATGAAGGCAAGAAAGTGCTCTATGAGCGAATCGAACAGATCAATGAATCAGATCGACTTATGCGGTTCAAAATATATGATGCCAAAGGTATTCCTATCAATACGGAGGTCACTTATGGCGAGTCTCAACTAATAGAAGCAGGAGATGACTCCACTCTTTTTCGCGTTCAGTTTTATTACAGAACACAACCCAAATTTTTAGCGACCTTCGCCAATAATACACTCCTCAAAGACTTTGAAGATATGCTAATTGGCATAGAATATTATTTAGCAACAGGAGAAGCAGTGACCAGGGAAAATTTTGGAAAGATAGCTGAGCAGTATCAGTAAATTAGGGCAAACGTATAAAAATATGATTAATATTCTATCGTTTGAAATACGTTTAGAATACGACCTACTTAGGTGGCGGATGGCGAAAGGGCAGATTCGTTTTGGGGCTCCCGATAGCTATTGGGATCAAAATGAATAGCCCGTCGGCTTTGCCTGTCCCGACTCTCGGGGAGACAAATGCAATATCCATATCGCTGAAAAATTGAATCATTTGATAAATCAAAGAGCAAAAAGCAATTTGATGCGTTTGACCTATCAATAAGTCACTTCAAAATGAGCTTACTATTTTCTTCGTATCTTCGAAGATTTGAAGACAATTGGCAAAATTTCATGAGAAATACCAAAAAAAGATCAACATGTCCTATTAGCTACTCTTTAGATTTATTGGGTGACAAATGGGTCATGTTGATTTTGAGAGATATTGCATTGGCAGACAAGCATTTTTACAAGGAATTCATACAATCAGAAGAAGGTATTGCTACGAATGTTCTTTCGGATAGATTAAAAATGTTGGAAACTCATGGCATCATCAAAAGTGAGCCTTATGCATCTAAAAAATCAATGAAATACTATACCCTTACTGAAGCGGGCATAGAGCTGATTCCAGTTATTGTTGAACTTTGGTCTTGGGGTGCGAAACACGATCCTGAAACGGTTATTGACAGCAAAGACTTAGCAGATAGGAACGACAGAAAACAAGCCATCATCTCAGAAATTCAAAAAGCTGCTTGTATTTAGTATCATTTAAATTTAAGCAGCTCGCGCGGCGTGACGCCAAATTCCTCTTTGAAAATCTTCGAAAAGTGAGTGGGATTACTCAAACCGACTGCCCAGGTCACTTCATTGACGTTCAATTCGCCGGCTTCTAAAAGTTCTTTTGCTTTTTTGAGTCGATATTGGCGGATAAGTTGAGAAGGCGATTGCTGAATCAAAGCTTTCAATTTTCGGAACAACTGAGAGCGACTCATCCCTACTTTTTTGCAGAGTTGTGGTAAGCCAAATTCTTCTTTTTGGTAGTTCTTCTCTAAAATTTTAGTCACCTTTTTCAAAAAAGCATCTTCGATAATAATCGCGGTCTCTTGAATTGGTACTGTTCCTTTTTGCAGCTCAGTTGAGTTAACTTGTTGACTAAAATATGCTGCCAATTTACGTTGTCGTTCCAGCATCATTTCCAGTCGGACAAGTAGCTCTTCTTTATTGAATGGTTTAGACAAGTAAGCGTCTGCTCCTCTTTTCAATCCTTTGATTTTAGAAACACTATCTGCTTTGGCAGTCAATAGTGTGATCGGGATGTGACTCGTCCGTTCATCATTTTTCAAGGCATCACAGACTTCATAGCCATTTTTTTCAGGCATCATGACATCGCTGATGATAAGATCAGGAATCATTTCGATGGCTTTTTCAATTCCTATTTTACCATTGTAGGCGATATCAATTTGGTACTGATCCGCTAAACAAGCCCTTAGATAAGTAACGACATCGGGATTATCTTCGATGATAAGGAGTTGTGGTTTGTTTTCATCAATAATAGATGATGATTGATGTGTCATATTTGATGGATCGGAAACCATAGGTACGACAACATCAATGGTTTGGTTCTTCATCACTTCTTTATCTGCCATTTGTCGAATTGGAATCTCGATAAAGAAAGTAGTACCTTCATTGATTTTACTTTCCACTCGAATTTCTCCTTCCATCAATTTGACTAGCTCTTGTGTATGCGCCAATCCAATACCTGTACCTTCTGCTTTTCGTGTCGAAGAGTCATCCACTTGATAAAAACGGTCAAAAATATTTGTCAGATCCGATTTTTCAATACCAACACCTGTATCTTGTATTTGCCAAAGTAACCGATCTTCATTACGTTTTATTTTCACATCAATCGCGCCACTTGAAGGCGTGTATTTGACGGCATTAGAGATGAGATTGGTCATGATTTGCTTGATCTGCTCGGCATCAAAATCCATTATTAGTTCTTCTTCAGACGAGTAGAAATTGAGTGATAGATTTTGTGCGTTTGCATAAGAGTGAAAAGACTGAGTAAGGTAGCGTAGATAGGCGATAATGTCGCTTTGTTGATATTGAAGCTGAAAGGACTTGTTTTCTAGTTTGGATAGATCGAGGAGTTGATTGATGAGTTGGAGTAAGTTATTGCCATTGCGCTCGATGAGTCGTGTACCTTCGTCAAAGTACTTTTTCGGAGCTTCCCGCATCTGATCGACCATGCCGAGGATGACCGTCAGTGGTGTGCGGAACTCATGCGTCAGGTTGGTGTAGAGTCGTGTTTTGAAGGTGTCTAGCTCTTTGAGACGTTGGGCTTCGAGTTGTTCTTGTTCATAGGCATTTTGTAGTCTTAGTCGACGTTGCACAATTAAAAAAGAACCGTAAAGTATAGCGCAAAACAGTAAAAAATAGAAAATATAAGCGGCTGTACTCAGCCAAAAAGGTGGACGGATCGTGAAAGCGTAGGCAAAAGTCTCGCCCCACTCAGCTGTTCCGTTCCTCGCTCTAATTTTAAAAATATAGTCTCCATGAGAGAGATTTCGATAGTCGATTTTTGTATCATAAGTCGGCTGACTCCAGTCACTTTCTAGTCCTTCTAGCTGGACTTGATAATTGATTCGATTGGGATTCTGCCAATCAATGCTAATATATTGGAATGTCAAATGATTGATGTGATACAAAAGATCGAGTCGTTGTGGATAGTTTTGAAAGGGAACAAGCAAACTATCTGTAACTGTACGATTTCCAAAAGATTTATCTAAATCTTCAAAAAAACTAACAAAATTACCATTCATCTGAATAGAGTTGAGCTGTACGGTGAGAGGTTGACTCACTTCATTTTTAGCTATATGCTCATCAATATCTAATCTAAGTACACCACCTATAGTGCCTAACCAAAGTACATGATCAGAAGATATATAAATGGCTTTCTCCCTAAATTTTATGGTTTTCAATCCATCCCCTTCCTTGAAGAT
The DNA here is from genome assembly GCA_038749535.1 of Bacteroidota bacterium. Lineage (GTDB taxonomy): Bacteria > Bacteroidota > Bacteroidia > Chitinophagales > Saprospiraceae > JAAUTG01. Next base: position 16,530 of record JBCDHX010000083.1, read on the forward strand.
TTTTGTGGAACAACCAATGTCTGCTCGAACTTCGCCTGATCGAATCAATATTAATTCCTTAGGTGTAGTTAGCCATAGATTACCTTCATGATCTTCAGCTATAGCTTGTACACCATTTCTAAAATTGGGAGAACAGTTGTAAATATGATCAAAGTAAGTGCCATTAAAGCGATTCAAACCATTATCTGTCCCTACCCATAAGATACCATCGCTGCTCTCTGTGATATGATTGATAAAATTGCTAGACAGTCCTTCTTGAGTGGTGTATACGATAAAGTTATCACCATCAAATCGGATCAAACCATTGTCTGTCGCTATCCAAATATGTCCTTCTTTCGATTCAAATAGATCTGTAATTAAAAAATTGAGTACTTCACCCTCAGGATCATATTGGGTAATAATGCCGTCTTTCATTCTAGAAAATCCACCAATAGGACCACACCACCATACAGAACTATCAGCTGTCCCTATGATATCATAGACTCCATGTGTGAGCCCTTGTGCTCTAGAATAATAAGTAAAATCTACACCATCAAACCGAACTAGCGCCGCACCATTTCGATGACCACCTATCCATATATTTTTCTCCTCGTCCTCTGCTAAGCAGTAACCGTTCTCCAAAGACAATCCTTCATCAGAATGGTACTTATGAAAAGAATTGTCTTGAAACTTGATGGCTGTACCTGCGGATAGCCAGACATTTTGTAGGTGATCCTCTATAAAATGATCCACATGATGGTGATGAAGTCCACTTTTTTTATCAAAAAACTTGAAAGAATTATAATCAAGGCGATACATACCATTTCCGTATGTGACGATCCATATATTTTGATGTGTATCCGCTATCAATTCTGATATTTCATTTGCATCCAAACCCTCTTGTTCTGCATATTGAAAAAAGGAAGTTCCATCGTAGCGTAGCACACCCTGTCGGCGTGTACCAAACCATATATTCTGCTGATCATCTTTGAAAATATGAAAAGCGTACGGATAAGGATTAGTTATTGGGATACGATAATGATAGAAGGATCTTCCATCATACCGACAGATGCCGTTGGTTGTTCCTACCCAAATCCCATTATCACCATCTGAGTATATAGATAAAACAATATCATGTATGAGTCCATTTTTGGAAGTAAAATGCTGAAAAGAACTACCGTCGAAACGATACAAACCTTTACGCCCACCAAACCATATATTCCCTTCTTCATCTTGTATGATGGATCTGGAAGCAGTGAGCGAAATACCTTGGGCTTCACCGTAGTGTACAGCGATCCCCGTAGTGGGATCAAACTGTAAGATTCCATACAACTGTGTTGCCAACCATAATTTCCCCGCTCTATCTTCATATATTCTATTGACTCGATTTTGCGGTAGTTCAGGAAAAGAATAATTGTGAAAATGAGTACCGTCATATTTGGACAAGCCATGTTCTGTCGCAATCCATAGGTGATGATTTTGATCTGCAATGATGTCATACACCATATTGTCGATTAGACCTTCTTTAGTCGTAAAACAGCGCATATATTGACCATCATATCGACATAGACCATCACCCTGGTGACCTAGCCATAAGTAGTCGTCCTTATCACGATATATGGAAGACAGAAGCGGAGATGCCAAACCTTGAGCTACATCCATATATCGGATATCGTGACTACCTAAATCTTTGAATCGCAGATCACTGACCGCTTTTAAGGGTTGAAATAAAGCAGGTCGTACGACCTCTTGAGCCTTTATGATTTGAGGTATTTTGGTATTGCCTTCGCCAGGAATGATAGTCCTAATGGTATGTTCATTGACCGTAATTGTCTCAATTTCAATTATATTGTTAGGAAAAACATGAGCATTTGCATCGATGGGAGTAGGTGATTTGCTACGTACTTGCTTTGGCGGTGGCATTGTATCCAAAGCGGTATTCATTTTTTTGACAGCTATTGGTATGCCTGTAGAAATGGTATCTCCATTGATATTAATGATAAAGGCAGATGAGCTAATTTCCTTATCACTCAAAGTATTCTTATCGTGCTCAATAGCAGTTTGTTGGCAGCTAATCAAACCACAAAAGAGCACAATAATAGGTAAATACCTAGACAACAGTACTCGAAAAGTAAGCTGTATCATGGATGTATGCAAGATAGTGTGTCTTCAAAGATAGTGATAAGTTGGGATTATTCTTTCGTTTGGTTTACTTCAGGCTAAAAATTGTCAGTTATCATACTCAAATTTCATTTGGAGGCTGATACCGGAATTTCTACCAATTGCTCAAGCGACACACGTACTTCCTCACTGAGCTGATCTATTCTTTTCCTATTCATTTCTATTTAACGTTGCTCTTCTAAGGATAGATTAGGTGCAGGTCCACCTGGCAATCGTAGAGTAGCGGTTTTCAACTGACTGATTTGTTGTATTCTCAATCCAACCTGCTTTAGCTCTGGAAGTCGTTTCATCACTTCACTTGAACAAGAGAAACCCTCCCGTTCCATTAGCAACTCAACAGTGTCATTGAATAGTTTTTGTTCAAGATTTTGGGTAAAAACGATCAGTATACCCAATAGGAGCAAGAGTCAAGATAGGCGATATTATGAAAATATCGCCTATCCTCATCGCTCCACTTGACTCGGCGACATCCCGAACCGCTCCTGAAAAATACGAGAGAAGTGAGTTAAACTAGAAAAGCCAACTGTCCAAGCCACCTCAGAAATATTCAAATCAGAAGTTTCTAATAACAACTTTGCTTGCTCCAGTCGATACTGCCGAATATAGTCCGAAGGCGACGTATCAATCAAAGCCTTCATTTTTCGATACAATTGAGAGCGGCTCATCCCTACTTTTTGGCAAAGTTGTGCCAGTCCAAAGCGGTCGTTTTTGTAATGCTCGGCAACAATTTCACGTACTTTTTGCATGAAGGTATCTTCGATTTGTATATCTGCTGCTAGATCATCGGGCGCACCTGCAACTGCAAGCTCGCCTTGCTTGAAATAAGCTGCCAGTTTGCGCTGCTTTTCTGCCATTTTCTGCAATCGAATCAACAATTCTGCTTTATCAAAAGGTTTAGACAAATAAGCATCTGCACCTCGACTGAGTCCCACTATTTTGGAAGCATGATCGGCTTTGGCAGTCAGCAGTATGATCGGAATGTGGCTGGTCCGCTCGTCGTTTTTAAGCGTGTCACAAACTTCATAGCCATCCTTTTCTGGCATCATTACATCGCTGATAATTAAGTCGGGCGTACTTTCTATTGCTTTCTCTATCCCAATTTTCCCATTGTAAGCCACCTCTATCTGATACTGATCGCTCAAGCAACTTTTCAAGTAGGTCACGACATCGGCGTTGTCTTCTATGATGAGCAACTTGCTTTCATGAATGATAGATGATGAATGATGAGTGATGCTCTCTGAACTTTCTCTTGTCTCCTCGCTTCCGCCCGACTTCGTCATTCGGACAAGCTCCAAGCTCTCCTTTCTCTCGAAACTCTCTTTCCTTATCGGTAATTGAGCACAAAACGCACTCCCTTTCCCTACCTCACTCTCCACCTGAATCGTCCCGCCCATCAACCGCACCAGCTCCTGCGTATGCGCCAACCCAATACCTGTCCCGTCACCTTTGCGCGTCGCAGAAGCATCAGCCTGATAAAAGCGGTCAAAAATGTGAGGTACATCTTTTGCAGCGATACCGATGCCTGTGTCTTCGACGATGATTTGTAGTTGCTTTTCAGCGTGACTCACCTTTACTTTTATTGCTCCACTTGAGGGTGTAAATTTGACGGCATTGGAGATCAAGTTGGTGAGGATTTGTTTGATCTGTTCAGCGTCGAAGTCCATGACCAGCTCGTCGAGATTAGAGAAGAACTGGAGCGATAGATTTTGGCTGTTGGCGTAGGTTTGAAAGGATTCTGTGATGTAGCGTAGATAGGCTACGATGTCGTCTTGTTGGTAATTGAGTTGAAAAGATTGGTTCTCTAACTTGGACAAGTCTAGCAGTTGATTGATGAGTCGCAGCAGACTTTTGCCATTGCGCTCGATGAGCAGCGTGCCTTCCTCGAAGTACTTTTTAGGTGCTTCTCGCATCTGACTGACCATGCCTAGAACGACGGTCAAAGGTGTTCGGAATTCGTGGGTGATATTGGTGTACAAGCGACTTTTGAAAGTGTCGAGTTCTTTGAGGCGTTGAGCTTCGGTTTGTTCTTGACGGAGTTGTTGGCTGAGTTCGAGACTTTTTTGGGTGTTTTGTCTGTATTCCAATTGGCGTTTATAGACGATGGCAATGGTGAACAAAACGTAATTGCACATGAATCCTATTCTCGATGCCAAATTAAAGTCGTTATCAGAAAGCGTACCTTCAGATAATATTTCAGCGATGAAAAAGCCAATCATGATTAATACAATCGGACTGTAAGCAACGATGAATAATTTGGCTAACGTTCGTTGTTGCTTGAGGGCATAAAAACTCAAGATAAGTACTAAAACAGGCAGTCCAATACCAGAAACTATGACCAGAGTTGCTCCATTTTCGATCCATGTATAAGGATACTCAAAATAAGAATAAAGCGTGAAATTGAAAGTACCCAAAGTAAAATACCAGCCACTCGTCAGCACAGTGATAGCTATAATCCATCGACTCAAACGAGGTGCGAATACCTTAGATTTGAGAAAAACAACAGGAAACCAACCCAATCCTAAGAGCATCATTGACGTTCCAATAATCACCAAAATATCTCCTGCCTCTAATGCAGTTGGAAATAGCTCTTTGAAGAAATTGCTGGCTCCTACATTTCTAGTATCTGCAAAGTCACGCAACCAAATACCAACCAACTGAATCCAGAATATCCACGTATCCACTTCTCTGTAGAAGTAATAAATCGCAATCACAAAAATGATGAGCAAAAGCGACATACCCAGAAAGACACCATCGCTAAATAGCGTAAAACTTTTATCGTGCCAATAGGCAGACTCATCAAAATAGTACAAATCAATGCGGTCGGCATATTTGGGATAAAATAAACCATCCAAGCGTAGATAATAAGTTGTCTCTTCCTGTGCAGCTAATTCTAGTGGAATGAAATTGCGCCAATCCTTCGCTAGCTTTTTCTCCAAAGCCAATCGTAGTCCACTTTCACCTATTTCGATCGCTTGTTTCCCTTCTATTCGATAAGCTTCGATTTGCTCCCAGCTTCTTTCATTCCAGCCGACCATCACCCAGTTTTTGAGAGGTTGATCGGTCGGATTAATAGCTTTGAATTTGACCCAATAGACTGATTCAGGGTCATAGGATGTTGGCATTGGGAAAAGGCTGACGACGTCTTTTTGAGCGGCAGTGTCGCTACTGTTGGGGATAAATTGAGCTTGAAGATCGGGCGATAAAATATCATCAATCGTCCATTCACCAGAGGTATCTTTTAGTAATTCAAGCTCTTCATAGACATGACGATAGTTGAAGAGTAATCTTTTTTGATCGAACTGTTGATTGAGTTGAAGGGGAGGTGTTGGTGAAAAACTGCTATCATTCTGTCCGTAGCTCACCATTCCGATTAGTAAAAATACTAAAGAAAGACATCGAGTGAAAAGTCCCGACAAAGAAGGATTTAGGTATATGTTTGAAAGTGTGTGCATAATCTCTATCGCTCATTCGACTTCAAAGATAGATGATAATACAGATTATTCATTTGGTTTAATCAAAACCAAAAGTCAGCGAGCACTCTAAAGCACTCGCCGACCAGTCACTCTCTGTTCTACATTTTTATGAATTGTCGCATGGCGAACCGCTCGGCACTTCTAATTTCGAGGAAATACATCCCATTGAGTAAGGCGGAGACATCAATATCCATTTGTTTTTGCGCATTATTTTGCTGCCAGATGACGCGACCTTGCAAGTCAATGATGCGCAGGTCAACCTGACGTTCTTCAATGCCTAAAGTATTGATGTTCAATAGATTGTTAGTCGGATTTGGACTGATTTGTATAGCTGTTTCTGCCCAAGTAGTTCGTGTATTAGAGATGTCGATCATGACATTGATGGTTACGATGCTGTCGCAGCCATTGACGGTCGATAGATTTTCAATAATCGTGGTATCGTTTTCGATGAGAATATCACCATACATTTCACCACTTCTCAGTGTCGTATCTATAGTCGTCGCCACATCTGGGAAGGCTTCGATCATCCGTTCATCCATTGCCATCACACCGCAAGCATCCGTTGCTGTGAGCATGACACTTGTTTCTTCTGTAATGACAAAACTAGATGTAGCACTGCTTGTATCACTCAACATGGCTGTCGATGTCCACTCATAACCATAAGGCTGTACGTCACTAGGTCGAATCGCCAAAGAAAGCGGTCGATTGGAAAAGCTATTGATGACGCGTACCGTTTCGCCAGTATTGATGTTCAATTCAGTGATGGCTTGCCAACCTCTAGTCTCCGTTTGCTGCGCCAAAATTCTAGAAACGGTGTAGTAGACGCGTCCATTATTCGGATCTACTTCCAGCGCAGTGACAGGCAATGTATTTGCTCCAAAAAAGCCAACTTGTCGCAATGTTCTTTCACTAAACGCAGACTCATACCAAAAACCATCGGTGCCCAAAAGAACCATTGAACCATTTCTGACAATAGCAGCTCTAGCAGTGGACAAATTCAAGCTGAATGCAAAGGTGAGACTAGCATTTGAGGGGTCAACTTCAAAGACTCTTCCATTATTGTCGATAACAAAAAGAGTCGCTAAACTTGGCACATAGCTCAAACCTGTAATGGACGATACATTCAAAGAATCAATCACCTCAAACGTCCCATTTTCCGCATCAATGGCATAAAACTGATTGTTGGCATCTGTACCATACAACTGATCGCCGACAAACTCCAAGTGATTGAAAGAAACGCTTTGGGTGTCAGTTACGGTAGTATTGACGCTCGGTGTTTCTAAATTGATTTTTGATAAGCCACGTACCCCAAAACCGACAAAAGTCTGTATAAACAATCGCTCTTCGTCTATGCGCAATCCACCAGAAACATCGGCAGTTAAAGTCACTTCTTCGCCTTCGCAAGTCGTGCCTTCCACTTCTATGTTTGCCATTGGATCATTTCTCAAACTAGTAGGCACTTCTATCGTTTCGACGACTTCTACACCGCACTGATCGGTCAAAGTTAAAGTATAGGTTTCAGCTGCTAGTGTTCCCACAAATTCTGGGATAGAGTCACCTGTGTTCCAGCGATAATCATATCCGCCCGCGCCACCAGTCGCAGCGATTAAAATTGTACCATCCGTGTCGCCTTCGCAAGTTGGTCCTTCTACTAATGTATTGACACTCAATGCATCTGTGACCAATTCTCTGACTTGTATCGCAAAGTTGCCTTGGTTGGGCGTCGGTGCAAAAAGGAAGGAATTGCCGCCATCGACTAGGATGTGATAAGTCGTTTCACCTTCCAGACAAAACAGTTCGATGGTAGAAAAAGCAGTCACTGCGCCTATGCTCGCCGTCGGTAATCCATTGTCTGCTGCTGCGACTAACTCAAATGAAGCAAAGTCGTTGCAGTCACTAGCATTGTATACCGCCAATTGTGTATTAAAATTGCCAGCTACGCCAAATGAAGGTCGTAAATCAACCGCAAAGTTGCCACCACCTTCGGGTGTTGTAAACGTAAACCAAACCGAATGCTCAATACTCGCATCTCCACTCGCCCAACCATCTTGACCGACGAAGCCAAATGGATTGAGCATACTGATGGGGGGCGCGATAGTGGCTTCGTTTTCTTGAACGGTCGCACCTACATTGGAGAAGACTTGTGGCTCTGCATCGACCATTAGATTTGTCGCATCGCAAACGGCATCATTCGCTGGTGTATTTACGCTACTGATGGTCAAGCAACCAGTGCTAACGAAGGGCGGCATATCTGCAAAACGATTCCCTGAAATTTGGATGTAATAAATTGCTCCGGCAGTCAAAGAAGTCAGCAAAGTCGGTGATTCTAGGATATTAGTGAATGAAGTGGCACAGGCTTGGGGCACTAGATTACTGAGATCATCACAACTGCCTTCTAGCGTGAAAAGCTGCATCTGAAAGTCGAGCGATGGATCAGCTTTATCATCTGCTTCGGCGACGATGAAAACATCTGATTCGGGTGCGGCAAAACGAAACCAAACGCTAGCAGTGATGGTCGTATCGGGAGTCGATAAACAGCTTATGTTGGGTTCATTGGCTTCTATTGTTGCATTGGTCAAATCGATTTGTTTGTCATCGCTGCAAGTTTCATCGACTGCGATGGCGATGGCGTTGCATAGGCTGTCGTTGGGAGCTTGTGCAAAAAGAGTTGAGCTCAATAAAACAGAATAGAAAAGTAGAAATAGTATTCTCATAGTGTGATGATGATTTAAAAGTGGTGTATAAATGTGTAAAATTTAGTGTGTGCAGATGCTCGTATATACGTAAACATCTTGTTAGATATGTGTGAATTTTTCAAGAAATGTTGCTTTTCGATGTCTAGCTACAGCTAGGCATCTGCCATTGCTCATGGTGACGGTTTCGGTTTCAGTATAAGCTTGGATGTGTTTGAGGTTGATAAGATGAGATCGATGGATGCGTATAAAATGCATAGTGGACAAGCATTCGCTTACGGCTTTCAGCTTCTTCAATACCCGTACTGAGCGATTATTGGTCAGGTGAATGCGCGTATAATTGCCATCTGCTATGGCATACAAAATCTCTTCTGCGTGTACGAATAACCATCCGTCTATGGCATGCAAAGCTATTTTCGGATAGCTGTCTGTTTTCGTAAGCTTTTTCATGAGTGGAGTAGTAGATAAAGGTATCGCTAGGTCTATTTTTTAGCTAGGCGACAACGTATAATCACATAGCGTAGAGACAATTTTATCCTGCTCAAAACTAAGCGCAGAGAAAGCTAAGCGTCCATTCAGTTCATCCCCATTTGGTTTTAGCTGTCCGCTCATGCTGAATGTGACGCCCACATATTCGGTCCCATCATAGATATTCAGGAAGGTGACGCCAACTCCACCAGCGAAGCGGTAGGTACTGTCATCCGACAAATTGATGCCATTTTCGTCCACTTCCGCCACCAACTCGATAGGAATAGTAGCGGGTGTAAATCCGTTGATTTTCAATAGAACTTCACTACCGCTATCAGAAGTGGCTTCTATGCTGACGGAAAGATTGTCCCAAAAATCTTCTCTAGAGCAATTGTCAGTTGTGATATTATAAGTACCGATATATTGGTCACGCAAAAACATACAAGAGCCATCATCTAAAGTGGCATCTGCCGAAAAGTTGATGGAATCTGGGTCGGTGCAGCCGCTGACTATTTCTTCTTCTTCACAAGCCAATGTAAATATAAGCAGCGACAGAAGGAAGGTAGATTTCAAAGCTAATAGTATGTTCGTTACTGATGATAACATCACTGATATGTTTTGTATATTGTAAATCGGTGGTTTGGATGAGTACTTTAAACTGAATAGATAACCATTCGTAC
>JBCDHX010000084.1:0-25978 GCA_038749535.1 Bacteroidota bacterium
AAGCATTCATTTCTTCCCAGACTCCTTTAAGCGTCCACGTAAGTTCGAGGAATTGGACAATAATAACGTGCTGCTGCGGACGGAGACGATTCATAAGATCAGTAGCTCCAAAGGCAAAGGGGAAATTGTTGTGACTTATCCTGAAGCCTTATTTGAAAAAGTGGTCGCGCCGGAAGTGTTGGAGTCACAGCGACTGGATATCGTGAAGGGTGAAGATGTGGATGTCGATACCATTGTTGAGGTGTTGATTGAATATGATTTCAAAAAAGAAGAGTTTGTCTACGAACCCGGGCAGTTTTCGGTGCGTGGCGGTATTGTCGATATTTTTTCCTACGGCAATGAGTGGCCCTATCGAGTCGAGCTATTCGATGAAGAGGTGGAAAGCATTCGGACATTCGATCCGCTGACACAATTGAAAAAGCAAGAAATCAGTCGTGTTTCCATCATTCCGAACATCAACACCAAATTTTCGCAGAGTCAGAAGGTCTCTTTATTCAAAGTGCTACCTGAAAATACAGTCGTTTGGGTAAAAGATTTCAATGCGTTATTAGAGCGGTTGCAAATGGCATTTGACGATGCAGGAACGTTTGCAGAAAGCATATCGGCATTGGATAAAAGTGAGTTGGCAGAGATTTTTCGGGATCGCGCTTTCATTCGCCCCAATCAAGTGATCGAAGATGTGGAGAGTCATTCCATTTTTGTGCTATCACATAGTCCACAACCCATTGATTTTCAAGAAAGTATTGTTTTCAATATCAAACCCCAACCCAGTTTCAATAAGAATTTCAAATTGCTTATCAACCATTTGGAAGAGCAAGAAAAAAACAAAATCGAGACCTTTATTTTCACCGAAAATCCACGACAGATACAACGCTTTTACAGCATTTTTGAAGACCTCAATGCCAAGGTGCAATTTCACCCAATTACCAAAGCCATCCATCAAGGTTTCATCGACGAAGACGCCAAAATCGCTTGCTATACCGATCATCAAATCTTTGCTCGCTTTCATCGCTATAAACTCCGACAAGGCTTCTCCAAAGACAAAGCCCTCAACCTCAAAATGCTCCGCGAATTGCAACCTAGGGACTATGTGACCCATATCGACCATGGTGTCGGGCAGTATTCCGGTTTAGAAAAAATCAACATCAATGGACACGTTCAAGAAGCCGTACGTCTTTTCTACAAAAACAAAGATGTCCTCTATGTGAGCATTAACTCTTTGCATAAAATTTCGCGCTATGTCGGGAAAGATGGCAAAGCACCGAAGCTAGACAAAATCGGGTCAGATAGCTGGAAAAAGCTCAAGCAACGCACCAAAAAGAAGGTCAAAGACATAGCCGGAGAACTCATTAAACTCTACGCCAAACGCCGCGCTTCTAAAGGTCATGCTTTCCCCGAAGATGGCTATATGCAAAATGAGTTAGAAGCTTCTTTCATCTACGAAGATACGCCCGATCAGTACAAAGCGACACAAGCCGTCAAGGAAGATATGATGCGCGAATACCCGATGGACAGATTGATTTGTGGAGATGTAGGTTTTGGTAAAACAGAAGTGGCGGTAAGAGCGGCTTTCAAAGCAGTCGTTGATGGACATCAGGTCGCCGTGTTGGTGCCAACTACCATTTTGGCGTTGCAGCACAATAAGACATTCAGAGAGCGATTACAAGAATTTGGTGTCACAGTCGATTACGTCAATCGCTTTCGGACAACCAAAGAAAAAAGTGAGATTTACGAGCGATTGGCAGAAGGCAAAATCGACATTATCATCGGGACACACGCCATATTGAACAAGAAAATCAAATTCAAAAACTTGGGGCTGCTAGTCATCGACGAAGAGCAAAAGTTTGGCGTCGCCGCTAAAGAACGTCTCCGCAATCTCAAAGTAAATGTCGATACGCTAACGTTGACGGCTACACCGATTCCGAGAACCTTGCAGTTTTCTTTGATGGCAGCACGCGACCTTTCCGTGATGCGGACGCCACCACCCAATCGCCAGCCGATACATACGGAAGTACGCGTTTTTCATGATGAACTCATCCGAGAAGCGATCTACTATGAAGTCAATCGCGGTGGTCAGGTCTTTTTCGTCCACAATCGCGTCAAATCCTTACCAGATATTGTCGCCATGGTTCGTCGTTTGTGTCCCGATGTAGATGTGTCGATGGCGCATGGTCAGATGGAAAGTAAGGAATTAGAAAAGACGTTATTATCTTTCATTGACGGGCAGTACGATGTTTTGATTTGTACCAATATCATTGAAACTGGACTCGACATCCCAAATGCGAATACCATCATCATCAACAATGCCCATCAGTTTGGGATGAGTGACTTGCATCAACTACGCGGACGTGTCGGTCGCTCGAACAAGAAGGCGTTTTGTTACCTCTTCTGCCCTCCCCTATCGACGCTGACTTCGGATGCTCGGAAACGCTTGCGGACGCTAGAAGAATTTTCGGATTTGGGAAGCGGATTTGATATAGCGATGAAGGATTTGGATATACGTGGGGCAGGAAATTTGTTGGGCGCAGAGCAAAGTGGATTCATCGCCGATATTGGATATGAGATGTATCAGAAAATATTGGAAGAGGCGATCAATGAGTTGAAGGAGAACGAGTTTAAAGACCTTTTCCAAGAAGAGTTGGAAACCGATCACGTCTATGTTCGCGATGTCACGATCGATACAGATGTTGAAATGCATCTACCCAATGAGTATGTCAGCAATGTCCAAGAACGACTCAATTTGTACACCAAATTGGACAAAATTTCAGATGAAGAAGGATTGACTAAATTCCGCGATTCGATGCGCGATCGTTTCGGCAAAATTCCAACGCCAGTCAAAGAACTGTTCGATGGTTTGCGGTTGCGATGGATTGCAAAAGAAATGGGCTTTGAGCGTATCATCTTGAAAAACAATAAGTTGCGTTGTTATTTTGTCGAGAATCCGCAGTCACCATACTACGAAAGTGAGCAATTTCAGACTTTATTTCGCTATATCGGCTCGAAAGGTGGCAAGTATGATTTGCACCTCAAGAAGACGAATCGCCATTTAATTATGATTAAAGATCAGGTGTTTAGTCTGAAGGATGCGCGAAAGTTATTGGGGAAGATTCGGGCAGAGTTGAAGCCGGTGGCGGTGTAGGGAGTGGTTAGCTATGAGCGGTTAGCCATTAGCTAGATTTATTTTGGGATGAAGATTTCGTTTGAAGATAAGGTTGTTGAATTTCGTTATGCAACTACTTATCCAAGTATTGCGTTTTTATATAGGTGTAAGATTTATTATTATATCAGAAAATACAATTGTAATGAACCTAGAAACAGAGAGAAAAGCATTTATAGGAGAGATGGCAGCGCGTGTATTAACTATGGAAGCAGAAGACTTTCTAAGATTGCGAGAAGCTTTCAAATTAGATAGAAAAGGTCGAGAAGAAAGTAACCAAGCAAGTTGGTTTGATACAAATGCCTCAATTATTCGAGAAGCTATCCAACTCTCTGAGTTGGATGCAAAGAAGGAGCGTTTTATTAATCATCAAGATGTGATGCAACGGGCACGTAAAGTCATCAGAAAGTGAGCTATCCTATAATTTGGACAGAAAAAGCATCAGATGAGTATATAGAAATCCTCCATTTCTTAGATACTCAGTACGGAGTAGATATTGCTTTAAAAGTATATGAAGAAGTTGAGAAGATTTGTGATCTACTGGCTACTTTTTCTGAGTTATATCAGCGTTTTGAGGATCGTCCTGATCTAAGGCGAGCTGTGATTTTGAAAAAGACTGTTTTGCTTTATTATTTCACTGGGACAGTAGTCGAAATACGTAATGTATTTGATGCAAGATCGAATTATTAGTTTCTACTGCTGGCGCGAGTATCAATAAAACAAATATGACTAATACAGAAAAGGACTTACATTACTCCTCTATCATTTCATAATCAATATCTAGCTTCCGCACTGCTCGAAATGCAGAACTGCTAGTCTTGTCAGCTACTTCAATTTCAATAGGTGTGCCATCAAGCAGATATTCGGTCAGTTCACGCGGCGAATCATCTAAATCCACACCAAATTCTTCCAGCATTTTAGCGATCCCACGTTTATCAGGGCGTTTCGCATCACAAGAAAGCAATCGAATTTTCATGGTTTGTCATTTTTGTTCAAGTAGGTAAAACTATTGGGTACTGATTTGTTCAAGGAGGAAAGAGGTATGCACCAGATAGAGACGTATATCGTCTTGTTGCTTGGGTGTTTGATCAGAATTTTAACGCCTCATCCAAGCCCTAAAATACTAAACCCGAATATCATCCCAACTCACATAAAAATATCTGTCATATAACTGAACATTTCGTCCCTCCTACCCTTTCCTATCGCTAGATACCACTCACTTCAGTATCGATTACACATCGGGATTTTTCCCACACTCACTTCACTGTTAACAGACTAGTTGTTATTCAAAAGTTCCGCGCTTTTGGATGACCTGCTATTGTATTGAACAATTTTTTCTAACCATAAAACTCATTTGTTTAATGAAAATTTATGTACATTTTTTAGTCTGCCTTTTTATGCTAGGTATGACAACTTCTATTTTACAAGCACAAGACTTTAGCGCACAGCTCACAGGCAGCCAAGAGGCACTTCCTATCCAAACAATGGCTAGTGGAGAACTCACTGCCACATTAGACGGCAATCGACTCAGCGTCTCTGGTTCATTTGAAGGTCTCAGCAGCCCTGTTGCCACTGAAATTGTGGGCGGTGCTCACTTGCACATTGGGTATGCAGGACAAAATGGACCTGTTGCTTACCCACTGACACTGACACTAGCTGCAGATTCTCTAAGCGGAACTTTTGAAGATGTCTTAGACATCAGCGACGAAGAAGTAATAGCTCTAATGAATCGCCAAATGTACTTCAACCTTCACACCGCTCAATTTATGGGTGGCGAACTTCGTGGACAACTAGCCGCAGCCGAAAGCGATATTTATACCACAAATATGTTTGGTAGCTATGAAGTGCCTGTGGTGATGTCTAGCGGTAGCGGTGCGCTATTGCTAGAAGTCATTGAGGATTCCTTGAAAGTAAGTGGTTCATTTATGAATCTACAAGGTGATTTTGATGCTAGCATTGCAGGTGGTGCGCACTTGCACTTGGGCTTAGCAGGCATGAACGGTGGTATTGAAATTCTATTGAATGCTACTTTGGGCGATGATCTTTCCCAAGGTATTTTTGAAGTCGAAAACAACACTTTTACCTTGACAGAAGAACAAGAAAATATGCTCCAAAACCGGATGCTCTACGCCAATATCCATTCCACACGCAATGCACCTGGAGAAATCAGAGGGCAAGTTGCTCCTTTAGCCCAAACCGTATTGCGTGCGCACCTTTCAGGTAGCGTTGAAGTGCCGGTAGTGACTTCTTTAGCTTCGGGCATGGTCATTGCAGAAGTCATTGACGATCAATTGATTGTTTCAGGTAGCTTCCGTGGTTTGGAAAGTGATTTCAACCCAGACATTGGTGCACATTTGCACGTCGGGATGGCAGGAATGGCTGGTCCAGTCGTTTATGTTTTGACGCCGACTTTGGATGACGACAATCGTGGTGGCAGTTTTCAAGCAGCCGATAATACATTCGATCTGACAGACGAAACACTATCAAATGCGCTAAGTAGACAACTATATGTCAATATCCACACCATCGACAATGCACCTGGCGAATTGAGAGGACAACTAGCACCAGAAAGCCAAATCAACTTCAACGGGTTCCTTTCCGGCACACAAGAAAGTCCTGCCGTAGCAAGTATGGGAACTGGTGGTGTCAAAGTCGAATTGAACGGTAATCGAATTACTGTTAGTGGTACTTTCAGCAACTTGAGTAGTGCGGTGAATACCGATATTGCAGGTGGTGCTCACTTGCATACTGGCATGGCGGGCATGAACGGTCCTATTCTTGTTCCATTGAATATCGTCCTAGATGAAGATGGCACTGGTGGACGTTTCCCAGCTAGTCAAAATAGCTATGAACTGACCGATGAGCAAGTGATGGTCATGCGCCAAAGAGGAGTCTATGTCAATATACACACGTTAAATTTTGCGCCAGGCGAACTTCGCGCTCAAGTCCTACACGAAGCTTCAGCTTACTTCAATGCGCCACTTTCGGGTGCAAGCGAAGTGCCAGCAGTCAACACATCAGGTGTAGGCGCATTGATGGTAGAAGTGACTGGCACTCAAGCTGTTGCGAGTGGTGCTTTCCGCGAGTTGGTAGGCAATTTTGATGCCAATGTCGCAGGTGGCTCACATTTGCATGACGGTTATGCAGGTTCTAATGGACCAATTGCCGTACTTTTGAACGCAGATACAGGCGATGATTTAACAAATGGTATGTTTCAAGTCGCAGACAATACATTTGAAGTCAGCGAAGGACTGATCGATAGTATGCGCGCTCGTCTTCACTATGTCAATATCCATACCACAGAAGTAGCCAGTGGCGAAATCAGAGGTCAAGTGCTGCCTTTGGCGACTGCCTATTTCATCACTAGTCTTTCTGGATTCAATGAAGTACCGCCTGCAGATACGGACGCTTTCGGTGGTACGATTGCTGAATTTTCTAATGGCAACATAACTGTCACAGGAAGTTTCAACGCCTTAGAAGGTAATTATGACAGTAATATCGGTTCTCATTTACACCTAGCCATGCCTGGCATGAATGGAGGAATAGAAATTGATTTGTCACCTACTTTAAGTGACGATTTGAGATCGGGCGTTTTTGCAGCTACTGAAAATATATTCAACTCTGAAGAAAGCGCAATTACCGGTTTATTCGATGAGAATCTGTATGTCAATGTCCATACTATGGCTGTCCCAAGCGGCGAATTGAGGGGACAATTGCTTTCCGAAACGAACTTTTTCCCTACTGACGCACCGACTATACTCAGCCCCGAGGATTTGACAAGTTTGACACTAGAAGGTGATGCAGAAGCGACGATTGATATCAGCTGGACCAACTCTTCTGATGCAGATAAAGTAGTTTACATTTGGCAGTTGGCAGCCGATGTTGATTTCAGCACCGTTGTTTTCCAAACCTACACTGGTACGGATACAACCTTGACCGCTACAATAGGTTTGCTAGATGGTCTATTGGAAGCCAATGATATTCCTGTAGGTACGACCATTAGGCTATATCATCGTGCGGTAGCCAGTGATGGTAGTTTGCACACCATGGGCGAAACTGCTTCTGTGATCGTGACGCGTGGCGAAGTAGAAAGAGAGGGCGTTGATTTGGAATTAAGCGCAGATATAGATTCTCCATTATTCATGGCATTCAACAACACGACAATCACCTTTACTTTGACCAATAGCGGTAGCGAAACAGCTACAAATATCGTAATCGATGCCGGCTTGCCGGAAGGCTTTGTTTATACGAGCTTTACACCATCAGCAGGTACTTACCGACCTGTACTCGAAAACTGGGCGATAGAAGAACTGGCAGCCGGCGAGACAGCAACCTTGACACTTATCGTCTTTGCATTGGACGCGGCTGATGACGTCGATTATTTTGCAGAAGTGAGCAGTGCAGATCAAGAAGATAGTGATTCTATACCTGGCAATGGCGCAAACGAGGAAGATGACGAAGTGAGTATTTCGCTTCGACCATTTACAGATGGTGGCGTCGGTACAGGTGAGGGTTCAGCGGATTTGTCGATTGCTATTGAGAACGACGATGAGGACTTTGACCTTTTCGCCAATAGCACATTTAGCATTACAGTCACCAATGATGGACCTGATGCAGCGACCAATGTATCTGTTCAGTTGATGATGTCAGAAAATGTAGCCTTTACTTCTGCAGAGACTTCTCAAGGAGGATATATGGCGTTCCCTCAGATGTGGAATGTAGGTTCACTCGAAAACGGTGAAAGTGCGATGCTGACACTTGTACTGTTTGCATTGGATGAAGAAGACGTGACGCTGATGGCAGAAGTATTCTCTGTCAATGAAAATGATCCAGATTCTACACCAAACAATGGAGAAGAAGATGAAGACGATCAAGCTAGTCTTACGCTTGGTTCAAATATCAATGGAGAGATAGAAGCTCGGTCTATTCAAGTGACGCGTTTATATCCTTCGCCTACCATTTCTGATTTGAGTTTAGAAATGAATAGCGAGTTCGCTCAAGAAAGCGATTTTGTCATTTACAACGCACAAGGTCAAATTGTCCGTCAATTCCGTGCGGCACTGACTAGTGGATTTAATCAAATATCCCTACAAATCGGTAATTTGGCAAATGGCGTTTATTACATTCAATCACCACAGTTGGCTGCGCCTCAGCGATTTGTGAAAGCGCAATAAGTAACGTAAACGTATTAAGGAAGTGAGGGAAGTTCGGTCACACGGGCTTCCTTTTCTCTATTACTTCAGTTTTTTTCTCATCAAAATATCCCGTTGCTCGTCATTGCCCAGCCAAAAAGAGTGCGTACCAAAAGCCACGAACCCGTTTCGCTCATAAAAACCAATCGCTTTTGGATTGTGCTCCCAAACACCCAACCAAATGTACTCAAGTAACCGCTGCTGTGCGATCTTGATTGCCTTATCCATCATAGTCTTCCCTATGCCTTTTCCTTGATACTTACGATCTACATAAATACGCTCTATTTCCAACGCATTCGCGTCTTGTAGCTCTGTCTGCGCCGCTCCAAAATTTAGTTTCATATACCCGATCATCTGATCTGACCAATAGGCGCAGAAAAATAAAGAATCAGGATGCTGAAATTCTGATATGAGCTGCTCTTCAGTAAAAGCTTTAGAAACATATGCCTGAAAGTCATCAGGATTATTTTGATGAGCAAAAGACTCCACGAAAATGCGTCGAGCCAGTGGCAGTAGCTCTTTTAGATTAGATTTCGTGACAGGACGGATAACCATCATAGAATGTATAAATTGAGCTGTGTTTTTGAGACCATTATTTGAGGTAGCACAGCAAATTTAATACTTACTCTTAACTCGAACAGTTGCGACTTTCCACTCCTTTTTCTTACTTTTATGAGCCAACTATCAAATTTTCAGTTACCCGTATTTTTCTAACGACGCAAAACAAACATGAAAAAATTAGCTCTCTATGGCTTTCTCCTAAGCCTACTTTTTGCCTGCCAACATTCAAAACCAACCGACGAACTTGAATATGCTGAAATCACGCCCGAAGTCGCTGCACAATTATCTAAACAAGGAAGACAAGCCGTCGCTGCTGAACTAGCCGACAATTTAGAACTTACGCTTTGGGGAGTTGATAGCCTAGTCGATGATCCGGTAGCGGTCAGTGTAGCAGATGATGGACGTCTATTTTTGACGAGTGCGCACCGACCGGAAAATTCTGAATTCGACATTCGTGGACATCGCAACTGGATGGCAGAGTCTATTGGTTTTCAGTCTGTTGAAGATCGTCGAGCATTTCTAAAAAAGACCTTTTCAGACAATAGTGAAGAGTCTCAAAAACATCTAGCTGACCTCAATCAAGACAGCATCCTCAACTGGCAAGACCTAGCCGTGGAGCAAGAAGAAGTCTGGTGGCTGGAGGATCGGTCTGGCGATGGCGTGGCGGACTATGCCCAACGCTACTTGCAAGCTTTCGGAAGTGAGGTAGATGACGTCGCCAATGGCGTAGAAGTACACGGCAATGATGTCTATGTCAGTTGTGCACCTCATCTGTGGAAAACCAAAGACGAGAACGGCGATGGCATCGCTGACAATTTGGATGCACTGGCGGAAGGATTTGCGGTGCATATTGGTTTCGGTGGGCATGGACTCTCAGGGCCCAAAATGGGTTGGGATGGTCGCATTTGGTGGGGCATCGGAGACATTGGCGCAAACATCACAGACAAGGCTGGCAACAACTGGCAATATCCCAATCAAGGCGTCATTGTTCGATGTGAGCCAGATGGCAGCAATTTTGAAGTCTATGCGCATGGACTCCGCAACACACACGAATTTACTTTTGATAACTACGGCAATCTCATCACCGAAGACAATGATGGCGACCATCGTGGTGAGCGCGAGCGATTGATGTATCTGATAGATGGCTCGGACTCCGGCTGGCGCATCAATTGGCAGTTTGGGAAATATACCGACCCTGACAATAACGACTACAAGGTCTGGATAGATGAAAAATTACACGTGCCGCGCTGGGAAGGTCAAGCTGCTTATATCTTACCACCCATCACCAACTACGTCAACGGTCCAACAGGCTTCGTCTTCAATCCCGGCACAGCACTAAGCGAACGCTGGTACAATCACTTTTTCGTCGCTGAGTTCAGAGGCTCACCTGCCAACTCACCAATTCATGCCTTTACATTGAAAGCAGATGGCGCAGGATTCGCACTGGCTGAGACGCAAGAAATTGCCAAAGGGCTGCTGCCGACAGGACTAGATTTTGGACCAGATGGAGCTTTGTATTTTGGCGATTGGATTGATGGCTGGAATACAAAAGCATCGGGACGTGTTTGGAAATTGGATACCAAAGATGCAGCTTCCAGTGAGATTCGAGAAGCGACGAAAGTATTATTACAAACCAATTTTAGCGAATTAGATGAAGCTACTTTAGCCACTCATCTGGCACATCAAGACCAACGTATCCGTCAGAAAGCACAATTTGAGCTAGTCGAAAGAGGTGAAAGAGGTTATGAAACATTATCGAAAGTAGTACAAGAAAACACCGATCAGTTGGCGCGTATTCATGCACTTTGGGGCATCAGTCAACTAGCACGAGACAAGGCGACCTATGCAGACGTTTTCATCCCAATTTTGAAAGATCTCGACCTAGAAGTTGCCGGACAGGCGGCTAAAATGTTGGGAGAAGTGCGCTATGAAAAAGGTGGTGACGCCGTTATTCGATTGCTACAGAAAGACAATCCACGATTACAGTTATTGGCGACAGAAGCTCTGGGTCGAATGAAATATGCAGCAGGCACAGCCGCTGTGATGCAAATGATCGTCAAGGATGAAGGTCGCGACAATTGGTTGCGTCATGCTGGTATGATTGCTCTGGCAAGAATGAGCAATGAAAGTGAACTACACCAGCTAAAATCTCATGAATCCGATGCGCTCAGGATGGCAGCCGTAGTCGCTTTGCGTCGTCAAAAAAGTCCAGCAATTGCCGATTTCTTACAAGATCAAAATGAACTGATCGCCGTAGAAGCAGCTCGCGGCATCAACGATGACTTTTCTATACCGAATGCTTTGCCAGCTTTGGCAGCTTTACTGAATGAAACGCCTTTCACTCATGAAGCCTTGCTGCGTCGTTCCATCAATGCCAATATCCGACTAGGCGAAGACGAAAACTGGCAACGCCTATTCGACTACACCAATCAAAAAAAGGCGCCTGAAACCATGCGTGCCGAAGCTTTAGCAGCTTTAAGTACCTGGGAAAAACCATCCGTCCTGGATCGAGTGGATGGACGCTATCGAGATTTAGGGACACGCGATGCTAGTTCTATCAAAACAGCTTTGACGAACAATATCAACGACTGGCTGATCGCTGCTGCACCTGCTGTCCAACAAGCCGCCATCCGCACCGTCGAAAAGCTCAATCTGCAAGCTGCTACCCCAAAACTCCTCCAACTTGTACAACGCGCCAATAACGCCGATACACGAATCACCGCCATACAAGCACTAGCTGCCATGCAAGCCGATGAGCTAAATACCGCCCTTTCTACGGCACTCGAAGATCGTGAAAGTAAGGTGCGTGCGACCGCATTGGAGATTGTACCAGAGGCTGGTTTGGAAGAAGGAAAAGCGGTTCTTTTGTTGCGCAAAATACTGCAACGTGGCACAGTGGAGGAACGACAAGCTGCCTACTTCGCACTCGGCAATCTGAAAGGTGCAGAAGCCATAGCTACTCTCGAAAATGCTGTTTTAAACCTACAACAAGATAAAGTCGTACCAGAAGTGCAGCTTGACATCATAGAAGCGGCGACCAAACAAGGGCATACAGAGACCCTGACGTTGCTTACCGAATATGAAGGATCCAAAGATCAAAACGATCCAGTCGATGTCTATCGAGAAACCATGTATGGTGGCAATCCTGATAAAGGTTGGCGAGTTTTCTACCGCAATGAAGCTGCTCAATGTGTCCGCTGTCATGCGATCTTCGAGCAAGGTGGAGATGCAGGTCCAGGACTAGCAGGCATAGGCGCAAGACTGACCCGCGAGCAACTTGTCGAAGCCATGGTCGCCCCAAGTGCCAGATACGCGCCCGGCTATGAAGTGGTCATACTGACGATGCAAGACGGCGAAAGCAATTCCGGTATCGTCAAACAAGAAACAGCTACCGAGCTCTACCTCAAAGTAGGCAATGCCACCGACATCATCGCCAAATCCGACATCGCCGAACGCCAAAGCGTCCCTTCCGCTATGCCGAATATGTCGAAAGTACTCAGCAAGCGCGAAATACGAGATGTAGTGCGGTATTTGTGGGGATTGAAGGGAGAAGAGAGTTAAGAAGCTAACATTTAGACTTGATAAGTCTTCGAGACTTGCCAAGTCTATCATCAATACAATCAATATGAGAGAGTTTGGAAAAACACCACGCCGCGTGCCTTGGTACAAAGTGCTTTGGAAAACCATCAAAGATATTTTTATTCTTCAGGCGTCAAATGGCTACGTCAGCAGCCATACGGATCGAATGGAAAAGCGACGCCGGAAGACAAAATTTGATCGTTGGTAGATCGGTTGAATCATCACCTCAACCCACTTCCCCAAAATACTGTTTCCTACAAAACAACAACATGAACTCACTCAACATTGCCGAGCGCGAGGCGATACAAAAATACTTCGGCACGTCCATAGAAGAGCTAGATGCCGAACAATTTGAGCAGATATTAAAGCAAATCCGCAAGAAATACCATCCTGATAATTTCGCTAAATTCGAGGATGAAACGGTACAGGAAATGGCAACTGAGCGATTCCAACAAATAGAAGCACTTGCCACAAAAATGCGCGCTCACTTTAATCCTCAACAAACGTCTGTCGGTCACGCCGCTAGTGACTTTCAACATCACAACGCCCGTTTTGCTGCTAACAGACTCAAAATCGAAATTCGGACACCAGATAAAGCCTTGAAGTATGACTTATTCGGCAAGCGCAACTACAGATGGCTATTGTATGGCGAGACATTCAAAATTCCCGGGACATCGACTTCCATCGTCATGGACGAAAATCACTACGGGTCACGCATTGGTTATCAAGAGACGATTCGGATGTATTTGACTTTTGGAGAAGAGCAAGCTACTGAAGATGTCGCTAATTGGATTTACGAAAAAATCGTAGATAGAGCCGATACCCTACTTGTCGGTGGTCAAAAAGTGCCGATTGATCGGATAACTATTTTGTTAGCAATTCGTCGGGAGACGTTTTTGGGTTTGGGAGCAGCAATGACGAATGACGAATGACGAATGACGAATGACGATACAAAAATCGTGAAGATACCCACCATTCCTCCCCACAAATTCTATTTTTGCTGTCGAATTGAGTTTCTAATGGTTGCGATGATTTGACTATCACTGAACCAGTCTAACCTCTATCGTCTACCCTCTAATATCTACAGACTATGATTATCGACGGCAAACAACTCGCCAAAGACATCAAAGCAGAAATCGCGCAGCAAGTCGAGCAGCGCAAAGCAGCAGGCAAACGCGCTCCACACTTAGCGGCTGTCCTCATTGGAGACAATCCGGCGAGTCAAGTCTATGTCCGCAACAAAGTCCGCTCTTGCGAGCAAGTGGGCTTTACATCGACCTTGATTCGTCGAGAAGTAAATATTAGCGAAGAGGGGTTATTACAAATCGTCGCTGACCTAAATGCCAATGAAGCGATAGATGGTTTCATCGTTCAGTTGCCACTACCGAAGCATATTGATGAGACTAAAGTCACTTTGGCGATTGATCCGAAAAAAGATGTGGACGGTTTTCATCCGATGAATTTTGGGCGGATGGCGCAAGGGATGGACAGCTATTTGCCCGCTACGCCTTATGGCATCGTGCAGATGCTGGAGCGATACAATATCGAGACGAGCGGCAAACACTGTGTCATCATCGGTAGAAGTAATATTGTAGGGACACCGATGAGCATTTTACTGTCTCGAAAAGCGAAAGTCGGTAACTGTACTGTCACGCTCGTCCATAGCCGTACCAAAGATGTCGCCGCAGAAGTGCGTCGTGCTGATATTGTTGTGGCAGCTATCGGAAAAGCCAACTTTGTCACAGCAGATATGGTCAAAGAAGGTGCTGTCGTCATCGACGTAGGCATCAATAGAATAGAAGATATCAATGCCAAACGCGGCTATCGACTAGTCGGTGATGTTGATTTTGAATCGGTGAAAGAAAAAGCTAGTCATATCACGCCTGTTCCCGGTGGTGTAGGCCCGATGACCGTCACTTCGCTATTGATGAATACCTTGAAGGCGGCAGATAAGGTGGTGTATGGTTAACGCGATTTGCCAAATCTTTTAAATTTGATAAATCTATTCTCATTCGATAAAACAAGTTCCTTTGCAACACCTTTCCATCTCTCCCGAAGTCGCCGCCGCCCAAGCTGAAGGCAAAGCTATCGTCGCACTCGAATCCACCATCATTTCGCACGGTATGCCTTATCCAAAAAACAGAGAGACAGCACTGAAAGTAGAAGTGGCTGTCCGCGATCAGGGTGCGATTCCAGCGACTATTGCTTTAATGAATGGAAAGGTGAAAGTAGGACTGAGTATAGATGAAATCGAGCAACTCGCCAAAGCAGGAACGAGCGTCACCAAAGTCAGCCGCCGCGATATTCCTTTCGTGTTGCGAAGTAAAGCATTGGGTGCGACGACGGTAGCAGCGACAATGTTGGGGGCGCAGTGGGCGAATGTTCCATTGTTCGCGACCGGTGGTATTGGTGGTGTACATAGAGGAGCGGAGCAGACATTTGATATTTCGGCGGACTTACAAGAACTGGCACAGACGAATGTAGCGGTGGTGAGTGCAGGTGTGAAGTCGATTTTGGATATTCCGGCGACTTTGGAATATTTGGAGACACATGGTGTTCCGGTCATGGTCTATCAGAGCGATCATTTTCCGGCATTTTATACCCGAGAAAGTGGAGAACGCGCCGAAAATAAAGTAACTTCCGCTCAAGAAATCGCCGAACTCCTCCATCTCAAGTGGACGTGCGGACTACAAGGCGGCGCACTCATCGCCAATCCGGTACCTGAAATTCATGCTTGCGAACGCACTTATATAGAAGGCATCATCGACAAAGCCATAACCGAAGCAGAACAACAGCACATCAAAGGCAAAGCACTGACGCCTTTTTTGCTCTCACGCATTGAACAATTATCGAAAGGGCAAAGTCTAGTTTCTAATATTGAACTTGTGCTAAATAATGCACGTTTAGGTGCTAAGATTGCTGTCGCTTTGAAGCGTCTCGAAAAATGAGAGGTGATGTATGAAGGGCGATACGTGAGAGGGGCGGTCACTTTTGAATATAGTTGCTTTCTGTATTTTTTAGGCTGCTCAAAATGTTATAGTTGTTAGCTCATTCCAATTACACCTAGTTTCTACAGTCAACTTACCACCACTATTCATTGAAAAATACAAGCAACCATACCGCGCCAAATTTGTCCATTCTGAACGATCTTGATGCTCAATTTGCAGAACAGATCGTCAAAAATGTACTATCAGTTCTTAATGATATTTACTTTCGTTCCATCTACATTGGATTTGATAAAGTCATTGAGCGCAATAATCCGAATGCACCCGTCATTTTGGCTAGCAATCATTCTGGTCGTGCTATTCCTTGGGATGCCGTTTGTTTTATGTCGGGTTTGCTAGAGCAGTTCGACTATGATTACAAGAAAGTGTGCAAAACCTTGATTGTACCGATCTTGTCGAGCATGGGTGTGATGGTGCCGTTTTTTGTCACCAGTTTTTGGAAAAAATGTGGTGGTGTGGATGCTACTTTCGCCAACTTTGAGACCCTCATGAAGTATGCAGACACCAATGTCATGTTGTATCCCGAAGGTGTCCCGGGTATCGGTAAAGGCTTCAACCATAAGTATGAGCTGCAACGGTTATCGACTTCTTTCATCCGAATGAGTCTAAAATATGATACCGACATCGTTCCCTATGCCACTGTCAATGCCGAGTATATTAACCCTTTCATGTACAACTCCAAGATCGTCAACCGCCTAGTCAAAGCGTTGACAGGCATTCCATTTTTGCCGCTTGGATTGCTGACGATTATGTTGTTGTTACAGCCTTGGTTTTACTATTTTGCTTTTCCTGCTAAAATGACTTTCGTCAAGGGCAAGCGCATTCGTCGCGATAAACTCACCCAAAAGCAGTATGATGAATTGAGTGATTCAGAAATAGAAGCCATCAGAGACAAAGTACATAAGCAGATGCAGCAGGAACTTACCGAAGCAGTACAACAATACGGAAAGCGACCTTATGAGTGGAAAGAATTTTTCCGGACAGCTTGGAAGCAGCGCAAATACTTTCCTTACTATTTACCACCGTTCTGGACCTTCCTATTCTCTGAATTTCAAGTGCAATGGGAAAAAGACCGTGATGTTCAGATCAAATATAACTTTTGGACGATCCTCAAACTGTTTTGGAAACGCCCCATCGTCATTGCTTACTTCATTCCCATTCTGGGATGGCTACCTATTCTATATTGGTCGTATTTGGGCAAACATAAAGAAGCAGCCGTCAGTGATATTTTGGAGATGGATGTTGGTGATTAGATCAATACTCACTCATTTACCGCTTCAAATTGACCCGCACTTCTGCCGCCTCTTTTTTGATCGCTACGGTATGTGTACTCACTTTTTTCAAGTTGCAGGCATGCTGTAAGGCAGCTTGTGCCATTTCTGTATGATCGGGAAAGCGATTGATAAAGTCCCACATCAAGTCACCCAGCGATCGTTCGATTGCTAACTCAGCAGCTTCGCTCATTTCGGGCTCGTAGTCCTCCATGATTTCCATTAGATCGACATAGATTTTGTCTTCATCAGCATAAGAGGGCTCAGGACTTTCGATCACTGTCAGTGTGGCATCTATGAATCGCTGATCGGCATTAGTCATAATATTTAATGGAATGCCGTACTCCGTGGTCGATGCCGTCACCAGATTCAAAATATCCAACCGCTCAGACATATCTGCATCTTTCAGTGCAGCACGTACCGCTCTACTAAATAGCACAGCATAATTGTGGCGACCTGAGTTGAAGTCAATGGTGTTGTACTTTTCCAGCAAGCGTTCCAGACGATCTCTATGCCCCTGCCAGCTCAATTCACCGCGTGGCGGCACTGCATCCACTACCCATTTTTGGGTATCTAATGGTTGCCTAAACCAATCTGGCTTCGCATTTTTATTGATGATGATGGGTAGATATATTTTACAAGCCACAGGTTTTCCATTTCTCAAAGCAGGTTGCCATTTCGGCATCGACCGCACCACACGCAGCGCAGCTTCTTTCATGGATGCATCGGCATCTTGAGAAACTATAGCCGCCACATCACTCAGTTGACCACTCGGTAGCACCGTCGCTTCTATGGTGATACCTTCCTCAATGTCCACATTGGGATAGACTAGATGATCAAAGATGAACTGATGAATTTGTTGCTCCGAACACATCACGCGCCCCAGCTCGGATAGAGTTTTGCACTCACCAAAATGAGGCAGTTGATCGACATTAGGCATGATGTGATCGCCGATACCGTAAGCACTTACTTTTGTCCCAAATTGCTGATTGTAGCGTACCATTTCACCGCCATACCACTTCGCAAGATGACCAGCCATCAACGTCAGCTCCATTTCATGTTCGGGATAACGATCGACTTGCTCTTGATAAAAGTGGATGAAATTATACCCCAGTCCACCTTTGATATCCAGATGCGCCTCTATCTGCTCGTCCATCTCTTGATAAGCTTTTGTCAAATCTCTGACTTCATCGGTCAGCCAACTATCAATTTGCCCTCTCAGGTACTCCCGATTTTGGGACTTACTGAAAATGACAGCAAACAGAAAAAGAAAAGGTATCAATGGGAAAAGCGGAGAGCTTTGGCGACGTTTCAGTTGGTCTATAATGGACATATTCGAGTCAGATAAGTTAATATGTGTTTGAATGATGCAATCAAAAATAATGGTTTCCATGATCTTATGTAGAGTGTTAACACAATATTGACATTGTATTGGCAAGCCGTTGATAAAGAGACCACTAACGAACATGATCCCATTTTTCGTAGTTCTAAAAATGAGAACATAATTTTTTAAACCACTAAAATTTAGAGAAAATATGCTATTATCAAGCAGTAGTATCGAGGGAACGAATGTCGTGAACAGAGAAGGAAAAGACATCGGAAACATTCAGGATTTGATGATTAATACCGGCAGAGGCAATGTCAGCTATGCAGTATTGTCATTTGGTGGATTTTTGGGCATGGGCGATAAGTATTTTGCCATTCCTTTTGAAGCATTTACAGTAGATACCAAAAACGAGCGTTTGATTTTGAATGTAGAAAAAGAAAAGCTAGAAAATGCACCGGGCTTTGACAAAGACAATTGGCCGACTAATGCCAATCATGACTATTTGACAAAGACCTATCAGTATTATGGCTATGAGCCTAACTGGAACTAATACTTAGTAGTAGGTGGTCGTTTCCTACGACCACCTACTTTCACCTAAACATACACTCTACACCTTATCCATCCACATATACACATCACCATGCTAAAAAAATCTACTCAACTACTCAATAAAATCGCCAATAAATTTGACTCTGAAGATCCGCTCATGATTGACCTATACAGGGGTTTTGCTAGTGAAGAGCGTTTGTATCTAAAAGGTCGGGTGCTTGAAAACGAAGGTGTTTTTTTATCGGAAGATCAGACACGTATCCGTACATTAATCGACAACTTCAAACGATTTGAGAGCGATGAAATCGAAGGCGCACGTGTCAAAATCAAAGTGCGCGATCACATATTTGAAGTCTACTCTGATGAGGAAGGCTATTTTGAAGTAGATGAGGCTTGGGATACACCACTCAGTCCTAAAGAAAATCGTTGGATTGATAGCCATGCGCAATTGATAGACACAATGGATTTGGCTTCTGACGGCGTACAAGCAAATGGTGAAATTTTCTTCCCGTCTGTCAATGCTGATTTTGGCGTCATCAGCGATGTAGATGATACTGTTTTGCAGACGCACGCGACTTCTCTTTTTCGCCTAAAAATGATGTATGTGACCTTTTTCAAAGACCCTTACGAGCGGCTACCGATGGATGGTATCGACAAGATCTATGCAGCTTTGGAAAAAGGTAGCAATGGTAAAAAGGAAAATCCTATTTTCTATGTGTCCAATAGTCCTTGGAACATTCATGATAATATCGAGACTTTTTTGGAGGTCAATCAATTTCCAAAAGGACCTGTTTTGCTCCGCGATGCAGGCATTCATTTGATGACGCAAACGTCCAAAACTTGGGGACATAAGATGGAAACCATCAGTCAGATTTTGAAGACCTATCCTGATTTACCATTTGTGATGTTGGGTGATACGGCTTCCAAAGATGCAGATCATTATTTGGATTTGGCTAAAGAGTTTGAAGGGCGCGTCAAGGCGATCTACATCCGACATACGCGCAATACTCGCAATGCTCGCCGCATCGCCAATCTAGTCGAAGCCAATACGGATGTCAATATCGTTTTGGTCAAAAATTCGGATGAGATCATGGAGCACGCTATTATTCATGGGCTGGTGAAGTAGATTATTGATTTTGATGAAATAGAAGCTTTTTCCACAACAAAACCACTATTTTAGACATACTAAAGGATGTACTTATTCTTCTCTACGAGCAGCTTAAATTATTTCCTTGACCATGGCTTTTTTCACACCTGACTTCATCCAATTTTTTCAAGAATTGCGCGCCAATAACAACCGCGATTGGTTCAACGACAACAAAAAGCGATACATCGCAGTCGTAAAAGAACCATTCGAGCAATACATCGCTGCTATCATCGAGCGAGCGCAAATCATCGATCCAGACATCCTCATCACCCCCAAAGATGCCATCTTTCGGATATATCGAGATACGCGATTCAGTAAAGATAAAACGCCTTATAAACTACATGCTTCTGCCGCAGTAGCAAAAGGCGGTCGAAAAGATATGGTATCACCCGGCATTTATATGCAGTTTTCAGATCAAGTCATCGAATTTTATAGTGGCATTTACAGACCGGACAGTAAACAGTTGCAGCGCATCCGAGAGCATATAGCGGTGAATTTAGAGGCGTTCGAATCGCTGATGAATCGACCAGAGTTTGTCACATATTTTGAAGGCAAGATTCATGGCGAGCGCAATAAACGCATCCCAAAAGAGTTCGTCGAAATCGCAGAACGTCAAGACCTCATTTATCAGAAACAATTTTACTACTACCACTCTCTTCCTGCTGATACCATGTTACAAGACGATTTGCTCGACCTTACTATGGCACATTTTGAAGCAGCTCGCCCCATGTCACAATTCTTCGAAGCGGCATTGACGAATGATGAATGAGATTAGCAACTTGCCTGCCACTCTAGCCTTGCCAAAAACAATACAATAGCAATCTCCGATAATAAGTAGACATGACCTAACGCTGTCAACTGTTCGAGGTGAATGACTGTGCAATAGAAAGATAGTAAGCAATACAGCATATTCGCTACAGCGATGTAGCGAAGCCAACTTGCGTGTTGCCTTACACCAAAATAACAAATACCATCATAAATGACGAATAGGCACGGTACAGCTGCTAGAATGTGGAGAACGCGTTTTGGTATCCCAAAATAGCTTTCTAATTGCACCAAAACGACGCCCAATAAGCATGCAGAAGTGAGTGCGCCCATACCGTCGAGGAGAAAAAGTTGCTTGGGACTGAGTTGCATCAAACAGCGGATTTGAAAGAAAAGAAAAGGCACGCCCCTTCGCGCACCTTAACCAAAGTTTTCCATTCAGTATGTTTAATTTTTGGTTTGAGTTCAATAAAAAATTCTCATCCTTAGTGTTGAGAAATGATTAGACGGACTATTATCTGTCAATACGTATCCTATTCGACCTTTTCTCAACAATGACAATTTGTTTATTTCACGGTTTGGCTGAAGTAGATGTCAGTACCGAAGCCAATAATCGAAATCGGATTGGGCGGAAAAGAAGACTGTCGCTGATAGCTCGTACTACAGCAACAGCCTTCCAATGAAACTATAGGGTATTCAAAATGTGTGCTCTTATCATGTCCTTGCGTATTTGGGTACAAAAGACCTGATAAAGTTAACTGAAATTGGCACACCATGCCAATGCGACGAACTTGTGTAAAACGATATGGCAGGAATGCGCTATTTTTCGCGCTAACGATATTAAAATAACATTATATAAGTAGCTGATAGACAGTTGGGTTATTTAAGTATTTTGATTTCGTTTAGAGCGATGCTAAAAATTCGTTAAAGGGAAAGAAAGAGAGTTTGAGAGATTTAAAATCACCCGCTGAACTCACCCGTTGCCTTTGATTCTGCAGACATCGTAAACTACTCACTTTGTTCCTGAATTTGGTATTCAACGGGTGACAGCAGCTACTCCACCTGCTGCACCTCAGCAAATACAAATCCCATATCGACATCCATTCCAGGACGTGCTTTTCGGAGTTCGTCTGCTCCCTGTGGCGTCACTTGGGTCTCCCAGAGATAGGCACGCTTTAAGTTGGCAATTTTTGATAATTGCTCAATGGCAGTGTCATCGACTTGAGTGTGGTGTAAATTGATAGAAGTCAAGCGTTTAAGATTAGTTAGATTGGTCAATCCCGTTCCTGTAATCGGATTGTTTTGAAGACGAAGGCGTGTTAAATTCTCTAGTTGTGCCAACGGCAGAAGTTGCTCATCTGTAAGATTGACATTATCCAATTCCAGCCAGGTGATTTGTTCTTTAGCTGCTATAAGTGCGTCCAGATTGTCATATTCATCTTGCGTAGCAACAACTTCCAACCAACCATTATTCGCCATCAAATAATCGACTTGAAAACCTGCTGCTTCCAGGTCGGCGATAACTTGATCGCTAACTTTTTCGACCTGCACTTTTTCAAAATAAGGCTTTTCGGTCAAGTCAACGCCATAATCCTTCTCCAAAATCGAAGCAATGCTCGGCTGCACTTCTTTCGCCTTGATTTTCATCTCTTCCGAAGCATCACCATCCAGCCACCATTCTAGTAGGCGTATTTCCTGAAAACTCATCGGCTCGCCTTTCAGCGGCATATATTTCGCATGATCTGGCATCAGCGTCACCCGTCGAAATAGCTCACTTTCTGTCGCATCGCCAGCTAGAAAAACGGCCCCATGATCGCCACCTTCCGCCATTTGCTCAAAAGTTGCCATATTGAGTCCGCCACGTTGCACTTCATCATTATGACAGTCCATACATTTTGCAGCAAAAATTGGCTTCACGATATCCGCATATACATAGATGGAATCCACCTCTTTATCAATCGTTTTGCTCACTTCCACCACCTCTTCTTCCCCCAACATCGCTTTGATTGGCTTAGGCGCGTGCTCTGTCAAATAAGTCGAGCCATGCGTCATATTACCTCCCAAATGCCCAACAACACCCAGCAACAATAGCGTCCCAACATTCAACACTTGATGCCCTATTTTCCCCATCTCCAGTCGTCCACTTTTAACCGCATACACACCAAAACAAACAACCGCCAGCCCCACTCCCAGCCACCGATGCCAAAACAAGGTATCTTCATTGTAGCCACCTTCATTCGCCAGCATCCAGCCGAGACCAGCCGCCGCGACTGCACTCACACCACCCATCAGCCAAGCAAATGCCACAAATCGCTGTGCATTGTCTGAGCGATAAAACCATTCAATCAATATCCCCAGAATGAGAAAACCAATCGGTAAATGTACCATCAAGGGGTGAAAGCGTCCGAGGAATGTGTCGAGTAGGAGCATGAGTTGTTTTTCGTTTCTTTATCGCCTAACGGCTCTGATAAACTGATGAACTGTCAAATTGACAATGCGTATTGAAATTGAGATTACGTCTATTTAATAGGGCTCGTTATGGAAATTAATCTTTAATGAAGTACTAAATTGACGACACGACTTGTCAATTCAACAGTTCGTCAATTCGTCAATTTCACTGAAATTAAGCAGAAGCATAAAATTTAAATCACCTATATAATCAAAGCGTAAAAATCCTAAGCCAAAATATCCTTCACCACATGCCCGTGCACATCCGTCAATCGAAACCTTCGTCCTTGATACTTGAACGTCAGTTTCTCATGATCGACGCCCAATAAGTGCATCAACGTTGCCTGAAAATCGTGGACGTGAACTGGATTCGTCTGCACATTATACCCAAAGTCATCCGTCGAGCCATAGACTAAACCTTTTTTCACGCCTGCGCCTGCCATAAAGATCGTAAAACATTTGGGATGATGATCGCGTCCGTAATTGTCTTTGGTGAGTTGCCCTTGAGAGTAGTTCGTACGCCCAAATTCGCCACCCCAAATGACCAAAGTATCTTCCAACAAACCGCGCTGTTTTAAATCCATAATCAAAGCGGCACTGGCTTGATCGGTTTCCTTGCATTGCGTTTTGATGGCGTTCGGTAAGTTGCCATGCTGATCCCAGCCTTGATGATAAAGTTGGATGAATTTGACATCGCGCTCTGCCAAACGACGCGCCAGCAAACAATTGGCAGCGAATGTCCCTGGCGTTTTGGAATCCTCCCCATATAGATCATAAATGTAATCTGGCTCGCCGCTGGTGTCCATGATTTCTGGTACAGAAGTCTGCATTCGGAACGCCATTTCGTACTGCGCCATCCTCGCCTGAATTTCAGGATCGCCCACATTTTGCTGACTAATCGCTTCGAGTTGTTTGAGGGATTCCAATTGATCTAAACGACCTTCTTCGCTCACACCTGGCGGATTGTTGAGGTACAACACTGGATTTTTGCCAGCCCGAAACTGCACACCTTGATGCTGAGAAGGCAGGAATCCATTGCCCCAAGAGCGAGCGTATAAGGGTTGCCCAAATTTGTTTTTCGTCACCAAAACGACAAAACCTGGCAAGTTTTCATTGTCGCTTCCCAAGCCATAACTCACCCAAGCTCCAATCGACGGACGTCCCGAAAACTGAGAACCTGTCTGTATGAAAGTGATCGCAGGATCGTGATTGATGGCTTCGGTGTACATTGACTTCACAAAGCAGAGTTCATCGACAATCTGAGCGGTATAAGGCATCAATTCGCTCACCCACGCTCCACTTTCGCCATGCTGCTTAAAGTCAAAATGCGTTCCCGCCAATGGAAAACTCGCTTGTCCAGCCGTCATCCCTGTCAGTCGCTGCCCTTTGCGCACGCTTTCAGGCAAATCTTCTCCATTCATTTTTTGTAACAGCGGCTTATGATCGAAAAGATCCAACTGAGAAGGTGCGCCACTTTGGAACAAATAGATCACGCGTTTCGCTTTGGCAGGAAAATGTAAGCCGCTTTGCAGCAACCCACTTTCTTTCTGAATCATGCTGTTTCGACCGAATAATCCCATTGGGTCGAGCAGATTACCGACGGTCAGTGCGCCTAAACCTAGAGAGGTGCGCGTTAAGAAATCGCGGCGGGAGTAGTTTTTATTTTCGTGGTGGCAGTGCATAGTGTTAGCTTTGAACTGTTAGCTATTAGCATATAGCTGTTCAGCGGTTTGTTTAAAATTGGTTGGTGAGCATAAGTAATCTATTTCGTATTCAGTATTCCATTACTATTTCTTTACCTTTTTTGATTGCCAAAATTCCATCAGGCGGAGCAGGATATTTCCATTCAACTTTGTACAGATCGAACTCAGGAAAACCCTGCGGTATAATCATATTTAAAATATCAATTTGGATAACCCAATTTCCTTTGCTAGTATGTCTCAATTTGTCACTTATTATCACAAAAGAAGAATCGTTTGTTAAGATTTCTTCACCAGATCGAATGTATAATCCCAGTTCATAGAAGTCCTTGTAAATTAAGCTCTTTTTACCACTGAACTTATCTAATAGTTTATCTAACCAGTTTTCCTTTTTCTGATTTTTCAAAGTTGAGAAGAACTTTCTAATTAAGGCTCTATTCTCAAAATAAGCTTTGCTTGGTAGGAGCATCCCCCTAAACTCTTTCGTCTTTATTGATCCACTCTCTGGTAGTATTTTTCCTAAGTTTTCCTTTTTAGAATGAAGCTCAATTTTTGTGTCTAATTTGCTAGTAGTCATTGGGTTAGCTCTTGATTTTCTACGCTATAATCCATCAAATCCATTTCTTGTCTCTTCACAAAATCTCGAATAAAAGGAAGTTGAAAAAAGCTGTCGTGTATGGGTTTGGGTACAGCAATACGTAACTTTCGATCAGGTTCATGGTGCTTCAATGCTAAAGAATACATACTGTGCCGACCAACGACACCGTACATTTCTTGCAAAGTGGAGCTGGTAAGAAAACTTTCAACTTGAACACCTATCTTTTGACCATCCTTTTCAGCAGCAATTAGTTGATTGTTCTCAGGTTTAAATCCAAGATTTACTTCTTGCTCAATTCGTGCTAGGTTCTCTGCGATTGTCCAATCTTGTTTGATTAAAGTCGCTTTTACTAAATCACGAAGTTTGTCTCTTGCTGCCATAGTTGTTGCTTTTTATAGTTTCTCAATCTCCTCTCTCAATAATCCTGTGTACTTCATAATTTTATCAATGGATTCTTTATCTACCTTCATTTGTCTTGCAATTTCGATATTTCTTTCCTCTCTACCCTCTTCTCGACCTTCCTCTCGACCCTCTTCCTTAGAAGTATCTACCACATTTTTTATGTCCCGATAATATTTCAAACTCTCTTCATAGGCTTCTCTTTCTTTGGGAGAGAACTTAGCGATTTCAGCAGCTTCAAACAGCTTTTTGAATACGCGTTCTTGTAGTTTTTTGGGTC
>JBCDHX010000085.1:0-25557 GCA_038749535.1 Bacteroidota bacterium
TTATCGGCGGTAATGCCATCGTTTCCCACTAAAAGAGGAGTCCCGTCAACTGCCAATATTTCTCCATCTATGATAGTTGGATTATTTTCAGGCTTGGTGGTTCTATGTCCTTCGAGTAATCTTCGGGTCTTTCCCGTCACCATATCTACCACAATAAATGCTGCCTTGCTACCATCTCCGCCATTTCCAATTCCTTCATCGGCGATGATAAAAGCACCATTTTTAGTATCTACCACCATATCATTAGGTTGCGAACTTTTATTCGTCGATTGGTCTAAAAAGTAAATTCTTTCGAGTGTGTCCGTCTTAGTATTCCAGCCAACTATTTTAGGTCGGATAGGATTCCTTTGTGCCATATCAATCATCCAAACGATTCCATTTTTATCATTTCTGATGCCTAAGACATTACTAAGGTAGTTTTCGTCTGTCTCTCTGGGAGTATTCCATTTTTCATTTGGAAACGGTTGGATATTTTTGGCTTTTGCATCCATTATCACCACTCTGGTTTGAGGTTCGAAAAATGGATGATGACTGTAAACTAAATCTCCGTTAGCGGTGAAACTAATGTTTCCAACAGCCTCTTCTACCGTTGCGTATATTTCAGCATTTTTTAATTTCATAAGTTGGTTGTTTTCTACATTAGTATTATTTTTTTTGTTATTTTCTAAATCACAACTTCCTAATAACAGCGTCAATAATCCAAAAAATAAAAATGTATCTGTCTTTATTCTCATCTAATTTCTATTAAATTGATTGGATAATTTTGTTTAAATCTCTTCTTGATTTTGGTCTTTTACTGGGTTGATTTTGGTCTTGTTCATCCCGATAGCCGATGGCAACTGCGACCATAGCATGATAATTATCCAACCCTAAAATTTTATTGTAATTATCAGGCTCAATACCTTCCATTGGTGTCGAATCAATGCCCATTTCTGCACAAGCACTAAGGAATACGCCCAAAGACAAGTACAATTGGTGTCCAAACCACGCCTTAACTTGTTCCTCGGATTTAGGCTTGATAAACTCCTTAAAATAGTTGACTGCCCCTTCCGGTAACTCTTCTGAAATTTGTTTTTCAAATAGCGAAATATTATCTATCCTACTAAAAACGACAAGCGTATCACAGTCCAAAACTTTATTGGTATTTAGCCAAGAGACCTCTGAAAGTTGCTTTTTGGTTTGTCCATCTTGGATAAAAGTAAACTTCCAAGGTTGACTGTTGATGGAGGACGGACTAAGGCGTAATATTTGCTTTAATTCGTCCACTTTCGTGCTTTTGATTTTTTTACTACTGTCGTATTTCTTTGTGGTATAACGACTTTGTATTGAATCTAAAAATGACATCCTTCTATTTTTAGTTAAACTATATTTTGTATAGTTGCAAAATTAAGTATAGCATTCTATCTTTGCAATAACGGTCAAAAAGGATAGTTTAAACTTTTTTTAATCAGTCAAATTTATGTTCAAAGTAAAAGGAAAAGAGTACCCTTGTTGTATGAGCGTCACAATGGGAATTATTGGTGGAAAGTGGAAAACGGTCATTCTATTCCACCTTATGGAGAATGAGAAATTAAGATATAATGAATTAAGAAAGAAAATGGATACGGTGACGGAAAGAACCCTTAGTCTTCAATTGAAGCAATTGAAAGAAGATGGCATAATTAGTAGAAAGGTTTATGCCTCCAAACCGCCTTTGAAAGTAGAATATGCTTTAACAAAAACCGGAAAGTCGCTGATTCCTTTGCTGAGATCTATTGAAGATTGGGGAAATTTTGCTATTTCAAATTTATCTGATTGATTACTGAGTTCAGGTGTTTTTTTTGCTTGTAGCCAACAGTCAAGGGGCATGCGGCGTTTAGAGCGGAAGAAGGGGGAAGAAAGGTTCGGCACCGCCGAAAATTTTTTTGACTTTTTGGAGTCTTTGGAATGCGCGCATAGCGGTACACCCCTTGACCGTTCTGTCGTAGTCGGAGCGAAGCGACGATTACGACAGAACAGTGTATATGTGTACTACTGGTGCATATGTGTCTGCTATGCTTCTCAAAGATAATATTTTATCATTGAAACGGATGTGACTAGTAAGTAATTGATAGTCAGTAAATTATGATTTGATTGGCACTTGTAAACGTGTATAAACGTTTGTATTCGTTTCCCAAAAACACCAACCTAAACAATCACTCTCCCAACCCAAATGCCAAATACTGCCCCCCAGACCGTTTCCCCAACTTCCCACCTCCAGCGGCAATCACCACATACTGTTTGCCATCGATGGCATAGACGGCAGGCGTAGCAAAACCGGGAGCAGGAAGATCAGTTTCCCAAAGCAATTCGCCATTATCTTTATCGAAGACGCGAAACTTGCTATCCGAAGTAGCGGCAATGAAGATCAAACCACCTGCGGTTACGACAGGACCGCCATAGCTTTCTGTGCCTAGTAGTTCGCCATCTCGCTCACCCAAAGTGATCTTCCAAGACAGCTCACCTGTCGAGAGATTGACCGCATTCAAAGTACCCCAAGGTGGCGTAATGGCAGGATAGCCTTCATGATCTTTGAATCTAGTGTAGCCATCAAAAGTGTAGGGATAATCCCAATCTGTTTTGATCTCATTTTTGTGGGTAGCTGCGCCCATTTCTTCTCCGAGAATATAGTCGCTCAGCGCATCTATCTGTGCGTCTTCCAAATGTCCAAAACCAGGCATCGCACCTTTTCCATTGACGAGTATCTTTTTGACGGTTGCTTTGTCCAGCCGATCACCTGCATCAGCTATGGCAGGCACACCACCGAAGGCACTTCCACCTTCCATATTCTTGCCATGACAAGCTTGACAGTGCACTTGATAAGACGCTAAGGCTGGCGAAACATTGACTTGTTCATACAGATTCATTTTGATGATGACGGGCATCTCGCTCGCATTGATGATGAGGTTGTCCGTTTCTGGATCGAAGGCACTACCTCCCCATTCGCCACCGCCATCGAAGCCAGGAAAAGCAAGCGATCCTTCTACGCTAGGCGGTACAAAGTATTCGCCTTTTTTCAAGTCCTTCCAAATGTTGTAAACATAGTCATAGGCTTCGGGTGTACGACGGGTGATGTCCTTTTTTTCCATAGTCGTACGCGCAAAAGGAAGCGGTTTGGTTGGGATTGGTTGCGTGGTTGCTGCCATTTCGCCTTCTAGATCAGAGGCTAGAACAGGACGCTCTTCGATGGGGAAAAGCGGTTCGCCCGTCTCCCGATCAAAGAGAAAAATGAGTGCTGATTTGGTGATTTGCGCCACTGCATCTACCTGTTTGCCGTCTTTTTCTACTTGAACTAAGGTAGGAGGAGCGGGTAAATCTCTATCCCAAAGATCATGATGCACCGTCTGAAAATGCCAGATGCGTTCGCCTGTTTTGGCATCAAGCGCGAGTAAGGAATTGGCGAATAAATTGTCGCCTATGCGGTCACCGCCATAGAAATCGAAAGAAGCAGAACCTGTTGGCGCATAAACG
This sequence comes from Bacteroidota bacterium, assembly GCA_038749535.1. Taxonomy (GTDB): domain Bacteria; phylum Bacteroidota; class Bacteroidia; order Chitinophagales; family Saprospiraceae; genus JAAUTG01. The sequence goes on from JBCDHX010000085.1 coordinate 3,490, forward strand.
ATGCCACGCTCTTCATCTAAACTAAACCCTGCCCAAGCATTCGCGCCACCTGAATATTGCCAAGCATCTTCGGGCCAAGTGTCATAGCCAAATTCGTCGGGATGTGGAATGGTATGAAAAATCCAATCCATCTCACCAGTTCGCACATCATAAGCTCGGATATGCCCTGGAATCGGTCCGCTAGATTCGGAAACCCTTGATCCCAAAATCAACTTATCCTGATAGACAATGCCAGGCGAATTGGAATTGATGAACAAATCATCAACGGGGCGACCGAGACCTTCATGCAAGTCAACTTGTCCTTGATTGCCAAAGTCGGGATCTAATTCACCAGTTTTCGCATCAATGCTGTACAACTGATCGCTGGCTGTGAATAGCAAACGTTTTTCTGTTCCATCCGTCCAATAAGCTAGACCACGATTGACGCCCATACCGAATGCTTCGTAAGCATCGTCTGCGTAGGGATCGAATAGCCATTTTTGTTCGCCAGTTGCCGCATCTAGAGCAAAGAACTTTAGGCGAGGTGAGCTGCCATACAGCACACCATCAATCACTAGCGGATTGCACTGAATTTGAGTTCTGTCTTTGATGGTATCCGCATCTCCGGCATCATAAGTCCAGAGGAGTTCAAGTTGCTGAACGTTATCTTTATTGATCTGTGTGAGTGGCGAGTAGTGAGAACTTTCTTTATCGCCGAGATAGTTATCCCAGTTGGTGTAAGTGGATGTATCTTGGTCAGTGGACGTTTCTTGGCAAGCAAATATCAGCAAACTAGATAGGATAAAAAGGAAATAGCGCATGACATATTAAAATTGGTTGTTACAATACTACCATTTTTGCGGGAATTGATTGTTATTGGAGCATCATTTTCGATGCATTATTCCAGCGTAGTAAGAATCATGAATGTCGATAGAGAATCTTCAAATGCATAATGGTTCAGCGAACATCCTTCGAGTCAGCTAGTTTTAATCAGGATAAAAATAAATTACTGTAGAAAGCAAGAAAGAATCTTTGCTTTCGCCAAATAAAAAATATCAATATAATGACGACAGATGTTACCAGCGTAGCGACTAGATCTACCAATTTGTACGAAGACGAAGCTCAGCACACCATTCGTAAGTACACTATCATCGCAGCAGGTGGCGGTTTGCTCCCCAATCCTCTGCTCTCCTTCGCTGCGACAACTGGATTACAACTACTGATGATCCGCGAGTTGTGCAATTTATACCGTATTGATTATGACAAAAACCTAGCTAGCGTTGCGATCAACTCCGTAGCAGGTAGCATAGCAACAACGGGCGTTTCATTTGCTGTTTCTTCTTTCATACCAGGCAGCAATCCGATTGTGGGCTTCGATGTATCCGGCGCGGCGATTGCAGGTATCTATACGGCTACGGTTGGCGCATTTTACAAAGACCATTTTCAGAGAGGCGGTACGCTGGAAGATGCTTCCATTGGTGATTTAGGTCATTATCTGCTAGACGAAATTCAAAATGGCAATCTGAGCGTCAGTAAACTGACCAATCCAACTTATCTAGTGCAGCACGTTATGAAGTTGAACTGACCTGTCCGATAAGACAGACAACAAATAGCATATTCTAAAAGGTGTTACGTTCATGATGTGAGTCGTACCACCTTTTTTTCTTGTCTCATTCCAAGATTAACGTAAAAAAATAGCCGATCTCCTTCACCTTTTTTTGGTAAAATCAGTTAGATTGTAATACAAAACGTGCTGCCACGCGTTTGTAGCAATAGAATATTTCGACACCACCGACAATTGTAACAGACATGAAGAAGATTACGCTGCTCTTATTCGCTCTTGCTGCCTACTATATGGCGAGTACACAAAGTGTCGGTGATGTACAATTTGGCAAAAATCGAGTCCAATTTCACAACAACTTCGAGGAATGGTCGCAGTATGAGAGTGACAACTTTATCACCTATTGGTATGGTGCAGGACGTAGCGTGGGTCAGTCCACGGTTTTGCTAGCAGAGTATGATTTCAAGGAGATCGAAGAACTACTCGATCACCGCATGAACAACAAAGTAGAGCTGATCGTCTATACCGACATCACCGATCTAAAACAGAGCAATATTGGTGTCGAAGAAGCTTTTCAGAATGTAGATGGACTCGCCAAAATCGAAAACAACAAGGCTTTCATCTACTTCAACGGCGACCATAATCACCTCCGCCGACAAATCCGACAAGGCATAGCAGGTGTCTATTTGCGCTCTATGGCGATCGGTAGCAATCTGCAAGAAATGGTACAAAATGCCGTTTTGCTGGATCTCCCGATTTGGTTTGAGCAGGGTTTGATTTCTTATGCCGGAGAAAACTGGAATACCGATCTTGACGATCAATTGAGGAATGTATTCTTGAATAAACAGTATAAAGAGTTCGAAGAATTTGCAGAAGAACAACCCGTTTTAGCCGGACACGCACTTTGGTACTACATTGAGCAGCAGCACGGTCGCTCTGCCCTGAGCAATCTACTTTACCTCGTCCGCATCAATCGCAACCTACCCGAAAGTTTCAATTATGGTCTCAATACGCCTTTCCAAAGATTCAAAGAGAACTGGTGGACATTTTATCAATCGCGTTACGAATCGGAGCAAAATAAAGTCACCGTAAAGGAGCGAACGCCCATTGAATTTAAAAACAAGCGCAACATCCCCATCAGCCAAATCACACTCAGCCCCAGCGGACAATATTTGGCATTCGTCACCAATGAAATTGGGAAGGTCAAAGTCCATCTCCGTGACCTATTCAATGATAAAACAGAGGTCATCTTTAAGACCGGCTTCCGCAATGCCTTTCAAGCAACTGACCGCAACTACCCTATTTTGGCTTGGAATCCCAACAATTACGAACTAGCGATTTTATATGAAAGACAAGATCTGCCTAGACTCGTACGTCATGATGTCAATACCAAAAAGCAGACCGAAGACGACCTCAGCATCCAGCTCCAGCGCGTGTACAGCATGGAGTATACAGACCCACAAACCTTACTGATGTCTGCCAATTCACAGGGTTTTTCTGATCTATTTTTGTACTATATCAACTCCCGTCAGCCGCAAGCCATTACACGCGACTATTATGATGACATCGACGCTACTTTTGTCCAAATAGGTGATAAAAGAGGTGTGATTTGGGCGTCCAATCGACCAGATTCTTTAGTAGAACGCACCAAAATGGATTCTTTGCCGCCCATGCAAGCAATGGATTTGTTCTATTATGACTTAGAAAAGAAAGGCAATGAAGCTGTCCAAATTACCCACACACCTTTCGCCAGCGAACGACAGCCTATTGCTTTTGACACCACTTATTTCTCTTATCTGAGCGATGAAAATGGTATCTACAATCGCTATGCCGGATATTTGGAAGACTATATCCATCATTACGATCAAGTCATCGAACTGACAGATGGCAACCAAATCGTGATGCACATCGACTCAACTTTGGAGAAATTGGACAGCAGTTTTATCGATACCATTTATACACGTCCTATCATCAAACAACGCGCCATCAATCATTTGCTCACCAATAACATCACCCATATCCGTGAGCAAGCACAAGCAGGACGACGCAACAAAAATGCGGAACTTTTACTCGAAGGCGAACGATACAATATTTACATAGATAGCTTGCGTCCGCAGCGTATCGTCACCCGACCATTTTTCACTCAATACAGGGCTGAAATCGCCAAGCGCAATTACAGTATGCGCATCGACGAGTCTGTGCTCCCCAATTTTGACGTACAATTCCCCGGGCTGGAGCAAGCGACAGCAGAGACCGAAGACATAGCTGAAGAAGAAGTGGAATATTTGTTTCAGTCGGAGTTCCAAGAGGAAACAGAAGTACCAGAAGAAGTGGTCGTCGTAGAAGAACCTACCGAGGAAGAGACGCCAGAAGAAGTCGAAGAAGTGTACATTCCTTCCTTTGAATCTTCTGCCACTGACATCAGTCAGAATATAACGACATCCGACACCTATCGCTTCAATCCTGGAAAAATCATTCCCTACCGCATCAAGTTTTTGATGGAAAACGTAGAAACCCGCATGGACAACGAGCAATTGTTCGGCGGACTCAATACCTACTCTGGTATGCCGGAAGATTTCGGATTCCCGCCGCCTGGTATGTTGTTCAAAACCAGTTTTACAGACCTCCTAGAAGACTATGATATTGTAGGTGGTGTGCGCGTGCCGACTTCTACCAATGGAACAGAGTATTTCCTCTACATCGACGACAAGAAAAAACGACTGGATAAACGTTATGCTTTTTATCGCCGTAATTTGCGCTTTCCAAATGGACAAAATTTCTTGGGTACGAATATAGGCGACCGCAGACGGACAGAGGTACAAAATATATTGGGGCAATTCAGTCTGAGTTATCCATTCGATATTTATAGAAGTCTGCGACTGAAAACCACTCTGCGCGTAGATGTCATCTCTGATCTCGTCACTCAGCGGCAGTCACTCAATACCCCACCCGACTACGAGCAGCGTATCGGTGCGGGACTAGAATATGTATTCGACAATACACTAGACGTCGCGCTCAACATCAAAAACGGTACCCGCTACAAAGTCTACGCCGAAACCGTCAAGCGATTTGATCTGGCACTCAATGGCGAGTCAAGTCTAGATTTCCGAGATGGCTTCATGACCATTTTGGGATTTGATTTTCGTCATTATCAGCGGCTAGACAAAAAATCAATTATTGCAGTGCGTGCAGCCGGAGCGACTTCTTTTGGGACAGAACGTATCTTGTTCCGAATTGGTGGCACGGATAGATGGATCATCCCTCAGCTCAATCAGAACATTCCACAGCCCGTCGATGCTGATTTTGCGTATCGTGTCGATATGCCCAATTTACGTGGCTTTCAGCTCAACATTCGCAATGGTAGCTCTTTTGCTTTACTCAATAATGAATTGCGCGTGCCTGTCTTCCGCTACCTGATGAGAAGTCCACGTCCTTTCTTCCGCAATTTCCAGCTCGTCGGTTTCTTCGATGCAGGTACGGCTTGGTCAGGACCTTCGCCGTTTACAGAAGAAAGCCCACTTAACACCAGCACTTACACCAATGGACCAGTCACTGTCAAAGTCAATTTCTTCCGCGACCCGATCGTTTTTGGCTATGGTGCAGGTGCGAGATTAATGCTATTCGGGTATTACGTTCGTGTAGATCGATCTTGGGGTGTAGAGACCAGAAATGTCCAAAGTCCGAGATGGTTTTGGTCGTTGGGGATGGATTTTTAGGGGCTTCTTGGTATTGATATTTGTAAAAGTCCGCGCAAAGTCCGTTTTTCGCTTCAAAACGATATGCGCCTTTTACTTTTCTTCCTTTCCTGCTTTGTTCTGTGGTCTTGTGCACCAAAAGAAACCGAATCTACAACTTCCGAGAAAATTCCGATCAAAGTGGTCATCGTCAGTATGTTTGAAGCAGGCGAAAGTAGCGGCGACCGACCTGGTGAGTTTCAGTATTGGGTAGAGCGACTGCCATTATCTGAAACTATTGAATTTCCAACGGGAACACGCGATTTGAGGTACAACCCGGAGCTGGGTATACTCGGTGTCGTCACAGGTATTGGGAATACGCAGGCGGCGATTACGATTACCGCTTTAGGACTGGATGAACGATTCGATCTGAGCAAAGCATATTGGCTGGTCGCTGGTATCAGTGGCGTTGATCCCGAAGATGCGTCGACAGGTTCGGCAGTTTGGGCGGAGTGGCTGGTTGAAGGCGATTTGTCTCATGAAATCGATCCACGTGAAGCACCAGAAGATTGGGAGACAGGTTACATTCCGCTCCGTATGACTGAGCCTTATGAGCAGCCGCTACCCGAGCGCATCAAGACAGATATGGTGGTTCGTTTGCAACCGAATCTGGTCGATTGGGCATACAATATGACCAAAGATATAGAGCTAGCCGACAACGAAGAGATTCAGCAGATGCGCGCTCAGTACGCTTCTTTTGAGAATGCACAAGCGCCACCGCGAGTCATGAAAGGCGATCAATTAGCAGCTAGCACCTACTGGCATGGCGCACTGCTCAATGACTGGGCGAATGACTGGGTCGACTATTGGACAGAAGGAGAAGGTAATTTCGTCACTTCTGCTATGGAGGAAATGGGGACATATCAAGCCTTGCTACGACTAGAAAAACTCAACAAAGTCGATAAAGAACGCCTACTCGTCCTCCGCACCGCCTCCAACTTCACCATGCAATGGGATGGCGTCTCTGCCTACGAAAGTTTGGCTGGTGAAAAGCTGTCTGGGAAGGGGTATTCGGCTTATATTCCTTCTCTGGAAGCAGCTTATCGGGTGGGGCAGCCTGTGGTGATGGAGCTGGTGGAGGGCTGGAGGGAGTATGAGGAGGTGTTGCCTAAGTGACTAAAAAAACATACTCAATAGCAAGACTTTCTATCAAATATTATCATATTCTTTAAATGCTAACTTGAGAATTGACAAGACTATATACTTTCAGTTTTCCATGCGACTCTCTATCCTTCCAATCAACTCATCAAAAAAACCAAGTGTCTCCTTTGATGGTGCTATCACTCTCGGATTGATGCTTTGGTAAATGCAATCGGAATTTGTTTTGTCTACACCGTACACAATGATTATGGGAACATATTCTAAGATTCCTTCAGTGCTAGCCTTATTCATTACATAGTCCTTATACTCATAGATTGGAATTTTTACAAGAAAGGCAACTTCTTCATCTGATTTGGCTTCAATTCCGACATCAACACTTTTGTCTATAGGAATGAAGGGTACTTCTAAGAATTTCTCCAGAAAGTCATCATCAATTTCTTCATCCAATATGGATGCTTCAAACAGATATGGGATGAAATTCACATCTGAAAATTTCTTTTTATCTACCCTAATAGAAAGTTTTAGGTATGGGCTTAATCCCTTAGAATCCAAGTAAGACTCCTTTGCTACACTAATTACCTTCTCTTTGAAGTCTTCATCGATACTCTGTCGTATTACCTTTTTGAAGTTTTCAATGGTCTCTTTCTGCGTCTTAATCACAAAATCATTGTATTTGGTTAGGAGTCCAACTATCTCATCATAATATGCAACATACTCTTCATCAATACCATCTCTATTTACTCTTATTTCTTCAAACTGGTTTGAAAAGTGATTCATATATGAAAACTTACAAGGATTTGTATCAAATGTAGTTCTAAACTGCCCCTCACTATCAGAGTAATTATTTACGAATACATTCAAGATAATATCTTTGAACATCATTTCTCTATCGTATGGAGTCTTGTACTCTTTGAGTTCTTGCTGAGGTAGTTTCAGCTCAATTTCTTCTGTGAGCGCTGCCAAAATAGTATGTACTGTATCTATCGCCCATTTATAATTTGGTATCTTACTTGAGGATAAAACCTCTTTTGACACAATGATTTTAGGGTAAAGAGTAAGATTTTCATTCGCTATTTCTTCTACGATTTCCTTATCATATAATAACGCAGCCTTTGTTGACTCCAATGCAGCTTTCAGTGATTCTAATTCAGACTCTGTCATAACATACTCACTCTCTTCTGTCTGCCCACTGCTTATCACCATCCTATGCTTAGTCTTTTCGGGGCTTTCTACTTTTTTTATATTGCCTACGTATATAAGCAATGTATCTATTTCAGCTAATGCATCGTCATGACTTGTTTCACCCAATTCTATCTTTTCCTTCAATTCGTCAAAAAGTTCTCCTACAGGCGCAGGGTTATATGGGTCTTGAGTACATTGAAAGGTGAAAAAGACAAGTAGGAAGAAGATGTATTTATAATTCATGATGTGATTTTGTATTTTGAAAGTTGAAAAAAATAAAGGCAAACTCTTGTCTGCCCTTACGAAGAAATGATCTAAAAAGGGTGAGTTATTAACTGAATATTATCGAGTTAGTATCATCTTCTTATTATCGACTATTCTCCCATCTACTAGCAGTGTATAAGCATAAATATTGTTAGACAGATTTTGCAGATCGAACTGTAGTTGTCCTTCTCCTCTGGTAGTGATGCTTTCCTGATGCAAAAGCTTGCCATTCAGGTCGTGAAGCTGTAGTACAGCGGTAGTCGCTGATTCGGGAATGAAAAAACGAATGGAGGTGCTGCCATCTGTCGGATTGGGTGTATTTTGATCTAATCGACTCTGAGTCGGAAATTTCGGTACGACAATCGTTCTGCTTTCCGTGTTGCTGTTTGCTTGCTCTTTTATCCCCTCTACTTCTTTTCTCAGTTCCGCCACTACTGCCACCAACTCATCAATCTGCTTCTGCTGTTCCTGAATGGTCTGAATTAAAACAGGCACAAAACCAACATAATTGATACCCAAATGCTCTTCTGTGCTGACCATGCGATTGACTTTCACTTTCTTAAAGTACGTTTCAGGTTGTAGCTCCATTTGCTTTTCGATACGCTCACGACGGACGGTCTCTCCACTTTCGTTTTTTTCTTCTTGGAATACAGGATGCTCTACTTTTACAGGCACCATGCGCTCTGCTTTTTCATATTCTTCTACTTCTTTGTAGATCGGTTGCTTGCCTAGCCGCACCAGAGCCGGAAATTGCTCTTTGACTTGATCGCTATATAGCCCATAGTATGTACCATTAGGCTTTTCCGCTTTGTCAAAATCAATATCCTCTCCATCAAATTGTATGACTTTCAGTTTTCGTAGTTTCTCAATGCTGTTTTCGAGCGGTTTGGTTTTGTCGTTTTTCTTTTGTTGACTGGCATTGGCAAGGGAAGGCTGTATGAGTGAGCCTGAAATATAAATATCATTGCTGAAGTAGCCTGCCCAAGGGGTTCTTTGAGTTCTACCTTCTATCGCTGCAAAAGCATAAGAATTGTAGACATTGGAGCCGGTTTGAGTAGCAGGATTATAATAGTAAACGGAATCACTTGTAAAACCATAAAGACCTGTACGCTTTCCATATCCATAGACTCCTGAGCCGCGTTTGCTCCGATTAGTTCCATAGATAGCATTACTAGCAAGTGTGTTTTCTATCAATACAGATTGCTGCAAATTATTATCGTAGTAGCTGATAGAATCTTCTATTCTGGCAAAAATCCCATATATTTTCCCATAGAAATTTCCTCCATATTCTCCGCTACCGTAAACGCCATTAGCTCTGTACTGTGAAGATTGATAGGTTTGTGCAGTGTCAATACGTGCACTGCCGTAAATAGCATTTCCTCTCTTAGCTCTATAACTTGCGTATACGCTTCCACTTGCAGAATTATTTTCCTCGTATATTGACTGCCCTAGGTCAGAATCATATCCTACATAGAAAGAATCAGGCACTGAACTATACAAACCATACCGCCTTCCTGAAGCGCTGACTCCTGTTCCGTAAACTGCACGACTATCTCCGTATACTCCTGTAGCATATAAGTTATCTTCTCTATCACTTCCATAACCATAAACACCTACACTGCCACCTTCTCCAAATACACCATAGCCAGCAGAACGATTGTTCCTAGTCGAAAAATAAATATTCTCACCGTAGACAGCGGGGTCGAACCAACTATTATATCTATCCTCATTATTTGCTTTCGCATAAATTAAATACTGAGAGCTATCTGCTAAAGCTCCTCTAATGTAAAGCGGATTGCTAGGATCAAAGGTGCTATACTGTGTTATTCGATCAATTAATATGCGATCTGAATGCGTATGCACTTTCTGTGCCATCAAAAAAGAAGAAGCAAAAGTCAACAAGAAGAAAAGAAAGATGAGCCGTGTCATAAAGTGGTTGCGTTTGTGAAAAGTTGATTGTACAAAAACAAAGTTCGCCCCTATTCACTTACCCTGCTTCTAAATGCCTATAAACAATCTATTTTTGAGTATAAACCACCATTTTGCTGTGTATAAAACTTGATTTTCGTATTTTCCAAACTTCACGTTTTGCTATTCATGCCCACATTTCACCCATTTGATGCTCAAACAAGAGGGATTCATTGACAAAGGCGCAAATATTTGAAACTTGTCCTTTAATTTTAAGGCAAAAAAACCGAATGACATTGCGCCGATGGATTTGGCTGGGATGTTGCTGCTTGCCTATTTTGCTTTCAGCACAACAAGCTTTTTTTCACACTTATGGTGTGGAAGACGGTCTCCTCGGTGGTGAAGGTCATGACCTTTACATAGACGGGGTGGAAGGTACGATCTATGTCAAAACCTTCGATGAGCGATTGCTACTTTTTGATGGCAGCCGTTTTACACCTTTGACAAAGCCTGATAGTGCGGTTTATGAGTCTAATGAGCGTTTTTCTTACAATGAAGCAGGACTTTGGTGGGATTCTTATCACAGTGAAGTCACCTCATTCCTAGATCGCTCAGGAGAGTGGCACATCTATCAAAAGCCCAAATACTATCCTGTACTCCAGCAAGTAGGTGAAAGCCGATTGCTAAAAGGGCTAGTCGATTCATCAGGACAATTATGGCAATACCAAGAGGAAACCCGGGTACTCCAACCAACAGGCGAGCAATTGTTTTCCAATCTTCCTTATGCAGACAACGAAGAACTAGAACGAGTAGAAATCTTCGGTGATACACTGCTATATATCACAACTTTCCTGACCGATGCTGGAGTAACGCTCAACAGAAACAAGTATTTATTATCGCCCGACCGTCCCGATCAATTCAAGTTGATTAGCGATCGCTACTCTTACTATCGCCCTATTGGAACAGACTATACCGTCGTCAGATTCAGAGATAGCACCGACCAATATTATATTGCTCATTCGGATAGCTTGCAGCCAATTCGTCTGCCACACTTAGAAGAAGAACAATCTCCACGAGATGCCAATCTGATACAGTATGTCAAGTTTCTCTCTGACACTTCCTTACTTTACTCTCGCACGATCACTGATGAACTCAATCAGTCTTCTGTGCAAGTCTGGCGACTAGACAAAAAGGGATTAAGTGAACTGCTTTTTACTGTTCCGTCTCGCCTTGTGTTGCACGGTAATATCTTTTACTCAAAAGGCATCTATTGGCTTCCTTCCCACGAAGGACTGACCAAAGTGACTCCCGCTATTACGGAATTCTCTTCTACTGATGCTGATATGGTGGGTGCTTTGCATGCTATAGCCGAAGATGCAGAGGGCAATATCTGGTTTGGGAGCTATGGAGAAGGTTTTGCTTGGTATGACGGTGAAAAAGTACAACGACTAGAAGATGAGCGATTTAGCACAGCTCAAATCATGCCGAAGCCTTTTGTCGACGAAGACTACAATATCTACTTCTTTGAAGATAGAGAAAGGCGCATGATTGTCAACAAACAGGGCAAATGGCAATCAAAGTCTACTCCAAATAATCATGGAGATGGAAGAAATGCAGTCGGTTTCTACTTCACAAAATTGAGTGATGGACGTATGGGTATCGGACTGAATAATTTGTGTATAGGTATAGCCGATAGTTTGGAGCAGGCTGTAGATGATTGGACGATTATAGGAGACGAAAAAGGTATACGACTAGGCAATGTACTGCATATAGCAGAAGACAAAAAGAAGCGACTTTGGGCAGGTAGACATAGTACTGGCGTGGCTTGCTACGATCCTGTTTTGGATACGGCGGTGACTTGGCTCAAAGAAAAATATCCATATCCTCATTTTGGCAGTATTTCGGGCGTTGTCGACGAGCAAGACAATCTTTGGTTAGGTTGCACTAATGGCTTGAATTTGTTGCCTCATGCGAGCGAGCGATCTATTCTCGAACTTGACCTTTTTATGGAAGCACAGCACATTGAGCTACCGATGAATGATACTTCGCTGATCGGGATTTGTGATATCTATCAAGATTATTTGGTAGTCGGTTCACAGCAAGCGATTTACTTTTTGGACTTACCCTATTTTTATGCTCATCCCGAGGATCGTCCGCGTATTTTTAGTTTTCGTTTCGGAGAAGCTATAAATGGTAGCGGCAGTGAGCAAAATACATTTTACATAGATCGAAAAGGACAACTTTGGCTAGGCACACAGCGGGGAGCGATGCATATTGATTTGGATCAAATTCCATCCGACACCACGGCAACTATGATAGAAATTGAGCGATTTGTGGCAGGTGATGAGGTTATTAAGTTGAAGCACGATGGTTCATACCGACTTCCACAAGGCAAACGTAATATCGAACTTTACTATACAGCACAGCATAGTCCATTTTTATACAACAACCTTTTTTTCGACTGCACTTTAAGACATAAATCAGGTGATCTGATCGCACGAGATTCTTTCAGTCAAGATCGACATTTCATTACTGGCTATCTAGCACCTGATGAATATGTTTTGGCTATTGAAGCACTGAAAAATAATGTGGTAGTGGATGTATATGAATTTGAATTTGAAGTGCCTAAATCAATTGCTGAGCAAGCGTGGTTTTGGCTGCTCGTTGTTCTTCTAATTTTATTTGGCTTCAGTACACCGATCATAGTTTACAAGCGTCGTATAGATAAGATAAAGTTAGAGGTAGAACAGAAGAAGCGTAAACAAGACGCCCTACAAGTCCAATCTATAGCTGGTGCTTTAAATCCACACTTCATCAACAACAGCTTGGCTTGGATTTCTTCGCGCTATGGTCAAGACGTGGCACTCACCAACATGATAGGAAGCCTTGCGCGCAATATCAAAGTCATCTTCGAATATACTCGAAGCGGCAAGTCCTACTATACCTTGGAAGAAGAAATAAAAATGATCAAAAACTACCTCAACATTCACAAACATCGCTATGGTGAGGAACGAAAAATAGATGTTGTATTGCCTCCACAGGAACTGCTGAAAAAATGGAAAGAGCATCCTATTTTAATGATGTTGTTGCAGATTCATGTTGAAAATGCAGTATCACATGGTATTCGCAATCGCAAAGGTGCACATCAGTTGTGGATCAATATGCAAGAGAAGCCAGACTACTTGGTTTTCACTGTTGAAGATGATGGTATAGGACGTGAAAAGGCAAAACAGTCACCGTCAAGAAGCACAAAGCAAGGCACAAAGATGCTGAGACAAATGCTCGATGTTTTCAATCAGTACAATGTCTCACCGATTACCATGATTTATGAAGATGAGATTTTTCAGAATAATATGATGGAATCATTCGGCACTAGAGTAATTATCCAAATACCTAAATACTACACTTATGAAATTGGAAAAACTAAGTACAGTCGTTGTAGAAGATGAACCACCGATCAGAAAAAGTTTAATTGTCAGACTGAATCAATCTTTGGATTTTGAAGTAGTTGGACAGGCAGGTTCAGTATCTGAGGCTGTTGAGCTAATTGTAGCTTCCAAACCAGATGTGGTATTTTTGGATATTAAACTTACAGGTGGACATGGGCAAGATGTCCTAAAGAGACTCAAACGAATGTCTATCCCACTTCCTTATATCGTTGTTTGCACAGCCTATGCTAGCAAGGAGTTAGCAATCGAAATGCTCCACGACTTCAACGGTCATGTCCTTTACATTATAGAGAAGCCGTTTGAGTTTGAGTGGGAAGAGCACAAGGAAAAAATCTTGGATAGCATCGATGAACAAGAATCTAAGAATCACCCCCTCACCAAGCTGCATGTTATTCCCATCAAAAATGGATCGAATACATTCTATCTCAATCCTAACGATATCAATTATATAAAAGTAGTCAGAACAGGATCAGGTAAAGTCGTAATTTATACAACGGAAAGAAAAATTGATGCCAATCTCTCATTACGACAAGCTAGAAAAAAGCTTCCACCTTATTTTTTTCAGGTGAGTAAGTATGCAGCAATTAACCTTCAAAAAATTGACTATATCAACCACAGTGAACGAGATCTTTATCTGCAAAACGGGGACCGTATTGGTATTGGAGATAGCTTTTACAAACCATTGATGAAGCAATTGCCCTCAAAGTAATAAAACGATTATACAAAAAAGCCCCACCCGAAATCCGAGCAGAGCTTTCTTTGAGAATTCCTCAAGAGCTAAATGACACGATAAAAAAGTTTATTCCTCTCGAAACTCTCTCGCTTCTCGAAGCTCTCAAACTCTCTATTTACCCACACTTAGAATACCCACAACTCGTACAAGTCAGGCAGCCTTCTTGGTAGACGAGCGTACCTTCTGCACCACAGTTGCTACACTTGTTTTTGACGGCTTTTGTACCATCTGCGATGAATTGCTTCAAAGCACGAGCAACACCGTTTTTCCAAGTACTGATGTGTTCCTCTTCGACATTTAAACCAGAGACCAACTCTACAACATAGTGCAATGGCATACCATGACGAAGGATGCCTGAAATCAACTTCGCGTAGTTCCAAAACTCTTTCTTGAAAGAGCGAGATAGGCCTTCTATCGTAATGCGATAGCCTTCCTTGTCCAAAAACTGGAAGTCGTAGCGACGCTCTCCATCTTCATCTTCGGCTTTGATGATCCAACCAGACTTGACGTAGTCAGGGAAGCGGAAAATATCATTGGCACGCCCAGTAAATATCTCGTATGGTTTGCCTTCTAGCACACCGACCACAGCAATCCAGTTTTCATCATTATTGCGGAAACGAACGACTGTTCCCTCAATCTTCTTCGGACGCTTTGGCGCGAATGTTTCTGCAAAGACTGCTTCATCTGGTTTCTCCTCTTTCTTCGTATCCGCGATCAAAACACCTGAGCGAGAACCATCTCTGTAGATCGTGCACCCTTTGCAGCCTTCTTCCCAAGCGGTTTCATAGATTTTGCGCACCATCTCTACAGAAGTCTCTTCTGGAATATTGACAGTAACACTGATGGAGTGATCGACCCATTTCTGAATCGCACCTTGCATACGTACTTTTTGTACCCAATCCACATCATTGGCAGTTGCACCATGATAAGGCGATTGAGTAATTAAAGTCTGTAACGCCTCATCATCCATCTTTTTGACGGCAGCTACATCGTGACCGTTTGCTTCCAGCCAGTCCAAAAACTTGTGGTGGAAAACGTGATACTCCTCCCAGCTATCGCCTACTTCATCTATGAAACTGACCGTAACGTCTTTATCATTTGGATTGACCTTTCGGCGACGCTTATAGGACACCATAAAGACTGGCTCGATACCCGAACTCGTCTGCGTCATCAAACTTGTAGACCCTGTCGGCGCAATCGTCAGCAACGCAATATTCCGACGACCGTACTCCACCATATCATTGTATAGCTCTTCGTCCGCTTCTCGGATACGCTGAATCATTGGGTTTTCCATCTCACGCGTCGCATCATAGATCGGGAATGCACCACGATCTTTGGCTAGATCGACAGAAGAACGGTATGCATTTAGTGCTAATGTTTGATGTACTTTGACAGAAAAGTCAATCCCTTCGTCGCTGCCGTACTGCAAGCCCATGGCTGCCAACATATCTCCTTCTGCGGTGATACCGACACCTGTACGGCGACCATTGATACAAGCTTTGCGAATTTTCTCCCACAGACGACGCTCTACTGCACGGATGTTATCTGTTTCAGGGTCTTTGCTTACTTTATCCAAGATCAAGTCGATCTTCTCTACCTCCAAGTCGATGATGTCATCCATGATACGCTGAGCATATTGGATGTGCTGACCAAATTTTTTATAATCAAATGAAGCATTTTTGGTATAAGGGTCTGATACATAGCTAAATAGGTTAACTGCTAATAAGCGGCACGAATCATATTTTGAGAGGGGAATTTCGCCGCAAGGGTTAGTAGACACCGTCTCATACCCCAAATCTGCATAGCAATCTGGCACTGCTTCTCGCTTCACTGTATCCCAAAATAAGACACCTGGTTCAGCCGACTTCCACGCATTGTAGATGATCTTGTTCCACAAGCGATTGGCGTCTGTTTCTTTGCGCACTTTCGGGTTGTCTGAGTTGATCGGGAACTGCTGCACATAGGTTTCATTCTTCATCGCAGCTTCCATGAAAGCGTCGTCGATTTTCACAGAAATATTTGCGCCTGTGACTTTTCCGGCTTCTAGCTTCGCATCAATGAAGTCCTCTGCATCTGGGTGTTTACTAGAAATCGTGAGCATCAAAGCCCCTCGGCGACCATCCTGTGCGACCTCACGTGTACAGTTCGAATAACGCTCCATGAAAGGCACGATACCGGTAGAAGACAACGCACTATTCATCACAGGACTACCTTTCGGGCGAATGTGGGACAGGTCATGCCCTACGCCACCGCGACGCTTCATCAACTGCGCTTGTTCTTCATCCAGACGAATGATGCCCGCATAAGAATCCGCCTGATTGCCGATCACGAAGCAGTTGGACAGAGAAGAAATCTGATGACGATTGCCAATACCTGCCATCGGGCTACCCTGTGGCACGATATACTTAAAGTCTTTGAGTAGTTTGTAAATCTCCTTTTCGGGTATAGGATCGATGTATTTTTTTTCGACTCGTGCAATCTCTTTAGCGATACGGCGGTGCATATCATCGGGCGTACGTTCGTATATATTTCCTTGAGAGTCTTTTAGGGCATATTTATTGACCCAAACATTGGCGGCTAGTTCGTCGCCATCAAAGTAGTCGATGGAGGCTTCGAGTGCTTCTTGAAACGTATAGATCTGTGTAGTTTGGTCGCTTCGCTGCTCCACTACACCAGTCTGCTCCTTTTGCGAGATCAAATCCATAGTGTTGTACGGTTTTAGTTATGATTCAATATAGATAACGCATGACAAGATCAAAGCATGAATGAGATGCAATGGTATTGATGCTACTGTTTAGTTGTGTTAATTTCGGACAGGAATGATGCCTATTGATGTCAAGTCGGATGGTTGTTTTCTCCTGTATGTGATATAAGCTAAATTAGGGGGAAAAATGAGTAAAAACAGCCAAAGTTATCCACATAATGTGAATAAAGTATCTAAATAACTGACAATCAGAATTTTAAACTCATAAACTTCTTTTCAACAATGTTAATAACTAACTGTGGAAAAATAATCAGCTAATTTTCAAACAACTTTCATAACCAAAATATAGCATATTAACCATACTTATCACCATTCATCCATTGGAATACGCCATTCGTAGATGCCAAAGGTAAAATGTACTGAAATTAAGAAAAACGGCATACCTTTGCCGCCATGCAATTGACTGCCGCGACAATTTCTCAGATGTTAAACGGAACGGTAGAGGGCGACCCGGATGTCACCGTTTCCAGACCTAGCAAAATTGAAGAAGGACAGGAAGGAAGTATCTCTTTTCTCGCCAATCCAAAATATGAGTCTTATCTCTATCAGACTGCTGCCTCTGTTGTGCTGGTAGCTGTAGATTTCGAGCCCAAGTCTACTTTTAGCTGTACACTCATCCGCGTACCTGATGTCTACAATGCGATGGCACAATTATTGGAGTGGTATCAGAATGGACGTTCCCAGTATTTTGAAGGTATTTCGGAACGAGCGTCTGTTCATCATACTGCTGTCATTGGTGTGGGGACTTCGATTGGTGACTTCGTTTATGTGGCGACAGAAGCACAGATCGGCGACAACTGTTTCATTCATCCTAATGCGTTCATTGGTAAAGGAGTAAAAATTGGAAAGGAAGTCGTCATTCATTCTGGTGCACGCATTTATCACGATTGTGTGATCGGCGACCGATGTACTATACATGCCAATACAGTCATCGGAGCAGATGGCTTTGGCTTTGCACCGCAGGAAGACGGGAGCTATCGCAAAGTTGCGCAAATCGGAAATGTCGTCTTGGAGGAGCAAATAGAAATAGGCGCGAACACCACCATTGATCGAGCGACTATGGGATCTACGATCATCCGAAAAGGGGTAAAAATCGATAATCTGGTGCAAATCGGGCATAACGTAGAGATCGGTGAATATACGGTGATAGCTGCACAAACCGGAGTAGCCGGCAGTACCAAGATCGGGAAGCGTTGTATGATAGGTGGGCAGGTCGGTTTTGTAGGGCATCTGACGATTGCAGACGACACCAAAATTCAAGCGCAAAGCGGTATTGCTAGTTCTGTAAAAAAGGAAGGAACAGCACTTTTCGGCTATCCGGCTATCGAATATAGCAAATACATCAAATCGTACGCTGTCTTTAAGATGCTACCTCAGCTCTACAAAAAAATTCATGCTTTGGAAAAGCTATTGAGAGACAAATAACCAACAAAACATAAAGTAAGTATCACTCATTTCTTTACTTTATCATAGCTTTGCCCTTTCTTACAGTTATCCAAATAACCTAGGCTTTACATCCTATAAACACTTGATACTCCTATTTATATGCAGCAGTACACCATCGAACAATCCATCAGCTTCTCCGGCGTCGGACTACATACTGGTCAGTTTGCCAATGTCACACTGCACCCGACAGCCGCCAATCACGGTATCATCTTTCAGCGCGTCGATTTGGAAGACAAACCAACTATCAAAGCAGATGTCAACCGCGTGGTTTCGACCAATCGCTCTACCGTGCTGGGTCGTGCAGATACCAAAGTAGGTACAGTAGAGCACTTACTATCTGCACTGACGGGCTTAGACATCGACAATGCTTTGATTGAAATTGATGCGCCGGAAGTACCGATTTTGGATGGCAGTGCAGCACCTTTTGTAGATGCCATTTTGAAAGTTGGGCGCAAAGAATTGGACGCAGCAAGAGAATATTTCGTTGTGAAAGAACCCATTTCCTATCGCGACGAAGAAAGTGGTGCAGAACTATTGGTCATTCCGTCTGATCGCTATCAAGTGACGACTATGATTGATTTTAATTCCAAAACACTAGGTCAGCAGTATGCCTATCTGGAGAATGTAGAAGAGTATGCAGAACGCATCGCGCCTTGTCGCACTTTTGTGTTCTTGCATGAGTTGGAATATCTGCTGTCGCAAGATCTCATCAAAGGCGGAGACCTAGACAATGCCATTGTGATCGCAGATGGGGAAGTCAATCAGCAGCAACTAGATGATCTAGCCAAACGATTAGGAAAACCGAGTATCAAAGTAGACAAGCAAGGCGTACTGAATACAGTCGATTTGAAGTTTCAAAACGAAGTGGCACGACATAAGCTGCTGGATGTCATGGGTGATTTGAGCTTGGTCGGCATCCCGATTCAAGGTAGAGTTGTCGCTACCAAACCGGGACATACCGCCAATGTTGCTTTTGCTAAAGTATTGAAAAAGAAACACTTAGAGCAAGTCAAACTGAAAGGCAGACCCAAATATGATCCCAATAAAGAACCACTTTACGATATAGCTGCTATTCAAAAGCTCTTACCGCATCGTCACCCATTTTTACTGGTCGATAAGATCATAGAACTGACAGCAGATACGGTAGTTGGTGTCAAAAATATTACTTTTGACGAGTCATTTTTTGCTGGACACTTTCCGAATAATCCAGTCTTCCCCGGTGTCTTACAAATAGAAGCGTTGGCACAAGCGGGCGGTATTTTGGCATTGTCGCAGCAAGAAGATACCGATGGATGGGATACTTATTTCGTCAAAATAGATAAGGTTAAATTCAAGCAAAAAGTGCTGCCGGGCGATACCTTGATTTTGAAAATGCAGCTACTAGCCCCCATCCGTAGAGGAATCGTACAAATGCAAGCAACTGCCTATGTTGGCAATAAAATCGTATCGGAAGGTGAGTTGACGGCGCAAATTGTCAAACGCAACTAAGGGTTTTTACAGTCTCTGTGTATATCTCTCTAGGAAACGAGCTTCAGCAGTTGCGTATTAAATTTCCTCAATCTTCGTCAAAATAGGTCAGTTATGAGTATTCAATCACTAGCTTCCATACATCCCAAAGCACAAATCGGTCAAAACGTAGAAATCGCTCCTTTTGCCGTCATAGAAGAAGATGTAGTTATAGAAGACAATTGTTATATAGGCGCACACACAACCATCATGAATGGCACTCGACTAGGCGAAGGCTCTAGTGTTTATCCGGGTGCCGTACTGGGTGCAGCGCCGCAAGATTTGAAGTTTGCGAAAGAGAAAACCTTACTAGAGATCGGTAAAAATGTCACTGTCAGAGAATACTGTACGCTGAACAAAGGAACAGTCGAAAACGGTAGTACCGTAGTGGGCGACAATTGCTTGTTGATGGCTTATGTGCACGTCGCGCATGACTGTATCATAGAGCCTGGTTGCATTATCGCAAACAGTGTCAATCTAGCCGGACACATTCATATCGGTGCCAATGCGCGCATCGGTGGCAATGTAGCTGTCCATCAGTTCGTCAATATCGGGCAACATTGTTTTCTAGCTGGTGGCTCACTGGTGAGAAAAAGCGTGCCGCCATTCATTAAAGCTGCACGTGAGCCACTTTCTTATGCCGGCGTCAACTCCATTGGGTTGAAACGAAGCGGATTCAGTCGAGAACAAGTCCATAATATACAGGATATTTATCGCGTACTCTATGTCAAACGCGGATTTAATACGCGTGATGCGGTAGAATATATAGAAGCAGAATTGCCACAAACGCCGGAGCGCGATTCCATCCTGACATTTATCAAAGAGGCAGATAGAGGCATCATCAGAGGCTTCAAACAATTGAACTCTAACTATAGCGAAAACTAGAAAACTACAATTTTCGCAACAGCTCTTTTGCACGCTCCGCAAATGGATAGTCTGCGGCAATGATTAGCTCCAGATCTGACTTTGCCTTATCAAATTCTCCGGACTGAATATACGCCAGCGCTCGATACCAGTAGGCTTCGTCTTGGCGGCTATTGCTTGTTGTGATGAACTGATCGTATTCGCGGATAGCAGCTTCATAATCAGCTTGTGCTTGATAGATTTTCCCCTTCAGCAAGTACGTATCAACTAATTGATTATCAATCAATTGTAATTGATTGAGATGAGCTAATGCTACTTCCCAATTTTCATTTTCGGCAGCAGTGATCGCCACTTTAAATAGACTATCTTGTGCAGTCAGTGTCTCACTGAAAGTCCGTATTTGAGTGCTCCATTCCTTTTGTCCTTCCCAATAGTTTTGTGCCAATACTTGCGCGCCTTCATGGTCAGTACTGAACAAACGCAATACAAAAAGCAGTCCAATCGCCAGCACAATCATCGCAGCGATGGCTGTACCTCTCTTCCAGATAGAACGCACCGTTGGTAACGCTACTACCCTAGCCTCTTTTATATTTCCTCCTTCGATATGGGATTCCATCGCCTGATAGCGCGCCAATCGTTCCTGAAAAACGGCATCATTCTTTAGTCGCTGCTCCACGATAGCTAGTTCTGCTTCCGATAGCTCAAAATCTAGGAACCGCTGTATGAGATCGTAATCTGTAGATGGATGGTCTGCCATGGTTTTGGTGCTTTTTAAGCGCGTTCTAGTCGTTCTAGCTGAATCGCTGCTTTAATTTTCAATTGCTTTTTACAGTCATACAATCGCTCACTGACCTTACGTGAATTTTCCCAGCCCAATAATTCGTATAGCTGCTGCGGTTTATCTGTTCCTTCTTTCAGTATGGTCGTGAATAGTTGCTGACAAGGCGCGCTCAGTTCTCCTATCGCCAATTGCATCGCTTGCTCTCGTCTTGCATAAATGTATTCCATATCACCTTCCTCATACACCGCAGAGTTGTGTATGACTTTTAGGTTTGTTTTGAGTTCATTTTCCTTTTTCTGTCGCCTCAGTTCATCAAAATATTTCGATTTGGCGATCATAAATAGATAGCCTGGTATGTTGCTCTGCGGCAATGCTCTTTGCTCTTTGACAAACAACCGCTCGAATTTGACCAACGCATCTGCCATACAACTCATTGCCATTTCTTCTGACTGTGTCAGCGAAATTAAACTCCGTTTGGCGCGTTCATACATAGCCGCGAAAAAGCGATCCAGTTCGCGTCGGTTACCTGCTATGGCTGATTGTATGGCATTTGTGATGTCTGTCGATGTCCAATCCAGCATAGAAAATCGGTTGTTATGATATAGACGCAAATTAGGGATTTTATCGGAAAGAAACCTGACTTTAGTCACCCGCTAGGGCAAACGCATCAAATTCCTTTTTGCTCTTTGATTTATCAAATGATTCAATTTTTCAGCGACATGAGTATGGTATTTGTCTCCCCGAGAGTCGGGACAGGCAAAGCCGACGGGCTATTCATTTTGGCATTGCCCCAAAA
>JBCDHX010000086.1:0-25256 GCA_038749535.1 Bacteroidota bacterium
CTTCAACTCCAAATACCCGCTCGTCGGATTCGGAAAGAAATTAAAGTCAGTAGTCACCACTTCCTCCACCACACTAACCATCACATCAGGCAACGTATCACAAGGACTATTTTCCCACTTCCCAAGCCGATAATTCGGATAATTTGGGATAGAAAAACCATTAAAAGTAGGCAGTCGAATACCATGCTGCTCTACCTCACAAGCAACACCCTTTCGGTTGGGATGATGGATAACATGAAGATAGCGTGAACTATTTGTCGTAGCGATATAAATTTTACCATCAGGAGCAAGTTGAGCTCTTAAAAAACGAGTGGGAAATACATCTACAAAACCATCATATTCTGCAACTATAGTTTTACTAGCTTCTATATCATCTGCCCATAGATCAAATTGAAAAATAGTCATCCACGTAATTAGGTAGATGTAACGGGAATTAGGAGAAATAGCAAGACCACTTCCACCGTTTTCACCTCTTACATTCGTTGTAGCATTTATTTGCTTTTTATTACTTAACCAACCTGTGCATCTATCAAAATCATAAATATCAATTAATAGCGGTTCATCAAAGTTATCAGCTTGTGGCGCAATATACTTTGTACCATCAGGTGTGAAAACAGCTTGTCCTAGACCTGTATCCGTTTGCGGAGATCGAATAATGGGTTGTCTTAAAGTTCGCACACCGTCAGGAGTGAGCAAAACACGATAGAAGAAGTTGCCTGTACATCCTTCTCTTTCTAAGCAATAACGTTGAAATAATATCCACCAATCTCTACCATTTCCGTGCTGAACTGCTGTAATCTGACCATATAATAATGTATCACTTATTAAAGAATCCATGAGTATAACTTCTCCTAAGCCTTCATTCGCTCTCATGTCTATTTCAGAGTACCAAGTCTGTGTCATCCGCACACCGTAACCTTTTCTACCATGAAAAAAGGCGTATAAGTTACTATCTCGTGGATGCGGTAAAGCTAGTACACCTTGCGGTAAAATATACCCATGATTTTCACTGGCATTTAGGTTTTCTCCTCCTTTCATAAAATAATGAGATGCATCGAGGATATAAGACCCATTCGATGCAAATAAAAAATTTCCGTTCTTATCACTCATTACCGTATTAGCGGAATCAAATCCATATCTGATTTCAGAATTAGTGGAGATGCTTAAAGTAGTATCAGAATTAAAATCTAGGATAGAAATCCCAAAATCTTCATCGCCTAAACCACCTTCATAGCCTAACATCCATATAAAATCATGTTTCTGCCCAAAACAGAAAAGGCTTGACAGCAATGCCAAACCTAAAAATATATTTCTCATAGTACGATCACTTTTTGAATATCTATTTGCACACCATTTTCAATCAGAGAACATAGATATACACCACTTTCTAAATCATTTACCAACGTTGCTCTTTCATCTAGATGTACGGTCTGAATTAATCTTCCTGTTAAATCGTATAGGTTGATTTGATATTCACTTTCGATATTTATGTTTTCGATAGATAAATTGAATGAATTGTAAGTAGGATTTGGAAAGACTGATAAGCTAGGCGAAGTAATTAGTTGGCTCTCAACTGTTCTTTCCTCAATAGTTTTATTGTTTTGACAAAGTTCTTCATCATTGAACTTAATATCAGCTACCAAGATATTATAAAGCGTTCGCGCTTTATAAACATATCGTCCACCTAGTTTTGGACATTGATTCGCTACGCTAAATAATAGATCAGTTTGAGTAGCTGAAAGCTTCAAATCTGCTATGGTCAAGTATTGCAAATTAATCGCATTTACAATCTGTTCATTGGCAGCCAAAATATTGGTCGTACTAATCTGACTATTCTGAATGGCTATTGATTGTAGGCGATTTTCTATTGTTCTCAATAAGTTTGCTTTTTGACTTTGCAACTCATTGCGCTTTATATCTATGCTACCAATAGTCGTTCTAATGTCAGATAAAATAGCTGCACGCTCGTCTGTATCGTTAGTTACCTGTAAATCAATATAGCTTTGCTCTAATACCTCTTGTAGTAGCTGTAACTCTTCTTGCTGTGAACTTAGCTCACTACTCAAACGTGAAATAGTATTACCAATACGATAGCTATTTTTTACGTTCACGAGTGCTTCTAAATCTGTTCCATTCCATCTGCTGTTAGCAGCATCAATTTCAGCAAAACGGTTTAAGAAGCTAGGATTATTTCGTAGTAACTTTAGTAGATATTGATTCGATTCCCAATTAAGCATTTCACTATATGGAGAAGTTGTAAATGCAGCACGTGAGGCTATTTGTCTAGCATTTTCAATCAACTGCATTGGTGCTGCTCTAAAGGCGCATTCTAAATTTTGACTACAAGTATCGACTTGTCTGTTTACAGCAGAACTTACTTCAAATAAGTTATCTGGATCGACTTCATCAATTCCCGCTGCTTGAGGATATAAAGGGAAAGATTGATTGGGAACTACAAATCTAGAAGCATCAGCTTCTCCTTCCGTTCCTTCATGCACTGCCCCATACTCCCTATAAAAATCAGATAACCATTTATTCCCTCTATGTCTTCGCTCAAAAGCGCCTGGTACTTCATAAACTTGTACGCCTAGTATCGTACCATCGGTACAGATCACACCACTATCGGCTGTATCGCTCGGCATTCCTATATCGTTTAGGTTCATTTTTGTGCCTTCGCTCATGCCTGAAAAATACAAAGCTTCGCCTGTCATCTGGAACTTATTGCAGCAGTAAGAAACATTGGTTGCCGTCTCTGCGACTATGGCATCAGAAGCGGTGAGTGAGTCGCGGAACGTGCAGTCGCTAATCAATATATTTTCTACCTCCTCAAAGTAGATACCAAAGGCTGCACCACCGCCTGTTATGGTATCACCCACAGAAAAGATATTGTTTCGAGCTATATCCACGCCTTCCGAACTACGACAATCAATACCGAAGGTGAGTGGGTCAACTGTAAAGTTTCCTGTTTGCATCCGTATCGTATTATCCAATATCGAAACGTACTCATCGGTAGCAAACTCATTTAGATAGATACCGATACCTATGGGCTCAGGACCAAAATCATCGTTATCAACGTAGGTGTACCGGAAGAAATTGACATCTATATCATTGCGGTCTATAGTAGCAGAAGCTGGCACACTAAAGCCCTCAAATGCCACGCCACGCAGCCCTGCTTTAATGGTATTGCCGATCACATCTACCTTCTCAAACTGACGAATCGTATTGACAGTAATAGCAGAATCAACATTGGTGATGGTGTTTGACCCGATGAAGGTTGCACAAGCGCGTATCCGTACTGCTTCATGCGCATTCAGAATATCGCAATTATTTACCTCTACACGACCACCTCGCCGACCGAGCACAGCGACCCCGTTACTGGCATCCAATCGGCGGACGTTCTCTTCGAATCGTAAGTTTCTGAATGTGGTATTGCTGATAAGGGCGAGCGCATCGGTGCTGACTACGCCATAGTAGGTATCTTCAAAAGTATTGAGTTCAGGCGTTGTACCTACTTGCCCAATGATGAAAAAGCCATCATCTACTCGGATACCCGCCAATCCCCAACGTCCATTATTGAGGGTATCAGAGCAGCTAAATGTATTGTTGTCTAACGCATTTTTTAGCGGTGTTTCTCGCACCTGAATACCTACCCGATTACGATCAAAAACACAGTCGCGGATATTAAAAATAGCATTTTGATTTAAGGTGATTGCATTAGTCGCATCAGAAATATTAGCATTGATGAGGTTGATATTCCCACCTTCCTCTACTTCTACTCCTCGCCACATAAAGTTATCACAACTTTGCAGCGTCGCATCGTTGATATTGAAAGTTCGATTATCACGGACGATAATTTGTGCATCAGGTTCAAAAATGACCGTGCCATTATTAATCGTAAATGTGGTATCTATGATAATCGTGCCCCCAATTTGTAGACAGGCGTTGGTGTTATCGTAGTTTAGGGGCAAGTTCGTTTGGGAAATATTAGTAATGCCATCAGGTGGATTGCCTAAAAAGGTTGGATTAGTGCAGCTACAATTGAATACATTTGGACAAGGCTCATAAGTGACCATCATTATTTCCTCTACTGTACCACATTGATTGCTGACTTCATGACGAACTTCGTAAGTACCAAAATTCAAGTAGGTATGGGTAGGGTCGGCTAGCATACTTGTTAAGCCATCGCCAAAATTCCAAAAATGAGAAATGCCACTTGCTGTAGCGGCACTCATAAACGTGGCAATACCTGTTGCGCAATCTACTGTATCGGTAAAACTAGCTGTAAGAACAGGCAAAGCAGGGTCTTCTAAATCTACAAAATCTCTTACGATTGAGCAGTTACTATTAGGAATGCTTGCAGCAGCAGTATATCTATCCGGGCAAAAATTTGTTGTGGACATAGCCTTGTAACTAACTGTTAGGCACGTTTCCATTCCTCCCGATGCAGGTAAAATGAGCGTATCAAGTAGCATAAAATTGCCACTCAATGTAGAGGTAAATTGGAAGCCATTAGATTCGGTGATTTGAAAAGTAGGAGGTAGTTCATCTATGATTTGTACCTCAGGAAGTGTATCATTTAAGCTATTACAAACTTCAATTGTGAACTCAAAAGTATCATTGGATACGGCGAATGATTTGGTAAGCGAAGTAAGTGGGCTATCTATAAAAGATACTTTGACTGTATCGAAAGTCGGAATATAGCAAGCATCAGGTTCTACCTTCAAAATAACATTCACTTCATCACCGATCATAGCTTGCTCATTCGCTTCTAACTCAACCTGTACAAAACGTGTTTCCTTGGGTGCTAAAGGAGCTAACACAATCGAGTTAGATGCCCCAAATGCACCATTCATTCCTTTGGTTAGACTATTCGGTACGATCAATTCTAAAGGAATAGAATCAGATACTCCGCAGTACGGATTTGTGATTTCATAGTTGATCAAAAATTCCCCTTCGGCGCAAAGCTGCTTTTCATCTAATGAGCTATTGACCTGAATTTGCTTATCAACAATCACTTCAACATCATCAATAGCTACACTTCCAAGCTTAAATTCACTGCCTTGATAAATAGCACTGATGAACATATGATCCCATTCTTCATCGGTTGTGTTCTCGAAATTAACGGTATAGGTTTGAAAGATGGGATTGGTTAATTCACTTGATTCAATATCTATAAAATAGGAAGCTAGAATGTAATTTGGCTCTTCATAAATGATACTACCACTTTCAGGAAATGAGGAAGCAAAATCTATTCTAATTTGAAAACTATCTAAAGCCAAACAAGGGCTAGGAATGAAAGATTTGAGACTAACACTTCCCTCATTTAAGGGTAGTATACAATCGTTGAGTGGCATAACTAAACCTTCTATAGACCTAAAATTTCCGAAAAATCCTGTTTCTAGTGCTAGTATAGTGCCTTGGTCTAAATCATCTTCTCTACTGTTGTAGGTTGTTCCATTACTACACTCAAATAAAAGATAGGTAGCTGATTCAGCTATATTTCTTGGCATTCTTAGTCCTGGTGAAGCACTAGAAAATGGAGTGGTAAAACTAAAACCGTCAAAATTTCCAAATTGCCCCGCTAATAAAGCGCGAAGTTCCTCGCGACTCTCGAAGCTCTCAAAATCCCCATAACAACTGACTAGATTGCATTCACCTTCTTCACGAACGCAACTATTGATGATAATTCTGATAACTCCATCATCACATCTATCGCCATTACAAGCACTAATCGTGTAAGGTATTTGATAAGAGCCACTTGATATGGTAGATAGATTTACCTGATTGCCCTGTATAACAATAAATAAAGTATCACCGTCTGCACTCAAGACGAATGAAGTATCTATAGAAAATGCAAAAGTGTCTACACTCGAAAAGTCATTAGCTAAAATAGCATTTGAGCTATCTCGAATAAAAATAGAAGTATCCAACTCGTTATTTTCAAGCTCAAACACGTAAGTGTCAGTGGTTGCTGCAACAGTACATTGATCGTCGTTAGGGTCAATACTACAGCTTCCTAATAGCGTGCTGTTCAATTTATATCCGATTAATTGAAGAGTTTGTAGCTCTTCACAAGTAATCCTATCTCTTATAGCTCTGTCACTATTACTACCTATACGACCTAATGTGGGATGCATCACATAGTTAGATACATCATTATCACAATCAATATTAAAATGACTGAGTAAGTTTCGACGATTGGCATTAGCTCCACCATTCACAGAAGCTATCTTTTGATTGTCATAGCGAAATTGAGTGTTACAGTCTGCTTTCGGCAAGCTATCTAGTTGATAGGTATGTTCATCACAGCAGACCCCTCCGATGGGATCTAGTAAAAAATCGCTTTCTGTTAATGAGTACAGATATTGATCGTATCGAGAGAATGTCTGTCCTTCGATTATTCCATTATCCGTTTGAATATCAATAGGAGTAGAATCTTCGTCAATCAAGCTAGCAAAACCCAATATATGAAGGGCTTCGTGCAACATCACCGTATAGAAGTGAATCAAATCATCATCGGTTTCATCAGGTGGTGCTAGCTGGGTATAAAATTGATCTTCAAAGTCTGCATTAATAACGATGATACCGTGAGTAAAACCAATTATGTCGGGTTCAGCGCCAATTAGCAGTTTTTCGATAACACTATTGGTGATGCCACAGCCTATAATTTCCCAAAAGGGTGTAGCATTTGCTAATGTTTCATCTCGTAAAGAATCTTTTCTAATGTCAATATTTATTGTACCCGCATCAGCAGATGATATGATTAGACTATCAAGGTAAGAAAATACCTCACAGGTGATATTTCTTTCCCCTTCAGTTACGGTATCGTCAAATTGCAACTGGAAAACACCTACCTCACATGATATTCCTTGATTAGTAAACCCTTCTTCTAACTCGTTGCGTGTATATCCGTTTCCAAAACGATCAAAGTAATCTACTTCTTCGATTGTGATTGATGGATTAGTGCGAGTAATGTTTTCCAAGAGTGCAATTTCAGTTCCGTTACAATCCTCGATCCGCGCTGTAAAAGTCGTATTGCCTGCCGTAAAGCCTTCGGTTAAAATGATGGTGTTCCCTGCTGTGAAAGTAACATTATCATTAGATGCAATACTAGCATTGGAACTCAAGGTATTCGCAGCACGATAAAAATCATTAGAGAGTGTCGCATCATTGATAGTTAGATTCTCGAAGCAATCAGGCAGCACATTCGGGCAAGCCATCGCATCATTTTGCATTGCCCCGAAAAATTGAAGCTGATCGAGTGCAACTATGGTATTACTACCTCCACTCATTTCAACCACAAAGCGAAAGCGTACTGAACCACTAATATTTAGTCCTGTAGTATTTTGCCGTTCCCAATCGGTATATGTACCATTCGGAACAGTAAGTACGGTTTGATTATAGGTCGCACCATCATCAAAACTGACTTCTAGGCGGAAGTTGGTTACTGCTCCTAGAATTTGGTGGAAGAACTCGACACGGGTTACCGTATTCGTAAGATCAAAACATGGGCTTTCAAGATAAACAATCGTTGCACCTGTGCTGCTACCGGCACGTTCAACAAAAGCAAATCCACTACCTTGTCGGGGAGTAGTATTGATTCCGCTAATGGTGGGTGTAGCCTCACTTGTGGTCGTCCAAAGTGGATTTCCTGACGCTTCCCATCCTCCACCTGCACTAGCAAGCGGTACATCGAAACCGACGCCATAAGATTGGGCTTGAATAGAAATGGAGAATGACAAAATCGCGAACAGAGTCAATAGGCTTTTCATGCGTATTGTTTTTGGTTGGTGTATATAGAAAATTAAATCTCTCGCGTAAGAATATTGGTTGTAGATGTGGGGGTCGATGCCCTTTTGCTTTAAAGATGTTGATTTTTTATGATATATGCAAATGCATCATAAAAACTCTCTAAAAAAAGATCCTTAAATCGTACTCTTGAAAAGAAAAAAGGGCATTCGCTGAAATGCCCGTAAACCAACACTTACTTAGGTATTCCTAAAATGAAAATAGATTTACCCAATTGCGAAAATCAAGTAAATCTATTCAGTCAGTTTGTAGATATTCCTATTTATCAAGAATATTCAATTTCTATTACTCCACCTCACTCTCCGCCACCGCTCGCCAGTTCAAAGCCGACAAAAAGTCATCAAAATAAATCTCGTAGGCTCTTAGTTGCTTGGGCGCATTGTGGTTGTTGACGATGGTTTTTTCGCTTTCGTCTTTTTTGATGAAAATTTCTGTATTTGGTAGGTCATGTAGTGTAAATCCACTGGTCGGATAAGTCGCCGCTAGATCAAAGAAAGCTGCCGAATCTGCTTGTGCCACCAATCGGTCGACTTGATGCTCCAGCACATAAGCTTCAAACAAGCCTTTTTTGTCGGTATTTTGCTCTCCTTCAAATAAAACGAGTCCATTGGAAAATACCTTTGCTTCGTAGACCGGACATTTTCCATAGCAAGCCGTGCGCTTGATGCTGGCGACGACATATGCTTTTTCTTGAGGCGCTTCGTCTAGCAACACTAAACTACTGGTGTCACCCATATATTCATTGGATTGGTCGATGGGGATGATGGGTTCGGGTAGTTTGTCTTCGGAAGCGATTTGTTGAGATTTGCAGGCTACAAATAAGCTAGATGCCAGTAGCGCGTAGAGGGCAGTTTTGACGATATTCATGGTCAGTTCACAAAATTTACAAGTACTGAGATAGTCAAACTAGGGAGTGAGCGGATAACTATTGAATAACGGCAAAGATATAAGGTGTATTTTATGCTATCGCAAATTGAAGGAATTATAAAAAGAAGTCCACATTCTTAATTTTTTGTCTAACTGTTAAATTGTTGAACTGACGAGTCGTGTATGGTCAATTTAATAATTCAACAGTTTAACAACTTGGATTACTTCTTCTTCCGCTTACGATTCGCAGAAGTGCTACGCTTTTGTCGCGCCGCTTGCACTTCTTGCTGCTGCTGCATCGCTTTTTCCAGTCGTTCTTGGAAGCCGCCTTTTTTCTTCGGTTTTTTCCTGTGTGCCTCCAGTTCAGCTTTGACTTTGTCTTTATTGATGATGACATTTTTGGTGACGACCGTTTGTAGAATATTGAACAAACTACTGAATACCAAATACGCTGTCAGACCCGATGCGAAATTATTGAAGAAGAAAATAAACATCAATGGCATGAAATATTGCATATACTTCATTGCCGGATTGTTGACTGCGGACATATCCATGTTTCGAGAGTTGTAGATCGTATAGACCAAAGTCGAAACTGCCCAAAGTAAAGTGAACAAACTCACGTGACTACCATAAAATGGTATCTCAAATGGCAAACGCGCAAACACATCAAAGGACGATAAATCATTCGCCCATAAAAAGCTCGCCTGACGAAACTCGATAGATGCCGGAAAGAAGCGATATAAAGCAAACCAAATCGGCATCTGTAAGACCATTGGCATACAACCACCGAGCGGATTGACACCAAACTCGCGGTACATCTTCATCGTCTCGACTTGCTTCTGCTGGGCGTCGTCTTTGTATTTATCGGTTAGTTTGGAAATTTGTGGTTTCAGGGCTGCCATTTTTGCTTGCGAATACAACATTTTGTATGTCAGCGGATATAAAATCAACTTCACAATCACGGTCAGCAACAAAATCACTAGCCCTTTGCTACTAATCAAGCTCAACAAAAAGCCGAACAGTGGGCGCACGATATAACGATTGACCGTTCCAAAAATGCTAATTCCAAATGGGATGGTGTATTGTAGATCATTGTCAAATGCTGCTAGTCGATCATACTCTTTTGGCCCAACATAAAAGGTCATGCCATAGCCACTCGATAGGGCATCCACAGGGACTTGCAGTTCAGAAGACAGCTTTTTCAAATACGCCACATCCTCTCCTAAATCGGTATCTGCCGTTTGCAGCAAACCGGAGGCAAAAGGACTTTCATCGGCGATCAAAGCACTATTGAAAAACTGATTGGAATGTGCCACCCAGCGAAGCGACTCATCGACTTCTTCGGTATCTTCTTTGTTGCAATTACAATAGTCTGTATCATCATCTACGGCTTTAAAATAGACGCTGGACATTCTACGCTCGTAGTCTACATTTCGCTCTAGTTTGTCTAGATAGTTGACCCATTCTAGCTGCAAAGTTTCGACATTCGTCGCTATGATATTCTCTAATCCATTGAATTTCAAGTCATACTCCATTGCATACGTACCATCTTCTAGGCTATACTTTTGCTCAAAGTATTGACCGTCGGAGACATTGGCGCGAAACGTGACAGTGTTCCCACTTTGCTGAACATCGAAAAATAAACTTTCCGAAGAAATGGTCATGCCACTCGCTAAAGGAATTTGGTAGTTGAAGCGATTCTTCTCATTTTCCAGCAAATAAAGTGGCAGTTTATTTTCGCCTTCCTCTACCGGACTCATTTTGAAGTATTCTTTCAGCAAGACGTTTTTGATGCGTCCGCCTTTGTTCGAGAACGTCACTTTGATTAGGTCGTTTTCGAGTGTAACTTCTTGCTCTTGTCCATTGGCGGCATTTGCAAATTCACCCATACCTTGGGCACGCTGCATCGCTTTCAAGGAGTCTAGTTGCTGCCGAATGGAATCCGGTGTAGTCGCCATTTGCTCGGCTTCGATGGCTTTTGATATACTATCCTGTACCAACTCCACTCGCGCTAGTGAATCTTGCGTCTGCTTCACTGCTTCCTCTGCCATTCGGTTTTTGCTTTGAAAATATTGCATTCCCATCAGGAGCAAAAAAATCAACCCAAAACCTATAATTGTATTTTTATCCATGTCTTTAATCTGAGTTCAATAATCAACCGACATTCCAAACAGCAACGCTTCTAGTCGCAAGGTCAGTCTGACTATTTTTCTATTCTACTTCAATCGGATATTCGTTCACCGACTTTTCACACTTAATTTGGGTGCAAAAGTACGCTTTTGCATGATTATGGGAGAGAATTGTTAGACTTTTATTAAGGATGAATAGACGAACGGTGAGTAGTGGTCGGTGGCGGTTGCGCTGTACTTCAAGACATAAAATACAGAAACTCAGGTACTGGAATGTTTTATATTGGAGGGATTTTTTGGATCTATTCTTCCGGAAATTCAAATTTTACGGGCAGCGTCAACCGAACGTATACAGGTCTACGACTCGTAGATGGTACCCACTCTATTCCCTCAGTATTCATCAGTTCAACGACTTGTTTGGCAGCCTCCCCACATCCATATCCGATATCGCGTACGATGGCGATGTCGCTGACCTCACCAGCAGGGTCAACTGTAAATTGAACAACACAGATACCCTCTATTTTATTGGCTTTTGCTTCCGGTGGATAGATTAGGTTTTTATAGATAAACTTAGTCAATTCACCTTCTGCACACTTTTTGACTTCTTCTTTATTCCCTTTTCCTTCACAGCCTGGAAAGCGCGGCATATCCTCTACATACCTAAAAACTTGAGGTTCTTTTGGCGGTGGTGGTGGCGGCGGCGGCGGTGGTGGAGCAGCTTTTGGAATATACTGGACAGTTGTATCCACTTGCTGTGCTTGCATATCTGCACAGTAGAGAATACTGAGTAATAGAGAGGAGAACAGTATCCATTTTTTCATGTATCATTGAGTTTTTGGCAATGTACCTAACCAATTGAATATCAAATCCTTACTACAATTTTTACTCCGTTTGCTTGGACAAGTCAAACTTAACAGGCATGACCAATCGAACGTGTACTTCATCGCCATGATCTGTTCCAGCTGTCCATTTCAAATGTTGCCGACGCATCTCGCTGACGGCTCGAACGGCAGCCTCGCCACATCCGTATCCAATATCCCTAAGCAACTCAACGGTACTAATCGACCCATCAGGTTCTACGACAAATTGTACGACACATATACCTTCTATACTGTTGGCTTTTGCTTGTGGTGGATAGACTAGATGGCTGTAGATAAATTCGGTGAGTTTACTTTGCGTACAATCAGTCAATGCTGCTAGACGACCTTTTTCTACACAGCCTGGAAACTGTGGCATGTATTGTACTGCTCGAAATATTTCTTCACTCTTCGGCTCAGGCGGTGGTGGTACGACAGGTGGCGGTGGGATGATTCTTTGCGTTTGATGGATAGCCGTATCTGTTTGCTGTGCTTGTGAAACATCTGAACAACCAACCAATAAAAGTACAGTAGTCAGGAAGAAAAGAAGTCTACGCATGATGAAGGCTTTTTTAGCGTAGATGTAATTGCTGCTATTTTTGGTGTAAGAGCAAACTATTTCTTTATCAACAGGCTTACCAAACCTACAAAACCAACCACAAGCAATCCAAGAGCACCCGCCAAAGTCACCCAGCTCATGACATAAATATACAACTCGGTACTCGGCTCACCAATGATACGACCACTTTCAATAATGTGCTTTGGTCGCTCTAACATATACCAAATAACGAGCAGTAAACCGCCGAAGCCTATCTGAAAGATGACTTTCTGTAAAAGCTCACTTTTTCTCATCTTTGTAGTCGATACTGATTTGCGAAATTTTCAATCTGATAACGTGTCCCGATGTATCGGAAGCTATTGGATTGGTAAATCCAAAATATGATTTTCAAAATAAAAAACAACATGCCAACAACGAAATTATTCCTCCTACTCTTTGCCTTTTGCTGCTACACTTCACTGATAGGGCAAAGCCTAGAAAACTATCCCAAACAGCACTACGACAAAGCTGAATACCAGATCGAAATGCGTGACGGCGTCAAGTTACATACGACAGTGTACACGCCAAAAGATCAATCAAAGGCGTACCCGATGCTGATGAAGCGGACGCCTTACAGTTGTCGTCCGTATGGCGAGGGTAATTTCCCATCTAGATTGGGACCGAATAAATACTTGATGCAGGATGGCTACATTTTTGTCTATCAGGATGTACGCGGACGCTGGAATTCAGAAGGCGACTACGACAATATGCGCCCGATCATCGCAGACAAAAAAGGCGATCAAGACATCGACGAGAGTTCGGATACGTATGACACGATTGACTGGTTGGTGAAGAACATCAAAAACAACAATGGACGCGTCGGGCAATATGGCATTTCCTATCCCGGACACTATACCACAGCAGGTGCAGTAGATGCGCATCCGGCACTCAAAGCAGCTTCTCCACAAGCACCGATTGGTGACTTTTACTTCGATGACTTTCACCACAATGGTGCGTATTTATTGAGCTATTGGGTAGCGACGGCTGTTTTTGGCTATCAATCTGACCCGACGACTCAGGCTTGGTATACGGATAAGATTCCAAACTTGGGTACACAAGATCAGTATCAATTTTTCTTGGACATCGGGCCGCTCAAAAATCTGGATAAGTACTACGGGAAGGATAACTTCTTTTGGCAAGAACTCAAAGAACATCCCGACTATGATGAGTTTTGGCAAAAGCGCGGCATCATTCAGCATCTAGACGATGTGCGTCCGGCGATGATGGTCGTAGGCGGCTGGTTTGATGCGGAAGATTTATACGGGCCTTTGATGACTTACAAGACTATTGAAAAACAAAACCCGAATACATACAATACTATCGTGATGGGGCCGTGGAGTCATGGCGACTGGGCAAGAGATCGCGAGCGACAAGCAGTCGGTAATGTCTACTTCGGCGATCATCTATCTGATCAGTTTCAGCAGAATGTAGAACGTCCTTTTTTCAATCATTTCTTGAAAGAAGAAGGTATCGGAAGCGGACTACCAGAAGCATATATGTACGATACAGGACGTAGACAGTGGACGGATTTTGCCAATTGGCCGCCGAAAGCAGCGACCATGGAAACGTATTATTTTCATGACGGCGAACAACTCAGTACAAGTGCTCCAAAAGGCGATAACGAAACTTCATTTGTCAGCGATCCGGCGAAACCTGTACCTTATTCAGAAGATATCAAAGTCGTTTTCACACCACGGAAGTATATGGCAGACGATCAGCGATTTGCGGCACGACGACCGGATGTCCTGGTCTTTGAGACAGAAGTACTGGAAGAAGATGTGACTTTGGCGGGCGAGATTATGGCAGATTTGTTCGTTTCGACAACAGGAACGGACGCAGATTGGGTCGTCAAACTGGTAGATGTCTATCCCCCGGATGCTAGCGATCCCGAAGAAATGCAAGATCATCTCCGCATGAGCAACTATCATATGATGGTGCGCAGTGAAGTGATGCGCGGACGCTATCGCAACGACTTTTCAAAGCCGGAAGCCTTTAAACCTGGCAAAGCAACAAAAGTGGAATTTCCGCTACAAGATGTGTATCACACCTTCAAGCGTGGACACAAAATTCAGGTGCAGATTCAAAGTACTTGGTTTCCTTTGATCGACCGCAATCCACAGACTTTTGTGGATAATATCTTTATGGCAGAGGAAGAAGATTTTCAGAAGCAGACGCATACTATTCATCACTCTGAGCAGTATCCATCTAGTTTGAAAGTACAGGTATTGAAGTAGGAAAAGTTTGATATTTGTAAGTCACCCGGTGAGTACTCTCTTTGATTGAGCAGTTACTAAAGACTGTTTTTCAAACTCTGAAATTCACCGGGTGACAATTTTATACCAAATTCAATAATGAAGTACGTATATGAAAACTAAATTATTTTGGTTCTGATTGAGGCGAAAAACGTAGACGACGCCTTAGCGTCAGCGAGGCTTTTCAACGAAAAGCAGGCACAAAAGAATAAGTTTTTATACGTAATTGGTTTTTGAAATTGGTATTACACTACTTTATCTGCGCAGGAAGAACTCGCAAAAGCATTGGGCTTGGCTTTAAAGACAAAACCCATACCTAGGATGTAGCCCATCGCTTCCTTGAGTGCTTTATTGGACTGAAAGCCGGGATCGGTATTGATGTCCGCATGGACTTCGAGTTCTACTTTGTATTTGTCGAGTAGATCACAAAGCGCGTAAGCGATTTCTACCGACTTAGCGACTTCTGTAATCATGCGCTCTTTGAGCGTCATTTTCTGCGTCATGCGGTAGTTGCTGATGTACATGAAACCACCTTTCTTTTCTCGCAAAAAGACAATCACCGTCGCAAACTCTATCGTTTTACCGCGCACCTGTGAGTCTGTCCCGATGCAGACTTTTAGTCGATGTCCAGCTTCGATCTCTTGAATGATGGTTTGTTCCACCTTTTCTTTGATCGGCAATTCGATCTTTTCTCCGTTTAAACGTCTCCAGTTCATAATCTAGTCGTTGTTGTCATTTGTGATGAGTAGATTGCGGGCTGCTTTAGGTGTAGGAACGATGCCAAAACATTCGGTTGACTCAAAGTTAATACTGAGTTATTATATCCTCGTAAGGTATATCTTTTCCGATTGACTTACAATGTGAAATGAAATTTTGACAATAGAAAGTTCCTCAGATGATCGTTAATTTACAAAAAAGGTAGACTTTAGACGGTCAACTATCACACCCAAAAAGCTTGACATTCAATCATTGAATTGTAGCCATTTACCTTCAGTTATTTCAATATGCTATTTTATGAGCCAACAATTTACCCATTTAGACAAAGACAATCAGCCGCAAATGGTGGACATCAGTGCCAAAAATACGACACAGCGAGTGGCGAAAGCGAGAAGTGTGGTTGTTGTGGATGAATCAATTCTAGCATCGCTTGAAGATGGCGATATAAAGACGAAAAAAGGACCAGTTTTTCAGACGGCTATTTTGGCAGGTATCATGGCGGCAAAAAAGACAAGCGAACTAATCCCATTGTGTCATCCGGTAGGTATGGAGGACTGTCAAGTGCATATAGAAGTCAATAATATCCGCGAAATTGTAATCGACTGCACCGCAAAGGTGAGCGGAAAGACTGGTGTAGAAATGGAAGCCTTGACTGGAGCAAGTGTGGCTGCATTGACGATTTATGATATGTGCAAAGCATTTTCGCATCATATCGTCATCAGGGAGACTAAGTTGATGGAAAAGACGGGTGGAAAAAGTGACTTTAGAAGGGAGAAATATTCGTAAAGTATGTTATATTAAAGGAATTTTTTCTCGAAAGCGAAGCGTTTAAAATAGAAATTATAGAAGAATAAAATGCCTTTTTCGATGAGTTTCAATAGCAATTGATACGTGTGTAGGAAAGCAATTTCATTGAGAAAGTAAACCAAGATAAGTGATAAAACATAGCCGATACCAGAGACCAACATTGCCAGAAAAAAGGTATGCTGTACCTTTCGATTGGAGTCAAATACAAAATATTTTTCCAAGAAAAATTTAGCGAGTACCGCGATGGGATACGCAATACTTTGAGCGACCAAAATACTACAACCAAACTGATAATAGAGCAATAAATACAGCCCAATATCAATGCCTGTTGCAATAATAGAAGTCCCTAAAAATCTGAATTTCAGTAAGATAAGTGACTGCCACTTTGATTTGCCGCCTTGTACTTCTTGATTCATTTGATTGACTTGTCTTCACAAAGGAAACTCAATTTTTTTAAATTCATTATCGCTCCGTCAGATAGCTGTTAAAGATTTAGTTTTAACACATCTCATCGCACAAATTGTTTTTTCTCTCCTTTTATAAGCGAAAGTATCAAGTACTTGTACGTACAAAAATTTACTGAAACTTTATTATCAACCGATTGAAAAACTATCGTCCGAACGGCGGTGGTAACTACCATTTATTGAAAAAAATTAAAAGAGATATGAAAGTATTGAAGCAACTACCGAGCCTATTTTTTATGTTGGCTCTATCGGTATCGTTTATTGCATGTGAGAGTGATGATGTAGACGATAATGTAAAAGCAAATAACGACATCACGATTAGTGCGTTCGTTGCTGATGATGATAATTTTAGCACATTGGCAGCCGCTTTAGAGCGCACTAACTTGACTAGTGTTTTGGATGATGAAGATAATAACTACACCTTGTTTGCACCCAACAATGCGGCATTTGACAAGCTAGGTGTGGACTTATCAACGATTTCAGATGAGGAATTGACTGATATCTTGATGTATCACGTCATCAGTGATAATCGTGTTGGTTTAGGCGACTTGACATTTGATTTTCGTTATTTCGAGACTGCCTCTACAGCAGGACCGAATGCTGAAAAACTATCTCTCATGCTAGAGCGCGAAGATGATGTTTTGCGTGTGAACAATATGGTGGCAGTATCGAGCACACCAAATGACTTTGAAAACGGTGCAATCTATGAGTTAAATGATGTATTGACATTGCCAACAATTGTTAGTGTCGTGACAGCAGACAGTGAGTTGGATAATCTAGCTAATGCGTTGACAACAGCATCAGGTGATTTGGACGAACTATTGTCAGGTACGGAGTTGTACACAGTATTCGCACCGATTGATGATGCGTTTGATGCAATCAGTGAAACAACAATGACACTGACTGCTGATGAGTTGGCAAGTGTATTGACTTATCATGTTGTAGAAGGTAACATCCGTAAAGATGACTTAGAAGACGACCAAGTAGTAACTACTGCAAACGGCGAAACCATTACTATCGACATTGACTTAGGTATCGTGCGTATCGAAGACAGTGAAGAAAATAAAGTGTTGGTACGCATTACTGATATTCAAACTACAAATGGTGTCGTACACACGATCAGTGAAGTATTAATGCCAAGTGAGCTGTAATATGAGATTTTGAGGTCGTTTCACTCTGAGATGTGAGACCATTCAATATTTAATATAAGAAAGCCGAATTTCTATGTAGAAGTTCGGCTTTCTTATTTAAGTGTATCAACAACGGAATGACTAGCTATTAGACCAAATTCAATAATGAAGTACATGAATAGAACCTAGATTAGCTTGAGGCTAATCGAGGCGAAAAGCACAGTCCTAGCGGTAGCTAAGGCGAGCATTTTCAACGAAGAGTAGCTTCAAATGAATCGGTTGATATACGTAATTTGTCTTTGAAATTGGTATTAGATACTTTGCGCTATTCACTCACCTTTCGTTTTTCACTTTTGGCTCACTGCTCACTGTTCATTGCATATACTGCTCCATCCAATCCACCATATAGGTGATCACTTCTTCTTTGATAATATCATTATGGATTTCATGATATCCACCTTCCCATATTTCCAGTGTCACATCGCTCGTCAGTCGTTTAGCAAAATCCATTGTTCCGTTTGGATCAGTGATTTGATCAGCACTTCCATGCATCGCTAAAAGTGGTACAGATAATTCGCCTGAGAACTGATCGATATTTTTGGCAGCGTCTAGCATGCATGCGCCCATACCGAGCGTGACACGAGCATGTACCAACGGATCATTTTCGTAGTCTGCACAGCACTTTGGATCTCTAGATAAATGTTTGGCATTTAGTTCATTCGCTTTTCCAACTTTAGGAGCGATACGCTTCATCACCTTTGCTGTTTGCACCAAAAGAGGTGAGGGAGAAGCGATCAGTCGAATCCAAGGTCCGGTGACTATGGCTGCTTGTATGTCCGGTCGTTTTTCGATCAAATAATTCAATACAATATTGCCGCCCATGCTGTGTCCATAGAGAAAAATAGGCACATTGGGATAGTGTGCTTTGGCGGTTGCTAGTAGATGCTCGACTTCAGTCAGGAAGTCCTCGAATTTAGGGACGTGACCGCGTGGTCCTTCTGACTGTCCGTGTCCACGACGGTCATTGCCGAGCATAGAAAAGCCATGCTCATTGAAATAGTCGGCGACATGATTGTAGCGATTGACGTGTTCGCCCAAGCCGTGTACTAGACAGACAGCAGCGCGTGGTTTGGCAGCTTTCCAGTGTTTGGCGTAGATGTGGAGTTGATCTTTTGTTTTCCAAGAAAATTCTTGTCCTAGCATGGTGTTGATTCTGCGTTTGGTCTTGACCTAATTTTAATCAGTTGCTGCTGTTGATAATTTCCTCATAGTTCGGAGATAGAATAATTTCGACGCGTCGATTGAGGGCTTTATTTCTAGAGCTACTATTTTGTCGAATAGGCGCGTACTCTCCTCGTCCGGCGGCTACAATTCTATCCGGTGACACCCTATTCTTCGTCAGTTCTTTGACCACCGCCGTCGCTCGGGTCACACTCAGATCCCAGTTGGTCGCCGAGCTTCCATCAGAATCTGTATGTCCTTCTACCACGACACTTAGATCAGCATACTCGCCACTATTTAGTGTTCGTGCTATTTGAGCAATAGCTCGTCGTCCTCGCGACCCGATGGTGCTGCTACCGGAACGAAATAGTAGTTCTTCACTTAGCCCTAGATAAATTTTTCCATCGCGACCACTGACGTTGAGTTCATTTTGATTGAAGTCACGCAGGTCGCTATTGATGCTATTTTCCAAATTGCCCATACGGACACCTTCCTGCTCTAGTAGCACCATCAACTCACTAATGCGTCGCTCCCGTTCC
The DNA here is from genome assembly GCA_038749535.1 of Bacteroidota bacterium. Taxonomy (GTDB): domain Bacteria; phylum Bacteroidota; class Bacteroidia; order Chitinophagales; family Saprospiraceae; genus JAAUTG01. The sequence continues at coordinate 19,391 of JBCDHX010000086.1, forward strand.
ATCACTTCGTCCTGCATATAGCCCAAATCATCCTGCGTACTGTTCAGTCGTCGCTCACGTTGCTGTAGCATATAATCCATTTCGAGTAATTCGCGCTCGCGCTGATCGAGTTGCGCTTGTTTGGCAGCTAGGTCTTCGGTGAGTCCCATCCGCTCCATGGAAGAGGCACTGATGACGCGGTCGTTACGGTCGATAGTGCGATTGAAACGAGCGAGGATGTCTTCGTAGTTGCGCTGTAGGTTGCGATTGGTAGCTTCTAATTGCTCCAAGTCGTAGTAAGAATCAGAGAGTTGGAGATTGGTTTCGCGTAGTTCCTCGTCTAGCTTTGTCGATTCTTGACGCAGCGAGTCAATGGAGTCCGCTTCTTGCTCCCAATATTCTTTGGCAAGTCGCATTTCATCGTATTTGCGGACGGAAACACAACTACTCAGAAAAATAGCGGCTAGTAGGAAATAGGATAAGACCTTCATGGATGTTAAATTTGAGTTTCGATTAGAACAAACATAGAATGCCCTAATCCGTACAAAGTTTGAATAGGTTTTTCGGTCGATCAATTTACAACCAAATAACGCGTTTTTCATCAAAATTATCAGTTGCACCATGAAAAAATCCCTTTACGGACTACTTTTTGTTCTATGTATAGCCGCCTGTCAATCAAAAACAAGAGAATCTAAACTCTATACTTTGCCCGCTGTAGATGAAGACGGTCTGCAAGCAGTGATTGAAATTCCAGCCGGCACACACACCAAAATCGAGTACAATACTGAGACCAAAAGTTTTGAAGTTGATACCTTGAATGGCAAATCGCGCATCATCAATTTTCTGCCTTATCCCGGCAATTATGGTTTCATTCCTTCGACTTATATGAGTCCTGAGCTTGGTGGCGATGGGGATGCGCTAGATGTATTGATTCTCAATTCCAGTTTACCGACTGGAACAGTGTTAAATATTCTACCTATCGGTGCGATGGTGTTACGCGACAACGAAGAAATCGACACCAAAATCGTTGCTGTGCCTTTAGACAGTACCTTGCGGCAGTTACAGATCACCAACTTTCGGGAGCTACTCATCCAAAACTACATGGTCAAACAGATGATCGAAGACTGGTTTATGAGCTACAAAGGTGCAGGTAGCCAAATGGAACTTGTGCGCTGGGAAGATGAAGTAGGCGCACTAAGGGAAATCGAGAAGTGGCGGGTGGAGTAGATTTCTATCCACGAGCCATACCGCTTTCTCATTTACCTTATGGTCGTCATACGCGATCAAAACGCTTCTTCGTTAGAAGAACAAATTACACAATTCCTTAATTGATTACTGTCCATGCAAACACGATACATTTTCTCAGTCCTCCTCTTTATTACACTCCAAATACAGACACAAGCACAAGATCAGATCTTAAGCGGACAGGTCAACGCTTATGCTTCCGTTCTGGACATCAATGCCTGCGACAACAGTATCCTGGTGAGCGATCCTACCTTCTTTCCAGCAGGCTCTTCCGCCATTTTGATCCAAATGAAAGGTGCAACCATCAATGAAACTACAGATGATGAAAATTTCGGGACGATCACGGCATTGAATGGAGCAGGCTTCTATGAAAAAGTCAACATCCGATCCGTTAGCGGTGACACCATTCGACTCAGCAATCTCCTTGTCAATACCTACGACCCTAGTGCGATAGTGCAACTCGTCAGTATGCCCACTTACGGAAATGCCACAGTTCAAGATAGCGTCTTCGCTCAACCTTGGGATGGTCAGACAGGAGGCGTGGTCGCGATGCGTGTAGAAGACGCATTGATTCTGAATGCGCCCATCAGTGCAGATGCAGCAGGATTCCGGGGCGGAGTGATTACCGATTTCGGTGAAAACGACTGTACCGGCGGTCTCAATAGTGCCTTTCTTTTCGCTTATCCTGATGGTGACTGGCGAGGTGCAAGAAAAGGAGAAGGCGTCGCCCAATTTATCGAAAATAAAGTAAGCGGAAGAGGCGCGCAAGCCAATGGTGGCGGCGGTGGCAACGACCACAACTCCGGCGGCGGCGGTGGTGCAAATATCACCTCCGGCGGCAATGGTGGCAATCGTGTGACACCCTTTGTCGATCTGAGCTTACAATGTAAAGGAGACAATCCCGGGCTCAGTGGCAGCGCACTCGACAATACAACAGAACGACTTTTTTTAGGCGGTGGCGGCGGTGCTGGACACACCAATAATACACCCGAAGGGGCAGATGTGCGCGGTGGTCATGGAGGTGGCATCATCATTATAGAAGCGAATATGGTCACCGGGAACAATCAGCGTATCAGCGCAGATGGAGAGAGTGCAGCTACCATCGTCGGAGATGGCGGTAGCGGTGGTGGTGCAGGGGGGACGATTGTCTTGATCGTCAATAGCGTCACAAACAATGTCATCTTATCTGCCATAGGAGGCGACGGAGCAGATGCCGATAATAACAATAGCGATACTTGTATGGGTACAGGAGGCGGTGGCAGTGGCGGACGCATCATCACCAATGCCAATAACAATGCAGAATTACAACTCGCCGGAGGCGCGAATGGACTATCTATCGGTAGCACGGATGGTGGCTGTCAGTCTGTGAGCAATAATGCAGAAAGTGGAGAGAATGGAGTGTTGGATCGTCTGACAGCGCTAGCGATGGGTGCAGAAATGAACTCGCCGCTGACTATCGTGCAGCAACCTGAGAGTATCGTAGCTTGTTTGGGTGCGAGTGGGCAGTTTGTAGTGGTGGCGGAAGGCATAGATCTGAGTTATCAATGGCAATTTGATAGTGGCAATGGATTTACTAATCTCAATAACGAAGGCTTTCCCGGTGTCGGTACAGATAGCTTGACCATACCGAGTATTAGTGTGGATGGCAGTATGAATGAATACAGAGTCGTTGTGACAAGCGCGTGTGGAGAAGAGGTGATTAGTGAGGCTGTCAGTATAGAGGTGAGTAGCGAGGTCGCCGTACCAGACTTTGAAACAGAACTACAGCCTGGTGGAGTCGTCATATTTACAAGTACTTCTGAGAATGCGGAAACCTACATTTACGACTTCGGTGATGGTGTGTTAAGTACAAATGCGAATACCAGCTTTACCTTTCCGGAAGAAGGTAATTACGAAGTCACCTTGACCGTCAGCAACGAATGTGGAGAACAAAGTATCACCAAAACAGTGACTGTTGTCTTTGAGCCGACCGCCAATTTTAGCTTTGACAGTATGGCATCCTGTGCGCCAGTCGACATTCCTTTTCGGAATGAATCCACGGACAATGTCAGTCAGTACTTTTGGCGATTTGAAGGTGGAATGCCGGAAACTTCGACAGACGAAAATCCGACGGTCAGTTACACCACTTTTGGCACTTACTCTGTCACCTTGGTAGTCAGCAACGAAGTCGGCAGCGATACTCTAACACTGACAGATGCGCTTCAAATTCAAGCCGCACCTAGTGCTGATTTCATAGAAGAAAGCTTAAATGATGACCTGAGCATTCAATTGACCAATACAACTGTCGGTGGCGAAAGCTTTTCTTGGGACTTTGGAGATGGCAATGGCAGTACCGACATCAATCCAACTCATACTTACGATGCGCCGGGTACCTATACCGTCACTTTAACAGCTACGAATGGCTGTGGTGACAATAGCATAGAACGTGAAGTGGCAGTAGGTAGCGCACCTTTGGCAGCGTTCACTTCGACAGCGACGAGTGGCTGCTTTCCAGTCACCATACAGTTTTTCGATCAAAGTAGTGGTGGTGTCGATGAGCGCCGCTGGTCATTTCCTGGCGGACAACCCAATACGTCAACTGAAGAAAACCCCCGAATTACCTATGACTCAGTTGGTTTGTATATGGTGAGTTTAAGGGTAAGAAATGAGCTGGGTGGTGATGAGGTTGTAAAAGACTCTCTGGTTCTGGTACTAGATGCGCCACGACCGCAGTTCACCGTAGAAGCGATGGATGGCGATGTGCAATTCATCAACACGTCTGAAAATGCCAATCGCTACATCTGGAGTTTCGGAGATGGCAACACTTCTACAGAAGAAAGCCCTATGCACACCTATGATCGCAGTGGCTTGTATTTTGCGACGCTGAATGCTTATAACGATGCTTGCGCAGCAACAGCGACTGTGCCCGTCAATATTTTATTGTCTTCTACAGATCGTTTGGGTAGTGAAGTTGAGGTAAAAACATTTCCCAATCCGGTACGGACGCAACTTAATATTGCTTTGGCAGGATTGGAACGAGAAAGATTGGAAGTGCGTCTATTGAATTTGCAGGGGCAAGTGCTCATGAATCGAATCGTTCAAGGCGAAAATAACATTCAGTTGGATGTCGCTCATTTAGCTTCCGGTATGTATGTGCTGCAAGTGGTAGGTGAGGATTGGCAGGTGAGTGAGACGCTCGTCAAAAAATAGCAATAAGAAGATGCTGAATACTATACCAAGTTTGAAATTCCTAAGAGTCGAGCTTCAAAAGTCTTCACAGCAGCAGTCAAGATTTTTCTAAATAACCCAGCTCTACTCTTCTATAAACGCCAATACTCGAACGACCTCTTCCACTGTATTGAGTTTCAGTTGATTTGCTTTTACAAATTGACTGACCTTTTTATCCGGGAACAGATTTAGTATCTCTTTTCTCTTCAATTTAATTGCTTTCAGAGATGCTCCTCGCTGTAAATAGTAGGTTGTCACATTAGCGAAATTCTGTATCACGATCGTTTTGCCGACGTTGTTGACTGTGCGCTTATTGACTCTACTATTAGTCATGCTGAAGAGCCGATTATCAACTCCCTGAAAGTGAACTAAAGCATATCGCCCTTTGAATTTGGGATGAAAGTTATATCGAAAACAACTCGAATCCTTTTGTAAGCACACCTTGGGATAGTCTCTCCCTTCTAGTTCTATATAACCTTGATTGACTTTGACTTCTATGGCTTTTTCAAAGGCATTGTAGTTGATTTGTGTTTCTTCTATGGCTTTTCCATCTTTATTGTAGATGGTCGCCGCTTCCCAATCATCAAAAAGATAGGGACTGCCTTTGACGTCTTTGTAGCGATTGTCGTCGATGGGCTGACTGTTAGTGCCTATAATTTGAGCGATACTAGCAAAACTAAACAAACAGGCGAGGATACAAAGGAGAATACGATTCATCAGTCTAGGATTTTTATACACTGTTTCCTTTGAAACGTGAGACCTGCTCTTTTATTCTACTGTCTAAAGTTGAGTTATTTCTTTATGAAAGATAGATGATTCGTTCTCACGTATTGACTCATTAATGAACATATCGTAATTTAGGGAGTCAAGTCGACCTTTCCTCTTACATCGAACAACTATGAGCAAGCAACTTCTACTATTTGCCTTCCTTCTATTTGCGCTTTCCTCTTTTGCACAACAGGGTCAGGAACTCAAACTAGGCATCCAACCGTTCAATATCAAAAGCAGCATCACCGCCAATTACGAATGGCTACTAAATGAAGAAGTCGGTCTATTCGTCGATCTGACTTATTTCGACAATCAACGCTCCCTTTTTGATATAGACAATGTCATCAGCAATGAGACCGTGTTGACCTATTCGTTTCCATCCTTGAGCATACGAGTCGGTGGCAATGTGTATTTCGGGCGAAAGCCAAATGCTAAATGGGGCATTGGATTATCAACGCTGAGCGAAATTGTGCTGATGGAGAACGAGCAGTATGAAGAAGATATAGAGCTACTTTCTGGTCGAATTAATGGTAGTGTCACAAATGCGCACCATGATATCTATCCCAGAGCTTCTGCTGCTCTAAATTGTAATGGGCAAAAAAATACTTCAAAGCACCAATATGATTATCTAGCGATTTAGAGAAAGAGAGCGTTTTTCGTACTAATC
>JBCDHX010000087.1:0-24795 GCA_038749535.1 Bacteroidota bacterium
AGTACGAAAAACGCTCTCTTTCTCTAAATCGCTAGATAATCATATTGGTGCTTTGAAGTATTTTTTTGCCCATTACAATTTAGAGCAGCAGAAGCTCTGGGATAGATATCATGGTGCGCATTTGTGACACTACCCTTTTTATTTCTCTCCACTTCACGAAAGTGTCAATTGCAACTATCGGAAAAAGTAGAATGAGAAGAAATAGCCCCCAACTTGGTACAAAATCTTGAATAGGCATACTTACCAGTAATAGAGCAGCTAGGAAAGCGAGGGTACTTAAAATAAACAATACGGACATCGCGATTTTTTTTGGTGTCCTTTTATAAATGTGAGAGATGGCTGTTAGCAATACAATTACGGGAATCACAACAGCTGAATGCTCCCAAGAGGTGAAGGCATAATTTTTGATCCACTGCCCATTGGAAACACTATATTCCATAATGAAAGTCTCTGAGTAGGGCATGATTAACAGCAAACCACAAATCAAATAAATCAAGCCTTTCCAATATTTTTTCCAATCACGCATGATACTTTGGTCTTTTTGCATGGACTACGCCACCACCTTCACCTCGCTATACCCACCACCTCTTTTCTGTATCTGAATCTGCGTGCCGATTCGCTCTTTCAGCGCCGGAACATGAGAAATAATACCAATCGTTTTGCCGCTCGCTTGCAGATTTTCTAAGGTCGAAATCGCCATGTCCAGTGTCGCTTGGTCGAGTGTACCGAATCCTTCATCAATGAACAGCGACTTTATTAGTGCCTGCTGTCCAGCAAGATCAGATAGCCCAAGTGCCAATGCCAAACTCACCAAAAAGCTTTCGCCACCGGAGAGCGTACTCATGGATCGCACAAAATTGGCTTGGTAGCGGTCGATGATTTCCAGCTCTAGTTCTTCTGCGCTTTGACGTTGGATGAAGTAGCGGTCGTTGAGTTGTTGTAGATGTCGATTGGCGTGCTGAACGAGCTGTTCCAATGTCAGTCCTTGCGCAAAAACTCGAAATTTCTTCCCGCTACGCATTCCGATCAAGTCGTTAAGTTGTTGCCATCGAGCGTACTCCTTCTTTTGTTTTTCGATGTGTTCTTGTAGCTCTTTTGCTTGTGACAGACGCCGCTGCTGTTGCTCCCATTGCTCTTTGAGCGCACCTATCGTTTGTAGAAGTGACTGATATTCAGTTTGTTGCTCAGTCAATCGTTCTGCTATTGTTGTTTTGGAGGATAGAGAATTGATCTGAGTTTCTAGCTGTGTCAACTGAGCTTCTGTTTCACTTTTCCTCACGCGCAATGCCATTTTTTGCTCTTCCAATTGTTTTTTGAGATCAGCTATTTGTTGTGCTTTTTCAGTCGTCAGTAGATTGCTATCCGCAGTAGCGATCGTCAAATCGAGCGGAGCCAAGAGAGCAATCAGTGAAGTCAATAAATGGTCGATTTTGGTGCTGATTGATTGTAATTGTCCTTGCTGATTTTGCTGTTGGCTCTGCTGCTGAATCAACGTTTTTTCCAGCTGTGACTGTTCTTGGCTATAGATAGAAAGCGTAGTTTCTTGTTTGGACAGTTTATTGGCTAAAGCGGTTCGCAGTTCTGATGGAGATGCTTCGCCTATCAGTTCATGTCGCTTTTGACTCAAAGTATCCAGCTCTTTTTGAAACGTCTGCTGCTGTTTTTTGACCTCTTTTAGTCGTACGAGTTGACTCTCCAATCCAGTTTGAGTGACTTCGATTTGGCGTTGCAATTGAGCGATAGATTGCTCTATATTGGCTTGCCGTTGCTGCTGTTGCTGCCAGTCCGAGAACAATTTTTTGAGCGTTTGAATTTGCTCAATAAGTGTTGTATCAGATGTAGGAGAAGGCTGAAATTGAGTAACAAGTGCTTGGGTGTTCTCTTCCGTTTCTGCCAATTCTGCCTGAAAATTTGTCAACTGCTTTTGATCTTGCTGAAAAGTCGCCAAAGCAGCCTTCATCGCTTGGTCGGCTTCTCGTGCTGCTGCTTGAGCATTGGCGTAGATTTGTTCTTGAGTCCCAAGATGGGCTTCCAGTTCTTCTAGGATCGAAAATCGAGTTTGGTTATCCTGAAACTGCTGTGTTTCCGTTTTGAGTTGCTGCTGTATGGAATTTGCTTTCAGTTTTTCGGTGATAGATAGCTCGATTTTGATAGCTTCGATTCTTGTCTGAAGGGTAGACAAAGACTTAGTCACTTGCTCAATATTAGCGTTGATTTTTAGGCGTGTTTCTCTGATCTCATAGAAAGCTTGATTGGCAGTCGATAAGTCGTTTCGCGTCATTTCCATTCGATCCTTAGCGACATTGACTTGCGTTTCTTTGGCGTGTAAAACATAAGGATGAGTTGTCGAACCACAGAGCGGACAAGGTTCTTCGGGTTGGAGTTGCTGTCGATCGCGGTCGTAATTGGCAGTGGCTTGCTCCAGTTCATAATGGCGAGTGCGTACAGCCAACTCTTCTGTCAAATTCTTGATTGCGCTTTGTAGATTTTGCTCTTCGGGCGTTTTGGAAGTGAATTCTTTTTGTAAAGTCTCTTTTTCCTTTTGGAGGACAATGTACTCTTTGAAGTGGGCGTATAGCTGTTCTAGCTGCGTTAGCTTTTGCTGCTGTGACTGGATTTGCTGCCTTAAATCTCTGATGAATTTGCGTCGTTCCTCTACTGTTTTGATGACTTTTTTGGGCAAGTATTTTGCTAATTCTGTCCGTTGTAGGTCTAGCTTTTCTTGGCTTGTTTTCAATGTCCGCTTTTCTTGCTGAAGCGTTTTTTCCTTTTGTGCCAATGTAGATTCAAAAGAGAGCAGATGACTCGTTTGTTGCTCAATTTTTTGCTCTAACTCATTGATTTTTAGCGTATAAACATCCAGTTTACCAAATGCTTGCTCTGCATCTTCCCAGTCGATTTGTACATTTAGCCATGCTAGCACTTTAGATCGTTCGGCTTCTTTTTTTGTAAGCTGCTGCTGCCAATCGGCGAGTTGGGTTTGAGTCGTTTGAGTCGTTTGTTCTAATTGAGTGATCGTCTCTTGTTCTGAAAGTAAACGTCGTTGCTGTTGCTTGATTTGGATGTCGAGTTGCTCGGCTTCTCGCCATATAGGTTCTTGGTTTGACCAAAGTTGTTTGGCTTGCTCCAGTGCTGATTTTGCGGTAGTCAGTTTTTCATTGACTATTTGTTGTTGAGATTGAGTATTGGTCAGTTCGGTTTTAAGTTTGGCTAAAGAAGTAGTCACGCTAGACTGTTCTTCCTTCAAACTACTCAACTCTTGCAAATCCTTCTGATAGGGTAGGACTTGCTGATGCGCTTTTAATTGGCGAAATGCTGTTTGTTTGGATTGCCAATTGTCATTCCAAGCTTTCTGCTCCAGTTGAAGGGTTTCCGATTTTTTCGTCCAATTGTCAAACTGCACCCACTGCTGTAGTTGTTGTTGCAACTGCTGTATATCCTTTTCTACATCTTTTGTATATCGCTGATACTGAGAAAGCTGTTGCTGTATTTCTTTTTCCTGATCGGCGTCTAATAGATTCAAAAACTCAACCTCCTGCCTCAATCGTTCCAGCCGCTGTGCTTCTTGCTCGTGTCGCTCATAAGCTGCTTGGGAAATTTTGGTGTAATAATCTGTTCCAGTGATGCGCTCTAGCAATTCGCTTCGCTCCTTGGCTTCTGCTTTTAGAAAAGCAGCAAAATCACCTTGCGCCAACAAGACAGAGCGACAAAATTGCTCATAATCTAGTCCGGTGATGTCTTGAATGAGCGCATTATAACCTTTGATGCGGCTGTGTAGAATGTCAAATTCGCGAGACTTAGAATTGAGACGAGAAAGTTCACGGGTGGCAGGTTGGAGATTGCCATCGCTTTTTTTGTGGGCGCGATAGATGTTCCATTTGGAGCGATAGAGCTGACCATTGACTTCAAATTCTACTTCTGCCAGACTATCCGCCGTGCCATAAGACATCACCTCCTTCTCATTCTTATTGCGGTGCATTTTGCCATACATCGCCAGCGTGATAGCATCCAGAATAGTTGTCTTCCCGGCTCCAGTATCTCCGACAATCGCAAACAAACCGGTGTCAGATAATGGCGAAGCAGTAAAGTCCAGTTCTATGTATCGAGTAGTTTGTAAGGAATTAAGATTGCGCAATCTCAGTTTTGTGATCTTCATAATCTAGTGCTTGACCAAATTAAAATTGACGGCTATCTTCGGGGCATTGAAAAACTGTGCTTCGTTAAAAAGCCTCGTCGTAGCTACGGCTATGCCTATGTTTTTTGCCTCACTCAGTCTTCCACTGACCTTCGAACCTAGCTCGTTATTTCAACATTGTCCAAGCACTAGCATCTTCTCACAGCTAAGATACCACATTTTCGGATGTAGAAAGCACATTTGTTTTCAACTAATTGTTCTGCCAAAGTGACCTAGAGTAACTCCTTACGTCTGAACCATCATTTTAAACACTAAAGGAAAAACTTATGAAATTTCTATATGTATGGCTGCTTTGTTGTAGCTTTTCTATCGCTACTTATGCCCAATTTACTACTGTTACCTACGATCAGTCACGCGCTTGGTTCAACGATGGTCAACCTTTGCCGGCAGAGGCTGCGATGATCGTGAAAAGCAATGTAGACAGCGATGTCGAGATGGTCGAATTCAATATTTTATCTCCCAAAAGAGAAGATGTACTTTATCAATCCAGTTGGCAACGACAAAACAACGGAGAGGTGAGCATCACTTTGCCTTATCCGCTACGCGCAGCAGAACGCTACGATTTCAAGATCAATTTTTACGAAGATCTAAGTGATCGTGATCGAAAAGAATTGGTGAAGCATTTACAGCAAACCATGAACACTTATGTCGAAGTCAATCTGAAAGGCAGCAAAGACTTAGACTTGCGCAAGAACAGCAAAAAAACGCTGAAAGAAATGCAGGAAGTGACCGATGTAGTGCTATCGCCTTACCGTACCAAGCGTGGTTATTGGCAGTCGTCTTACTCTGAGGTAGTTCGTCTAAAACTGGAGCAGCTCGACAATGCCGACTTGGACGATCAGTATAGTATGCAAGATACCAGTCTGACAAAAGAAGCTCGACGCGTGAAAAATCGCAATCGGCTGATCGAAGAATTGCAAACGCAGATCGATCAAGAAGTAGAGCAGTTGCTCAATACAGATGTACTCGTACTGACCAATAGTCAATTTATAGATGACTATCCGACAGACAAAAAGCGCAATATGCTATCGCTGAATATCGGTTATAGCGGCATCTACTTGGATGGTGGCTGGGAAGATTTGGACTATGCTGCATCGCCTTATGTAGGTTTGGCTTTTCCACTGGGCAACAGTGTTTTGGGAGCGAAAGTACTGCGCAATACCTCTGTGACGATGGGTATTTTCTTGCAAGAACTAGAAAATACGCAGGGAGAAGTAGTGGAAGGATTTTTGATTGATCGACCGCTGTATTTGGGATTGGATCACAAGCTGTTTCAGTTCATCCGCATCAATGCTGGCGCGACTTTTTTGCAAGAAGGGGTAGACAGTAAAAATGTCTTGGTGCGTCCGTATATGGGCTTGAGCGCGAGAGTGGACTTGGGCGTTCGTTTGGGGCAGTAAGATTTACTTCAATGGAGTGTGCAGAATAGTAGAAACGCAACATTCAATTGAGCGTAAACGCTATTCTGCAAATTCCACCACCATTTGAATATTGGATCGCTCGTAAGGCGAAGGAATACCTTGAATCTTCTGGAAGCCTAGTTTTTGGTATAGTCGGAGCGCAGGTGTGAGCTTAGTATTGCTCTCTAAGTAAACATTTCGAGCACCACGCTGACGTGCCTCTTCCAGTATCGCTTTACCCAAAAGATAACCAACCCCTCTACCTTGCACCTTAGGAGATACTGCCATTTTCGCCAGCTCAAAATCATAAGGGCTGTCGTTCATTTTGACCAAAGCACAAACGCCTACCGCCTCACCTACTAAAAGCGCGACAAATATCTGTCCACCTTTGTCGAGGATATAACTTTCCGGCTGATCGAGTGCGCGATGATCGGCTTCTTCCATTTTGAAGTACTGCTCTATCCATTCTTGATTCAGCGCCTTGAAAGCGTTGTGATATTTAGCTTCATAAGGGACGATTTGTATGGCTTTGGCTTCTCGTTCTTTTCGTTTCAGGAGTACGCGTTGCAGCAGTGATTGTTCTTGTAGCAGATAGTCTAGTTCTTCCAGCGCATTCCAAAGATCGTACGTGTTGCCACTCAATAATTCCGCTGTAGCGGCGGTGACATCTTCGTACTGAGGTTGTATTTTTTTGGCTAGCTCTTTTCCTTTTTCAGTCAGAAATACTTTAGTTTTTCGTCCATCTTCGGCACAGCGTTTGCTAGCGACGATGTCCTCTTTCTTCATTTCCTGAACGATTTTGACGACAGAAGGGTGGGAGTGACCAATGTCAGTAGCGATCTGAGAAATGGTCGCTTCGCTGTCTTCTTTGAGGATGTGAAAGACGGGAAACCATTTGGGTTTGAAGTCCAATCCATACAACTTATACAAAGCTGCCGCATCTTGAGTGACGCTTTCGCTGAGTTCTCGGAGCTTTACACCTAGCACCATTTTCCCGATTTGTTGTATTCTGTTCATTAATTACGTAATTAGTTACACAACTACAGAAAATATTGGACGAATAAAAAAGGTATGAACACCAAATGAGTGATATTCATCCCTTTTTATCTAAATTTTAGCAGTTGATTCTACTCTTTGACCTCTATCGAAAAAGCATTCTCTTGCGTCTCAGATAGGCAGCCCCAGCCTTTGTCTGTTTTATAAAGCAACACTAAATAATCACCATTGTGATACTGTCCGGCTTTCAGATAAAACTGAGCTTTGTCTTGTAGTTCTTTGGTATTCGGTGCGACATACCATTCAGACTGTCCTTTTGGTCGTTGATACAGCGTATATTGATAGCCCGGACGATTGTAGTCATACGTCAATGTGACCTCATCGCCTGTATGAATGGGGTCGTCGGCGACCAAATGCAATTCATTTTTATACTTGCAAGGCTGGAATCGCTCTATCGGCATTGTGCCATACTCGTAGCGATAGTCGGCAGGCGGTGTCAGTAGTTCAGCAGACGCTTTCCACTGAAAACTGTTCTCTTCTTTTGACTGTGTAGCTGCTTGTGTGCCTCCTTTATTAACGGTTTGCTCGTAAGCAATTGGGCTACTTTGTAGTGCTTTGAATTGATCATGATAAGCTAAAATATCTTCGTATCCATACTTTGGTCCTTCACCGATGACGTAAGCTGCTTTGCGTGTTCCATTCTTCGTTTTTACAACGATTTCGTAGTAGGTTGCTGTTGCCGAAAGATCAGGATTGATGAGTTCGCGGATGGTTGCGCCGGGTTTGTAGCCTTTCATCATCAGGCTCAACTCATCTGGTTTCTGACCTGCCCATATTGTATACTCACAACCTTCTTCTTGACAGCATCTTGGACTCAACCAAGAGATAAACAGTGGCTGATTGGAGCGTTGTAGATCATAGACGAGCTGCAAGTCGCTGATCTGTGTACAATTCGGGTCGCCTGCGGTCACGCTGACAACATTGGCTTCTTGTGTTAGGGTATAGTCGTTTTCGTTGTAAGTATTTGCAGGCTCGACTTGTGGTTTTGTCAGATCAACAACCTTGCGCGGAGTAGTTGATGATGTAGTAGGGACTTCGGTCGATGACTCATCAATGGTTGTATTGTCATAGCTGTAAGCAGCAGGTTCTCGTGATTGAGGGTCTTCTTTTATTTCAGGTTGACTAGGTGGCGCAGGAATATCTGTTGCCAAAGGCTGCTTGGCTGACTGATTTTCGGGACGTATCCAAAATGCGCTGACCAATTCTCCTTCTTGGCTACCTTGAATAGGAATGTATGTCAGCACATTGATTGGGTGGATGGTGCGACTCAAATCTTGCGTATTCAATTCGATGTCAAAATCCAACTTCTCGCCAGCTATCAATCGCATCGGTTCTAATGCAATATCGCGATAACCTGGATACACATAGCGTACGACAACATAGGGGTCGAAACGCGCGCAAGGCGAACGACTATCCAACTGCACATAGCCACTGATTTTTCCGTTGCGGACAACCGCGTCACCCAAGACGACACAAGTATCCGGCAAGTTTACTTTTTGTTTCGGTAGGAAATTATATTCATGGGGTTGCTTTTCATCGATGGATTTGGCGGTCATATTGGTGCTAGTGCGGATACGGACAGGAGTCTGTAATGCTTGTACGACAGGCGTTTCGCAATTTTCACCCCAAGCGCGGACACGGATATTATGCAATCCATTTTGCAATAAACACAAAGGCTCTGTGCGTGTGATCGCTCCCTTTGCACTCAGCCGACGGTCGCTACCATACATGGACTGCCAATAACCATATTGGTTTTGTACTTCTATCGTAAACTGCCAGTTTTGATTGACTTTATTTTGAATCAATAAGGCTGGTGTATTTTCATCCTGGCAGTAGCCTGTTTCTCTGATCGCCAATCTGATCTTTGGCATAGTACAAGGATTTTGGACTTGCGCGACTTCTTTCGCCGAAAATTCGGAAGTAGATGGCGTTTGTTTTACTTCTGTTGTTCGCTGCGTGACTGCTTCTTTGGGACGACCTTCATGTTGGTAGCCATCTAGAATGTATTTGGACTCAAAAGTGCGTGTGATGAGACCGGACGGGCGACGATAATCAACCCCAAATCCATAAAAATCACCATCTTTTAGATTGTCAATTGCCAAAGTGACGGGCTGTCGATTCGAAGTGGTTTGCAGCTGACCGATCAGCTTTTTGTCGCCTGTATTGAGGCGGCGATCTCCTCTATCTATCATCCAAAAAGAGACTTCCAGCTGTGTTGCTCTACTATGCGTATAATAAACTTCTAGCACAGCTTGTCCGTTTCCGGCAGCATCCGGTCGGATATTGACTTGAAACTCAGGTGCTTCTTTCTCGAAGAAAGATTCTATAGCGTCCATTTGAGCAGTAAGTGTAGTGCTGCATAAGACAGCGAAGAGGAAGGTCAAGATTTTCATACCCTTGTTTATATTTGTATTTAAACGATGAAACGACTGATTGGTCACTTTTTGACATGCACTATGGCACATCAATTGATGACAGTTCAAATGATACGAATGCTAATACATTCGTCTATTGTTATATTGTTGTGTAGCTGGGAAATCCGATAGTAAGTGACAGAACAGATAGATCTATCGTTAAAATTGCAGTGACCCAGCGAGCTAATAGGCTGGTGTCTTTAATATTGTAAGAACTGAATGTTCCGATTGATGATATTTCATTCAGCCACGCAAATATATTAATTTACAAATTAACTCGTCTTTAAGTCGTTGATAATGTTTGGTTTAACACAGCTTTAATGCTGGTGGACAACTTTATTGGTGAAGATTGTTTAGTAATGTAAGACAGATAAATTGCTTCCAATTCCAATCGGAAGCAATTTTTTATTGAACTCAGACCAATAAAAAACAAACAGCACATTCATGTTTACAGGCATCATAGAAACGTTGGGTACTGTCCAACACATCGAACGAGAAGGCAGCAATGTTCATTTTACCATCGCTTCGGATATTTCAAAAGACTTGAAAATAGATCAGAGCGTCGCGCATAATGGTGTTTGTCTCACAGTAGTTGCACAAGATGAGCAAACACATACCGTGACGGCGATACAAGAAACTTTAGAGCGCAGCAATTTGGGAGATTGGACAGTCGGGAAACTGGTCAATCTAGAACGTGCCATGCTCAATCAAGCACGTCTAGACGGTCACATGGTACAAGGTCATGTCGATAGTACCGCTACTTGTATCAGTGTGGAAAGTGTAGATGGAAGCTGGTATTATCGCTTTCAGTATCAGCCTTCTTTGGAGCATATTTTAGTGGATAAAGGCTCTATTTGTATCAATGGCGTGAGCCTAACTTTGGTCAATCCCACAGACGATCATTTCAGCGTCGCCATCATCCCGTACACTTACGAACACACCAATTTTAAGCAATTTGAAGTCGGTACGGTCGTCAACATTGAATTTGATATCATCGGGAAATACATTGCGAAATATATGTCGGTCTATCAAGCACAAATGATGTCCTGATATGATGTACATTTGATTTTTTCTACAAGACAGGTTAAGTCTGAGTTCAATAAAAAACTACTAAACACACCTAAATGAAATATTTATTTTCTATTGTTTTCATTGCGCTTCTTTTTAGTTGCCAAACAGAAACGATAACCGGAGAAGCACCTATCATCGGTAATCCACCGATGGAAGGCTTTAACGAAGCAGACTCAGACGAGCAAGCCATCGACATCACCGATCAAGTCATGACAGCTATGGGCGGACGCGCCGCTTGGGACAATACTCGTTATATCGCTTGGAATTTCTTTGGGCGACGTGACCTTTTTTGGGACAAACAGACTGGAGATGTACAGATTGATCTGCCATCGGATGAGTTGACGATCTTTCTGAATGTGCACCAAGATGGCGAAGGTGTCGTCCATAAAAATGGCGAGCCTTACACCCAAGCCGATTCCATTCAGTATTACACTAAACGCGGCAAAAGCATTTGGATCAATGATAGCTATTGGCTGGTGATGCCTTTCAAACTCAAAGATAGTGGCGTGACACTGACTTATGAGGGGCAAGATACAACGAGTGCAGGAGAGGCAGCAGAAGTTCTAGCATTGACTTTTGAGGAAGTGGGCGACACGCCTGAAAACAAATATTTGGTGTATGTGACGCCGACGGATAGCTTAATCAAACAATGGGATTTTTATCGTAATGCTAGTGACAGCTTGCCTTCCTTTGCGACTCCTTGGGCGAACTATCAGCCGTATGGTGATATACTGCTTTCCGACAATCGTGGTGAGCGTGGTTTGAGTGATATTGCCGTTTATGATGAACTACCAAACAACTTTGAATGGATCAAATAGAAAAGCGCGATTTGCGCATCGTTTTCATGGGGACGCCGGACTTTGCAGTGTCTTCTTTGCAAATTTTAGTGGAGAATGGCTACAATGTCGTCGGCGTCATCACCTCTACAGATAAGTATGGTGGACGCGGCAATAAAAAACTGCTACAATCTGCTGTAAAAAAGTACGCGGTCGAGCAAAATATTCCGGTACTACAACCCAAGAATCTCAAAGCAGAATCCTTCATCGAAGAACTACGCGCCCTCAATGCCAATCTGCAAGTGGTGGTCGCTTTTCGGATGTTACCGGAAGTCGTTTGGGATATGCCAAAGTACGGTACATTTAATTTACACGGTTCTTTATTGCCCAAATATCGAGGTGCAGCTCCCATCAATTGGGCAGTCATACGAGGCGAAACGGAGACTGGAGTTACCAGTTTTTTCTTACAGCACAAAATCGACACCGGAGATATTTTATTTCAAGAAAAACTCCCTATCGGCGAAAATGAAACCGCAGGTGAGCTCCACGACCGCATGATGACGCTAGCTGCGAAAGTCGTTTTGAAGACGGTACAAGCCATCGAAAAAGGAGAAGATCAAGCCATTCCACAAGAAGATACATTAGCCACTAAAGCGCCCAAATTGTATCATGATAAGTCAGAAATTGACTTTAATCAGCCGACTGCCGAAGTCCACAATTTCATCAGAGGACTGAGTCCTTATCCGGCAGCTTGGACAACTTTGGATGACAAAAAACTCAAAATTTTGCGGACGGAAAAGGATTTGACTTCTCCGAAAGCAGCAGCCGGAACGATTCAAAGCGACAACAAATCTGAACTGAAAATAGCAACACAAGACGGCTGGATCAAGGTGTTGGAGCTGCAGTTGGCGGGACGGAAACGGATGCAGACTAGGGATTTTCTGAATGGGTATGAAATTGCAAATCTAGGAGAGTAGGGAAAGTTGAGAGAGCGAGGAGAGAAGATACGTTTATATACACGAAATTCACGTAAAAAACATAAATCATCTAGAGCGTGTGAATTTATTCGCACGTAAGAAAGGCGAGCAATTTATCTTTAACTTTTATCATCCATTAGTTGTTTTCAATAAGGACTACACAGCATTGAAAATGAACAAAAAGAAGAGTCAAAAGCCGGATACAGCTACAGAATTTCAGCTAGTCAATGACCTAATTGCTGCTCAAGTTTTGACGCAAATGGCATTGCGGCAGGAAGTTACTTCCGATGAATCTACTGCTCATCATCAGAGCGATAGTGAGCCGATGGAAATAATAGCAGAAGCAGTTTCTGATGAGCTTGAGGTATCTCGCAATCCATTCGTATTCTATTTTAAATTGGCACGACAGCTTCGTCAGTTTTTAATGTTGACAGACAAAGATCGGAATTAGATTACTCAAACTGGAATGCGGTACTGATTCATCGGAAGGACGGTGTGACTATGCAGCATGAAATCGCATCGTCCCTTTGGAGACGACACTCAAGTTTTATAATTGATCGGTCTAATGTCTACCGTCTAACATCTAATATCTAAGAACAATGATCGAACAAATCGACTTATCCAAAATACTCTTTCTCGACATAGAAACCGTCTCCGAGCAAAATCGCTATGAAGATTTGAGTGAGCGTTTTCAGAAACTCTGGAAGCTTAAATCACGCTCTGTCTTGCGACAATATGATGAAGAAATCACCGACGAGCAGGCGGCAGCAGCTTATACAGACAAGGCTGGCATCTTTGCTGAATTTGGGAAGATTGTTTGTATTTCTGTGGGCGTGATGTACAGAAGTAGCGATGGACGATTTGGATTGCGGTTGAAATCTTTTGCGAGTGAAGACGAATCCGAACTACTACGCGACTTTTCTCAAATGCTCAATCAATATTATAACGATTCCAATCAACACTACATTTGCGGACACAACATCAAAGAATTCGATGTACCCTATATGTGTCGCCGCATCATCACCAATCAACTTCACCTCCCTAATTTGCTACAAATCGCCGGAAAGAAACCTTGGGAGACTAAATACTTGCTGGATACCCTGGAGCTTTGGAAATTTGGCGATTACAAACATTACACTTCTCTCAATCTATTGGCGGCGGTCTTAGATTTCCCGACACCCAAAGACGACATTGACGGCAGTCAAGTCGGGCGGGTTTTTTGGGAAGAAGGGGACATTGATCGTATTGCTTTTTACTGCGAGAAAGATGTTTTGGCGACTGTTCAGCTCTTTTTGCGCTACAAACGACTACCGATTTTGGAAGACGATCAAGTGACCTTTGTCGATCAGCGTGCGTAAGTTTCTAGTCAAAACTAGCGGTATGACACATCCGTTCTGTCAGAAAAGGTTTAAATTGAAACTGAGCCAATTCTATCATTCATGAAAACGCTGCTGATTATATTATTTTGGGTATTCTTTGCTCATGCTCTTTTTGCACAAGCCTTCCAGTGCAATGATCGTTTTTATCTCATCGGGCAAAGTGCAGCAGGTAGTTTTCTAGAAGCCAACTATTGGGATGAAAATGGCACATTGCGAGCAGAGGAAATCACACTCAGCGAGCCAGATCGACAGTACACTTGTCTAGGTATGAGCATTCAAGATATGCACCTGTATGCGTTAGATTTCAATACTAAAGAACTGCTGCGCATCAATGCAGATGGACAAGTCGATAACCTAGGTGTGCCAGAAGCATTGCGGACGGATTTAGAATATTGGGCAGGCTATGTCGCACCGGAAGGACGTCGATTGGTGGTCGTAGGCTATGACAAAACAGAAGGTAGGGATAAGGAAATTTATTCTATCAATCTGGTGCGAGAAGGAAATTATGCTGGTGTCACTCAAGTCGTCTCAACGCTGCCTACTCAGATTACTGATATTTCACTTGATCCCGTCTACGGCACACTTTACGGCTATGATAAACGCAATAAACAGATCGTTTCCATCGGTACAAATTCTATTACCCATCATCAGCACCGCAAAGTAGGTGAGCTGGTAGAGGGTTTATTTTTTGATGAATTTGGGCAATTATATGCCTATGGTGGAGGAGAAATAGAGCAATCGACGCTTTACAAAATCAATAAATTCAATGGAGAGTTTGAGACGATAGCATCCGTGACGCGCGGTCAGTTCAGCGATGCTTGTTCTTGTGCTTTCCGAATGCGATTTGAGCGTACTGTGACACCTCACTATATTGTGCCTTGTGAACCATTCACGATAGAATACACTATTTTCAATAGCGCAGGAGAGGGGAAAACAGGCGGATTTCTGGAGGACATACTACCGGAGTCTATTGTCATCACAGAAGTCGTCGATCATACTTTTACATTGGCGACCATCGAAAGTGGCGTTAGTAGTTCTGTTTTTAGCATTCCGAATTTGGATATTTTGATTGGTGAAAATACCATTACCTTAAAAGCAGAATTGGTAGCAGATGCAGCAGCAACGCTATCGACTCAGGCGACTTTGGAGAATTTGGCTTTGGGATTGGGTGGATATTTGTTGTCTGATAATCCCGGAACACAAGCCCCTGAAGATCCAAACATCAATCAATTGACACAGAATGAAAGCTTTGATTTACAGAATCATATAGCGTTCGATTGTAGCGGTGAGCAAGCGCAGTTGAGTTTGCCGATCACGCCGACTGGGGTGATTTGGAGCACAGGTGAGCAGACGCCGAGTATAGCGGTGAGTGAGATCGGTTGGTATTGGGTGGAAGCGAAAAACGAATGTATCACTTTGCGTGATTCGATTTATATTGATTCTTTTCCTGAAGCTTTGGAGTTGAATTTGGGAGAAGATTTGATAGTACAGCAAGGCAAACCATTCCAGCTGGCTTTTCAGACCAATGTCGATTCGCTGACGACCATCAAGTGGAGCAGCCAAAATGAATTTGAGTTGGACTGTACGGATTGTTGGCAGCCGTCACTACTTCCGCTTCGCGACAATACCTATTTCTTAGCAATCACCAACGCTGCAGGCTGCACTGTTCAAGACAGTATCCGTATCCAAGTAGAAGGACAACAATCCATCTATGCTGCTACTGCTTTTTCTCCCGATGGCGATGGTATCAATGATGCTTTTTATCTGCAAGGTATAGAAGGAGCTTCGCTGATTCGTAGTTTTCAAGTTTTTGACCGCTGGGGTAGTGTACTACACGATGTCCGAGACGCCAATCCTAATGACATCAATACCGCTTGGCTAGGCGAGAATGCAGTAAATGGAAGCTATGTTTGGGTAGCAGAGATTTCTTGGCTGGAAGGAAAAAGCGAGGTGCTGAAAGGGGTGGTGGATTTGGTGCGGGAGTGAAATAGCTATGCTTGCTCTAGTTTTGCCAATTGCTGCTTTAGTTCATTGATGATTTCTTCTTTCTTTTCGGGTGTTTCATCTAGCTGTTTCAACGCTTGGTTATAGAGAAGAATCATCTGGTCTTTCTGTTTTATAAGTCGGTCATTCTTCTCTTTCTTTTAGTTGTCTTCTGAGTTCTTCGATGAGTTTATCCTTTTCGCTTAAAGCTTGATCCTTTTTGTTCAAGGCTTGATCCTTCTCGCTCAAGGCTTGATCTTTTTCGCTCAAAGCTTTCCCTTGTTCATCAATAAGTCCATCCTTTTCGCTCAACGCTTGATCCTTTTCACTCAGTGCTTTCAAATATTGCTTTTCCTTCTCTTCAAACATCGCATTCATGGTTCGCCAAGCTTCTACTTCTTTCTCTATTTCTTCTCTGGTCTCAGGATCTGTTCCGGTATGATGTAGAATATTGGTCATCAACTTTACATCTTCTTCGTCAGTATCATGTTTATATTCTTTGGTCACCTTGCTTTCATCGATAAAATTGGACTGCTCGAATACACTCAAAAGTTTATCTAAGCGCGACTTGTACCGATCAGTGATGCGGTTGACTTGTATGACATAGCTATCATGCGTCAATTTCTCCACGAAATCACTTCGCTTTTCCAATAACTTTCCACCTACCAAATCAACATACTGTCGCTCCACACGAATGCAGGCCGTTTCTATCTCTGGAATTTTGAATCCCAAAATGTAAATGGTCGTGATGGGTAAAATTTGCTTTTCGCCATCGACCTTATCTTCTTTTTTATACTGCTCCGCTAAGTAATTGCGAAAGCGCATCAAATCAATTGGATTCTTCGCCTTCTGTATCTCAATGAGAATTTTCTGCCTGCGACCATCCTCTGTTTTGATAACCGCCATAAAATCCAACCGAAATACAGCAATACCAGTCAACTTATCGCTATACGTAAACTCTTTCGGTTTCAAATCAACCGACTCTACTTCTTGATCCAGCATCGTACCAATGAAAAACTTAGCGACCCGCTCGTTTTCCATCAGTCGCTTAAAGACGACATCGTATATTGGATTGGCTATTATCATTGCCCATATAGTTTTTTCCAAATTTACAACTAATCCCGTTCGAGTGACGAATCTATCTGAATAAATACTACCGCACCAGCTGTATCCAACCACTCAATACCTCATCTCGCTGCACAATACCCACCACGCGTTGTTCAAAGACAACACAAGTATAATAGTAAGTACCTGCTGCCAAATCTTCGCCGCTAAAGTTCTGTCCATTCCAGTTCAAATCAGGATTGTCTGTTTCAAAAACAAGTTGTCCCCAGCGATTGTACACTTGAAACTCGACACGCTCGATGAAGCGATACGGATAAGGAATAAATTGATCGTTCGCGCCATCTCCATTGGGGGTAAAAGTATTCGGTAACGTATAGTCTGGGCAATTGTCGACGCAGACGATATTGCTTTGTGGACTTTCATTGCCATTGGCGTCGACCGCACTCACCGCATAACATCCAGCAATACTTTCGCCGGGTTGATCGATGAAAAAAGTGTCTAATTCGCTAGTCGTCGTGCCGATAAACGTAAGCGCTTCACCTTCTATGGGTGCGTAATAAATTCGGTATTCGGCTACTGGTTCAGGTTCGGTGCAGTCGCTACCTTGCGTCCAGATCAATAAATTATCCAACAGACCAATATCAAACAATAAGTCTTCTTCATTACAAATGTTGGCCACAGTCAGCTCAGGCGTACAAGGCGGCACATTGTCTAGTGGCACGCAAGTAATTTCTTGAGAATCATTGATGAGCGGGTCCTTGATATTGGGGACGCCATAGGACCCAATTCCGCGTACCACGTACTCGTAAATCTCTCCATTTTCCAATCCAGTATGCGTATAGCTACTCACGTTCACCGTATCCAAAGGAATGCGATCGCCGTCCAGTATTTGGTAGACGACATACTCAATATTGATCCAAGGCACGTCTTCTTGCCAGCTCAGTTGGCACGCGCGATCGGTAGGGGAGGAGCTTAGAAAAATAGAAGAGGCAGGCTGCGTTTCGCCTAATAGTTGATTGTTTTCTACATAAAATTCGACTTTGTAAGTATAGGCAACTTGAGTAGTATTTAAATTTTCGTCGATGAACATCGTATCATTCGCCGCAGCAAAACTTTCGCTTTCCTGAGTGACAACTTCCTCAAAATCTGTCCCACCTATGCCTGTTGCGCGCAAAAGCACATAGCGATAGGGCGCAGGATTTTGCAAGGTGTCTAAATCTTCAACTTCTGGTTTCGACCAAGCGATTTCGATACGTCCCTGTGCAGCATCGGTCTCCAAAACATTGACATTGGTGATGAGTGGAACGTCTTTGCCGAGTTGCAAACACAATTCTTCGGATGGCAGACTCGCTACTCGATTGTAGGGAAACTGACCGGAGGGCGATAGGCGCGCAAACTCTGCCAAGATCCGGTAGCAATACGTTTTGCCACGCGCCAGTCCTCGATCTATGTACTCATAGCGGTCTCCAGCGGCATTCATTTCCAGATGATCGAAAGTCAATCGCTCATAACCACGACCTTCCAAGCCACCCTCGCAGCTATCTATCGGGAAGGGATTACTACCTTCTCGACGCCATACAGAGAATCCTCTAAAGTATTCGTTTTCAGTGACTTCACAGGCATAAGGTTTCGCCCAAGTCAGGCTGACTTCTTGTCGATCAACTTCAGCTTGTACATCTTCCGGCGGAGGACCTACCACTTTGATACGCACCGTTTTGAGTGTCGCTAAACCGACTGTATCTGTCTGAAAATTATCGGCTGCTTTGAAAACGATAGAGTAAAATTGATCAGAAATATGCTCGCATTGGGTTTCCCACCTAAATCGTTTGGTGACGGGTTGCTCTTCGTAGTCACGATTGTTGCGCTCGAAGGTAGCAGGTGCTACATCTATTTCTAGCGGCCCTCCGAAAGCTTGTAGCTGCACCAGTTGATCGACTTCTACCAAAGGCGCTGTCGCCACTACATCAAACTCAATCACTTCTCCGGCGATGACACAAACTTCTTCTATCGGAACTTCCAACTCGGGCGGCAAGTTTTCACATTCAAAGACAGAAACCTGCAAGTCGCGTAGCGTCGTATCTATCGGAATCCCATTGCGCCATTCTATGATGTACATGGCGATCACATAGTCGCCGGCACGCTGAGGCGCATCCCAAAGAATGTCTCCGGTGATCGGATCCATCGTCAGATTGTTATCAGCACCCGGCATGATGTCATTGGGAAATAAATAGCGTCCTACTCGTCTGCCTACATCCTCGAAAGGAACAGTCAGGGTATATGACAAGCTATCTCCATCGGGGTCAAAAGCATTGGGATTGTGCTGAAAAGGTTGTCCTAGGCAGGCGATGTCGATGGGCGGCTGAAGAAGCTCAGGCGTACTATTGCAGCCTTGAAATTGTGGATTGAGGAAGGTGTAGGTAGTATTGAGGTGAAAAGGCGTATTGACGGAAAAAGGGGCATTGACATTCAAAATATTGCCGATGCGATTGGGGTCGGTCATCGTTAATGTGTAAGTCGAGCGACCGGGATAGACGTGTTCTTCGACATAGCGATTGACCTTGATGTCATTGCCAATGGATTCACCTCGATTGAGTGGGCCATTGACACGGGGGACAATGCTACAAGTGCCGTCCCCCCAGCAAAGCGTCAACTCTTGTCGATCCGCATCTGGACGGCTTTCTTTAGTATACGTAATAATGGTCGCCCGAATGCGTAACTCATTACAATCACCGATTTGCTCGACTCGGATTTCTCCGGCACGATAATGGGTAGCTTGCAAAACAAAGCAGCTCAAACACAATCCCAGAAGTAAGCTAATTCGGCGCATAGAACATCTTTTTTAGAAGTATTATCCAAACGAAAAGTATGCGCGAATAGTTGTTAGCAAGAAGTATGAAAAATAAACAGTCAATTATACTAACTCCTCTTCATAGTAGTGAGTCGCATCATGTACCAGTATCTGTAAAGTTTCCTGCTCCTTGACAAGCCGAGTATCGTCCCAACCTAAGTAAGTTTGCATGGTATTAGCGACTAAATCTTTTGCAGGCGCAATACTGTGAATATCAAAATACAAACGTCCTGTACGACGGACAAAAAAGTCACTCAAAGACTGCACGCTTTCATAATGCGTCGTAAACCAGACTTCTGCTAGCTGTAAACGAACATCTGCATCTAAGCTCGAATCTTCTTCTTCATATCGCACCAAAATCTGCTCGGCTTGCTTGCCATAGATGGTCGTCAGATACCAAGCGTGATAGTCTGTCAATTCCATTTCTTCTAAACGATCACTCAGCGATTCAATGTAATCAGCTACTTCGACACTATCTTTGAAAGAATCCGGTGTCAAAGCAATTGTCTTGGTAAAGCAATTTTTGTAAGGCAAGTCATCGCGCTTGCGGAGGACGATATCGACGATGCGTTGTGCCATTTTTCTATAGCCAGTCAGCTTGCCGCCTGCTATGGAAATCAGTCCCGTATCCGAGGTGAAAATTTCATCTTTCCGAGAGAGTTCAGAAGGCGATTTCCCATCTTCATGTATGAGTGGTCGCAGCCCTGCCCAGTTGGAAATTAAATCATCTACGGTCAGCTCGATAGTCGGGAAAGCTTGATTGACAGCTTCTATGAGATATTTGGCATCTTCATAAGTAGCGACAACTCGATTGAGGTCGCCTTCATAAGTCGTGTCCGTTGTTCCGATATAAGTCACTTTTCCCCTTGGGATCGCAAACATCATCCGTCCATCCGGCACATCGAAATAGACAGAATGCTTGATCGGTAGTTTTTCATTGGGGACGACGACGTGTACGCCTTTTGTCAGATGCAATCGCTTGCCTTCCAAGGACTCATCTATTTTGCGCATCTTGTCCACCCAAGGGCCTGCAGCCGAGACCACTTGCTTGGCTTTGGCAGTCCATTCTTCTCCACTATGTTGGTCTTCACAGACGACACCTTCTACTTTGCCTGCATCATTGTAGACGAAATCGACGACTTTCGTATAGTTCATCGCTTGTGCGCCATATCGCACAGCCGTCTTCACCAACTCTATGGTCAGCCGCGCATCATCTGTTCTGTACTCTGCATAGAAACCTGCGCCTTTTAGAATGTCATCATTCAAAAGTGGCTCTTCTGATAAAGCTTCGTTCCTGTTGAGCATTCGACGCTTGTCTTTGCCTTTTACGCCTGCCAACACGTCGTATACTTTTAGCCCAAAAGAAGTTGCCAACTTGCCATACGTGCCATCTTCTATCAATGGTAGCAACATTTTCTCCGGCAGCACCAAATGGGGAGCTAACTGATGAACAATCGCACGCTCCGTGCCGGTCTCCCGCACCAGCCCGATCTCAAACTGCTTCAAATAGCGCAGCCCTCCATGTATTAATTTGGTTGATTTGCTACTTGTACCGGCAGCAAAATCTTCTTTTTCTAGGAGTAATGTTTTCAGACCACGACTCGCAGCATCCAAAGCAATACCACATCCTGTGACGCCACCACCGATGACGATGAGATCAAAATTTGTATCTTTCAGGCTATCTGGTCGAGCATTGATGGAGAAGGGAACAAGTGTTTGTGATTGCATGATTGTGTTGTGTTGAAGGCTCAGTAAACTTGAAATGAGCTAGTATGTTTGTTAAATAAACCTATAATTTAATTCTTCGGAATGTCCAAAATTACCATTGCAACAAAGATCGAGGTTACTTTGATGTGATGCAATAGTAAAAATATCAGATAATGGAAAAAACCTACGTCGAGCGCGTCCACGAAGTGACCAAATTGATTCCTTACGGACGCATTTCTACTTATGGGACGATTGCAGACTATTTAGCATTGGGTTCTGCGCGGATGGTCGGCTGGGCACTCAACAAAAGTTTTTTGGTAGAACAAGGCGTTCCGGCACATCGCGTCGTCAATCGCAAAGGCATCTTGACGGGCGCGAAACATTTTCCGACACCGACGATGATGCAAGAGTTATTAGAACAAGAAGGCGTGAAAATTGAAAAATTGCAAGTTGTGGACTTTGAAAAACATTTTTGGAATCCGAGTGTAGATTTGGAGGAATAAAAACAACCACTTTCAACGCAACAATAGAATGTTACTGAATGCTGAAAATTTCTTGCGTTTTGGAATGTTTGGCATAGCTTTTGCGTTAGTAAGCGAAGAAATTATAGTTTTATCATTCCTAAGTAACGTGAAATGAACAAATTGCCACTGTTGGGAGGTCGTTCAGGAGAGAGCGTATTATAAATAGCGATCTCTGAACGATCTACCAACACTAAATGTGGCAATTTATTATTGAACTCAGTCCAAGACTTATCAACGACTTTTAATCGCGCTGCAATAGAGCGTGACACTTATAATATATACATAGCATGGCTTCAAAGCGACAGCTACAAGTAGCAGAACAAATCAAGCGAAATTTTGGGATCATTTTACAGCAAGAAGGTTCTTATATCTACGGTACAGAGCCTTTAGTGACTGTCACTTCTGTGAAGATGTCACCAGATATGGGCATCGCCAAAATTTATCTAAGTGTCTACAACACTGAGGACAAACAATCAGTCATTTTGCTGATGGAAGAGCAATATGCACAACTTCGTCAATCTCTAGGCAACCGACTCAAGCGACACATGCGTCGCATACCGGAACTGCAGTTTTACGAGGATGATACGCTGGATGAAATGTATCGCCTGAGAAATCTATTCGACCAATTGGGAAGCGAAAACCAAATGGGGCAGGAGGAGAAAAAAGACGTTGGGTAATAAGTCTAGTTCCAAGCTACTGTCTTTTAATAGTATTGTATGAGATTACTAGAATTGTTGGGAAAGGAAGTGCGTCATCACTCCATCAACTTTATTGAATGGTGGAAACGAGTGCTACCGAGCGGCAAAACGACCGAAAAATGGGCGACCAAGAAGTGGATAATAATCTCTGTTTTGGGTGTGATGACATTGGGTGTACTGAGTGTAGTTGGGTTGATCGGGTTGACCTATTTTGGGGCGTTTGGCAGTCTTCCAAGTCAAGAAGAACTCCTCCGCATCGACAATCACAATGCCTCCGAAGTTTACTCTGCTGATGGACAATTGATCGGGAGATATTTCATCGAAAATAGGACGGATGCGCTCATCGAAGAAGTGTCTCCTTATGTCCAATATGCTTTGATCGCGACAGAAGATGCTCGTTTCATGGAGCATGAAGGGGTCGATATGAGAGCGGCAGCACGAGTGGTGTGGAAGTCGATTTTATTGGGACAAGAAGAATACGGCGGCGGTAGTACATTGAGTCAGCAATTGGCGAAAAACCTATATCCCAGAGAACGATACCGCTTCTTCTCCATGCCGATCAATAAGCTACGCGAGATGTTTATCGCACGCCGACTGGAAAAGGTCTACTCTAAAGAAGGCTTACTCAACTTATACTTGAATACCGTTCCTTTTAGCCGCAATATCTATGGCATCAAAGTCGCTACTGATCAGTTTTTTAGTACCACACCAGACGAGTTGAAAGTAGAAGAAGCAGCCGTCCTGATCGGGATGCTAAAAGGAACGACCAGCTACGACCCGGTAGCTCATCCCGAACGATCACAAGCGCGTCGTAATGTTGTCATGCAGCAAATGCAACGCTACGGCTATCTAGAGCAAGCGGCTGTTGATTCTTTGAGTGAACTGCCCATCGAACTCAAATTCAACAAACAGCAAAAGCAAAGCAAAGCGCCTTATTTTCAAGAACACATCAAAAGTACCCTCAACGACATTCTCGCCAACACCAAAAAGCGCAACGGCGATGCGTACAGCCTTTTCACGGATGGGCTAAAAATTTATACGACTGTAGATGCAGACTTGCAACAGTATGCAGAAGCAGCGGTAAGTAAGCACATGAAAAAGTTGCAAACGACTTTTGACAAGCATTGGAAGAATAAGCAGCCGTGGAAAAGTGATAAAGTGCTAGAACGAGCGGTACAGCAATCGGCACGCTACAAAGCCTGGTCAGTAGCAGGTTATAGCGAAGAAGTGATCGACTCGCTCTTTCAGCAGCCTGTCAATATGATTATTTTTGATTGGGAGAAAGGGCAAATGGAGCAAGAAATGAGTCCACTGGATTCTGTCAAGTTCTACATTTCGCTGCTTCATGCCGGATTTCTAGCAGCCGAGCCGCAAAGCGGACAAATTAAAGCCTGGGTCGGTGGTATCGACTATGCTTATTTTCAGTATGACCACGTCAAATCGCGCCGTCAAGTAGGTTCTACTTTCAAACCTATCGTCTATGCGCAAGCCATCCGACAAGGTATTGCGCCCTGCAACTACTTTCAAAATACGCTTGTGTCTTATCCAAAATGGGACGACTGGCAGCCACGAAATTCCGATGGTCAATATGGTGGCTTCTACTCTATGTCAGGCGGATTGAGCAAATCCATCAATACTATTACGGTGGAAGTTTTGTTTCAAACGGGTATCGATCCGGTGCGAAAGCTAGCCACAGAAATGGGCATCAATAGTGACATCCCCGAAGGTCCAGCGATTGCATTGGGCGCGATGGAAGGGTCGCTATATGAGATGATCCAAGTATACAGTACTTTCGCCAATCGCGGCAAACATCAGCCGCTCTACTATATCGAAAAGATAGAAGATGCGAATGGCAATATCCTATACGAACATGAAAAAGAGGAAGCGAAATCCATCTTAGAAGAAAGCGATGCTGACTTGATGAACGAAATGCTCCAAATGGTGGTCGATAGCGGCACAGCGCGTCGTTTGCAATATCATTATGGACTGCGTGGTGACATCGCTGGAAAGACCGGAACGACTCAGAATCAATCTGATGGTTGGTTTATCGGCTACAATCCAAATCTGGTAGCCGGAGCTTGGGTAGGTGCAGACTTACCGATTGTGCGGTTTCGGTCACTATCGCTGGGACAAGGTGCAAGTACGGCATTGCCGATCTGGGGTGAATTTATGCGCAAAATTTACAAAAGTAAAGCTCCATCTGATAAAACCATCCGCACCGCAAAATTTGCTAGCCTGAGTGCGATAGAGCAAGAGCGCATCAACTGTGATCCTTTCTTATCGGACGATATTTTGGACTTTGATCTATTAGAAGAGGAAGCAGAACGTGGTAGTTGGTTGCGGGATTTATTTGGTGGTCAAGACCAAGCCTTTGACATAGAAAATTATGAAGACGGTGTGAGCCCCGAAGAACTGCAAGAGCTAGAGCAGCAGATGGACAAAGCCCGTCGCAAGCAAGATCGGAAGGACAAGCTCAAAAATCTATGGAGCAAGAAGTTGTTTGGAGGAGGCAAAAAGGAAGAGTCGGCGAAAGGAGAAGATGATGGAGGATAAATTGACGAGGGAGTATTCAGAGAAGTGTGTCAAACCAAAAGTAGTTAACTTTGGAAAAAGCGACACAAATGAGTAAGAAGAAAAAGCAGAAGAGATTCGATTATTCGGCATTTGAGCAAGCAGCTTTGCTAGGCTTACAGAATGGACAA